>CAZBLQ010000001.1:0-2042 GCA_964492635.1 uncultured Oleiharenicola sp.
CGCCGCCGGCCGCCGTCACCCGCGCGACACCGCGAATTAACCGGGCCGCCACAAAAATGCCCATTGCCCGCTTGCCCGGGCCGGGGCACAAAAATTTCATGAGCGCGTGAAATTCCACGCCACCTTAATTTGTCTGCTTGCAGTAAATCTCGCCGCCATCGCCCGTGCCGATGACGCGGCTTCGACCCCGGGCGAAACGCTTCGCCTGGAGGATCTGGAGGTGACGGCGCCCCGCAACTCCGCCCTCACCCAGGCACCGACCGACAGCAAACTTGACGCCCGCCAGCCGCAGTCGGTCCTGACGCTCGAGTATATCTCCAACAATGTCGCGCCGACGGCGGACTATGCGACGATCGCGGCCCTCGCCCCGAGCGTGGCCAACGTCGAGACCAACGGCCCGGGCTTGAGCGAGGCCAAGCATACCACCATTCGCGGCATTGATGACGGCGGCTACAATGTGACCTTCGACGGGATTCCCTTCGGCGACTACAATTCCTACAGTCACCACACCACGAGTTACTTCCCGGCGAAGCTGATCGGCAAGGTCGTGGTCGACCGCGGCCCGGGCACCGCCAGCACCATCGGCCTCGCTACCTTTGGCGGGACCATGGCGCTCTACTCGAAGGATCCGCGCACCGCGATGTCGTTCGTGCCGACGCTCAGTGCCGGCAGTTTCGGCACCCGGCTGGGTCACTTCGAGTTCAACACCGGCCTGCTGCCCGCGCTCGGCGGCGCCTCGGCGATCTTCAGCTACCAGCGCATGGAAACGGACGGCTACCGCACCAATTCCGACATGAAGCGCGATACCTATAACATCAAATACCTGCAACCGGTTGGCAAGGACACCACGATCACCGTGCTGAGCAGCGTGAACAAGATCAGCTTCGGCAACCCCGGCACCGTGACCCAGCAGCAGATCGACCTGTTCGGCCGCAACTTCGGCCTGAAGGACGACATTGCCGCCAACCATCTC
This sequence comes from uncultured Oleiharenicola sp., assembly GCA_964492635.1. GTDB lineage: Bacteria > Verrucomicrobiota > Verrucomicrobiia > Opitutales > Opitutaceae > Lacunisphaera. The sequence continues at coordinate 974 of CAZBLQ010000001.1, forward strand.
GATCTCCTGAACCGCAAATACAATTACCAGGACAAGAAGGCGGATTTCGAATACATCGGGCTCGACACCGGTTTGGGCAACGGCTGGAAACTCGAAAACAAGGTCTACACCTATTCCTACGACAACATCAGCCACGAGAAGCCGAAGTTCGGCTCCGGCGCTGCGGCGGGCCAGATGCTTGGTTCCGTCAAGGGGAACGAATACCGCACCTATGGCGACACCTTCCTGGTTTCCCATGAAGACGCCCTCGGCACGTTCAAGGCGGGGCTGTGGTATGACGCGACCACGAACCACCGCTACACCTACGGCATCAACTACGACACCACCGGGGCCAACACGATCGACCTGACCTCGGCAGCGCTCTACAAGGCCGCGGCACCCGGGGGCAATCCCTCCACCCTACCCGGTGCCACCGGCTACGATTACAAATACCTGCTGGTGGACAAAGACACCGCGTTCGAGCCGTTTGCGGAATACGAGTGGAAGGTGAGCAGCGAGTTCGATGTCAACGCCGGCGCGAAATACATGGAGTTCAGCCGGGATTTCAATGCCACGGTCAACCAGACGGCGGGTCGCCAGGCGCTGATCGCATCGCGCTCCGATTCCAAGGTGACCCCCTCGGTGTCGGCCCACTACACCATCAACAAGGACTGGGCGGCCTACGCCCAGTGGGCCCAAGGCATCATGGCCCTGTCCGAAGGCAATTCCTTCTATGTCAACAACGCCAACCTGGGGGCGATCAATGTCAAACCCCAGCTCTCGACCAACTACCAGATCGGCACCGTGTTCAAGCATGACCGGTTCAATGGGGATATCGACGCCTACTACATCGATTTCAAAAACTACGCGTACAACGGCCCCAACGACGCCTCGGGCGACCCGATCTATTACGGCGTCGCGCGCGGCGCCTATTACGACGGCGTGGAAGCGCAGGCCACTTACTATCTCGGCAACGGAATCAGTGCCTATGGCAACGGTTCAATCAACGACGCGGTCTTCAAGGGGTCCAAGCTGGATGTCCCGACCGTGCCCCGGGCCACGGCCGCCCTCGGCGTGGTCTTTGACCACG
>CAZBLQ010000001.1:2142-78334 GCA_964492635.1 uncultured Oleiharenicola sp.
GATGTCCCGACCGTGCCCCGGGCCACGGCCGCCCTCGGCGTGGTCTTTGACCACGGGGGGTGGTTCGGCTCCATCATCGAGAAATATGTCGGCAGTTGGGTCGTGTATGACACCATCACGAATCCGGATATTGCCGGGGCCGGGGCTTCGCGTTCGGCGAACAGCGACAGCTACTGGATCGGCGACGTGTCGGTCGGCTATAGCCGGAAACTCGGGCAGGGGTTCATCCGCAGCTACAAGGTCCGCTTCCAGGTCGGCAATGTCTTCAACCAGAAGGTACAGGTGCTGGATGGCATCGACGCCAACCCCGCCAATGCCTACACCAAGGACACGTTCAACGTCCTGCCCGTGCGCAATTACTTCCTGACGGTCTCCGCCGAATTCTAATCCACTGTCTCCATGAAATCATTCCACCTGCTCCCACGCCCCGGCCTCGTCGCGTTGTTGCTGGCGCTGGTCGTGCGGCTTCCCGCCGCCTACCTGCCGGCGGGCACGCCCGATGCCGTCGCCCTGCTCGCTCCGCCGCCCGCCGCCGGCTCGGCCGAGGACAAGTTCGACCTCGATGCCACCTACACCGTATATACCAGCGCCACGCCGGCGGAAATCGCGCTGGGAACAAATGAAAACAAGCTGACGATCTTTCACTACGCCCCCGCAATCGGGACGTGGTTTGTGCACGGCAGGTTTCCGAAGACCGAGGCGCTGTTCAAGGAAGTTGAGGCCGAGGCCAAGGCTGTGACCGACAACGCCAAGAAATTCTGGAAGCGCCCGCGGCCTTACCATCTCGACCCGGCGCGTTTTCCCCATTCCATCGAGCACGAGGATCCGACCCACTACAGCTACCCGAGCGGGCACTCCACGCGCGGCACCGTCTTTGCGCTGCTGCTGGCCGAGCTTTTTCCTGAAAAGCGCGAAGCGATCCTGGCCGAGGGACGCGAAGTTGGCTGGCTGCGGGTGCAGGGCGGCGTGCATTACCCGTCCGACATCTATGCCGGCCGGGTACTCGGGCAGGAGCTGGCCCGCGATTTCCTGCGCAGTCCGGAATTCCAGGCCGATTTTGCGGCGGCGAAAGCGGAGCTCGCCGCGGCCGGGAAATAGACGGGGCACCGTTTGTTTCCTCCCGGCGACGCCCTGGCCGGTTGTCAACCGGACCCATGGTGAATGACGGCGGGCGCAAATAAATTCCCAGTTTGTTTGAATTTGCCGGCCGATTGACTTACTTGACGCCCGATGGATCCACGCAAGCCGGGCCGGAGATTTCTTTTTGTTTCAGTCGGGGCTGTAATCACGGGCTTCACCGGCGGTTGCGGGAAACCAGCGGATCAGGCCCCGCCGCCCGTGGATGTCCAGGTGGTCGCGGTGGAACAAAGGGACGTGCCGGTCATCCGCGAATGGGTCGGAAGCCTGGACGGTTCCGTCAACGCCCAGATTCGCGCCCAAGTGAGCGGTTACCTGCTCAAGCAGGATTACCAGGAAGGGTCGGTCCTGGCCAAGGGGGATCCGCTTTTTGAAATTGATCCGCGGCCGCTCGCGGCGGCGCTCGCCCAGGCCGAGGGCCAGCTGGCCCAGGCGCAGGCTCAGCTCGGCAAGGCCGAGCTGGACGTCAAACGCGACGCCCCGCTCGCCGCAGACAAGGCGATCAGCCAGGAGGAACTCGACAACGCCGTGCAGGCGCGGCTGGCCGCCGAAGCCCAACTGGCGTCGACCCGCGCCGCCGTCGACCAGGCCCGGCTCAATCTGGGGTTCACCCGCATCGTGTCCCCGGTCGACGGCATCGCGGGGCTGGTCCAGACGCAGATCGGCGATTTGGTGGGGCCGGCCACGGGCATCCTGACGACCGTTTCCACGGTGGATCCGATCAAGGCGTATTTCCCCATCAGCGAGCAAACCTACCTCGAGTTCCGGAGGCGCGAACCCGATGCGCCGAGCATCCCGAAGGGAATCGAGTTCGAGCTGGTCCTGTCCGACGGCACAACCTATCCGCGGAAGGGCACGTTCTTCGCGATCGACCGCCAGGTGGATGGCAACACGGGAACGCTGCGGGTGGCGGCGTTGTTCCCCAATCCGGACGGATTCCTCCGGCCCGGCCAGTTCGCCCGGGTGCGGGCCGTCGTGAGCGTCGCAAAGGGCGCGCTGCTCGTTCCGCAACGGTCCCTGACCGAGCTGCAGGGTGGCTATCAACTGGCGACGGTTGATGCGGGCAACCATGTGCATCTCACGACCGTGAAAATCGGCGAGCAACTTGGCTCGCTGAGGGTGGTGGAAACCGGGCTGCATCCAGGCGACCGGGTCGTTGCGGAGGGCATTCAGAAGGTCCGGGAGGGCGCGGTGGTGAATCCGCTGCCGTTCGCCGCGCCGGAAGCCGTCAAGTAGCCCGCGCCGTGTCAAAATTTTTCATCAACCGGCCGATTGTCGCGATCGTCATCGCGATCATCACCGTGATCGTCGGGGTGGTGGCTTTCCTCAACCTGCCGATCGCCCAGTTCCCGAAGATCGTGCCGCCGGAGGCGCGCATCACCACGACCTTTGTCGGGGCGGACGCGCAGACCGTCGAGCAGTCCGTCGCCACGCCGATCGAGCAGCAGCTGAGCGGCGTCGACAACATGAACTACATGTACTCGATCAACGGCAGCGACGGCTCGCTGCGGTTGACGGCCAATTTTGACGTCAGCACGGATCCGAACACCGACTTGATCCTGACGCAGATGCGGGTCACGCAGTCCAATCCGCAACTGCCGGCCGACGTGGCCAATTTCGGCGTCACGGTGCAAAAGCAACTGACGGCGCCGCTGATGCTGATCGCGCTGTATTCGCCGACAGATTCGTATGACAGCACGTTCCTCGCGAATTACGCCTACATCAACATCAACGACCAACTGACGCGGGTTCCCGGGATTGCCAGCGCGGCGGTGTTCGGCGCCGGACCCTATGCGATGCGCTACTGGATAAAGCCGGACCAGCTCGCCAAGCTCAACATCACCGTGAGCGAGGTCATCCAGGCCATCCAGACCCAGAACACGGTGAATCCCGCCGGCCTGATCGGCGGGGAGCCGGCCCCCAAAGGGCAGGATTTCACCTATTCGGTCCGGGCGCAAGGCCGGCTGGCCTCGCCGGAGGAATTCGGCGCCATCATCATCCGCGCCAATCCCGACGGCTCGACCGTGCGCCTGAGGGACGTGGCCCGGGTCGAGTTGGGGGCGCAGGTTTACAACGTGCAGGGCCGGTTCAATGGCAAGCCAGCCGCAAACATCGCGGTCTACCAGCTCCCGGGGTCAAACGCCATCGACTGCGCGAACGGCGTGAAGCAGACCATGGCGCGGCTCAAGCTGCGTTTCCCGCAGGGGCTGGACTACCAGGTCGGCCTCGACACGACACAGTCGGTGGCCGAGGGCATGCATGAAATCTCCAACACGCTCTGGCAGGCGTTGCTGCTCGTCATCCTGGTCGTGTTCATCTTCCTCCAGGGCTGGCGCCCGACATTGATTCCGCTGCTGGCGGTGCCGGTGTCGCTGATCGGCACCTTCATCCTTTTCCCGGCGTTCGGATTTTCGGTGAACACGCTTTCTCTTTTCGGCCTGGTGCTCGCCATCGGGCTGGTGGTGGACGATGCCATCGTCGTCGTCGAGGCGGTCGAGCACCACATCGACGAGGGCATGACGCCGCGCGCCGCGACATTGAAGGCGATGGAGGAGGTGGGCGGCCCGGTGGTGGCGATCGCCATCATCCTGGCGGCGGTGTTCATTCCGACGGCATTCATCCCGGGCATCACCGGCCGGCTTTACCAGCAGTTCGCCCTGACGATCGCGATCTCCGTGATCATCTCGGCGTTCAACGCCCTCTCGCTCAGTCCGGCTCTTTGCGCGATGCTGCTCCGGCCGAGGCAGAAAACCCGCGGCCCGCTCGGCGTTTTCTACGGCTGGTTCAACCGCCTCTTTCAAGGTGGAACCAACCGGTACGTGAACATTTCCCGCCATCTGATCCGCAAAAGCCTGGTCAGTTTCATCATCCTCGCAGGTTTCACGGTCGCCGCGCTCTGGCTGGGCAAGCGGCTGCCCTCGTCCTTCCTGCCGGAGGAGGACCAGGGGTACGTCTATGTCGGATTGCAACTGCCCAACGCTTCCTCGCTGCAGCGCACCAGCGAAGTCGCCCGCAAGGTTGAGGAAATCCTGAAAAACACGCCCGGGGTGAAATCCTATACTTCCGTCATCGGGTTCAGTCTGCTGAGCACGGTCTACAACACCTACAGCGGCTTCTTCTTCGTGAATTTCAAGCCCTGGTCCGAACGCACCAGACCCGAGGAACATTTCGACGCGATCAAGGCCCGGCTGAACCGGGAGCTGCGCAAAATTCCCGAGGGAAATGCGTTCGCCTTCTCGCCTCCGTCCATCCCGGGCGTCGGCACCGCCGGCGGCTTCACCTTCGTGCTCGAGGACCGCGCCGGCCGGGACGTTGCGTTTCTGGCCGAAAACGTGAACAAGTTCCTGGATGCGGCGCGCAAGCGGCCGGAACTCGCCGGCCTTTCCACCACCTTCCTGCCTTCGGTCCCGCAGATTTTCGTCAAGGTGGACCGGGACAAGGTCCTGAAGCAGGGCGTGGCGCTGGCGGACGTTTACCGGACGCTGCAGTGCTACATGGGCGGCATTTTCGTCAACTACTTCAACCGCTTCGGCCGCCAGTGGCAGGTGTACGTCGAGGCGGAAGGAGAATATCGCGACCAGCCCGACAAGCTCGGCAGTTATTACGTGCGCAATCGCGACGGCGCCATGGTCCCGCTTTCGGCCTTCACGACCGTCGAGCACCGCCTGGGCCCGGAATTCACCATGCGGTACAATCTTTATCGCAGTGCGCAGGTCAATGGAGCCGCAGCCCCCGGCTACAGCTCGAATCAGGCGACCAAGGCGCTGGAAGATGTTTTTGCCCAGACCATGCCGCGGGAGATGGGTTTCGATTACATCGGAATGTCTTACCAGGAGAAAAAAGCGCAGGAAGGCGTTCCCCCGGCCGCCATCTTCGGCCTTTCGGTGCTGTTCGTTTTCCTGATCCTGGCCGCGCTCTATGAAAGCTGGTCCCTGCCGTTCAGTGTTCTCCTCGGCGTGCCGGTCGCGGTGTTCGGTGCCTATCTGACGCTCTTTGCGCGGCACATGGAAAACAACGTGTTTGCGCAGATCGGCCTGGTCATGCTGATCGGACTGTCGGCGAAGAACGCCATCCTGATCGTGGAGTTCGCCCGCACCCGGTATGAGCACGGGGTGCCGCTGCTGGACGCGGCCCTGCAGGGCGCGAAAGTCCGACTGCGGCCGATTCTGATGACCTCCCTTGCTTTCATCTTCGGGTGCATTCCGCTCTGGCTGGCCGACGGCTCGGGCGCGGTGGCGCGCCGCGTGATGGGCACCGCGGTCATCGGCGGCATGCTGGCGGCCAGTGCGCTGGCGATCTTCCTGATTCCCGTCACATTTTATGTGATAGAAATGTGGGCGACCAAGGGCCGGCCGCACAGCACGCACGCATCACCGCTTCATCCGGTCGTTGAAGGGGGCACCAGCGTGTCCGGCGATGACCCGGCGAACTCCGGCGGAATCTGACGGCAAACATGAAACGTTTGCAGAACATACCCGCGGTTCTCGCGCTTCTCGGCCTCACCGGGTGCGCGGTCGGGCCTGATTACAAGCGCCCCGCCGTTGAGACGCCGGCCGCGTTCCGCAACCAGCCGGTCGCTGCCAACGAGCATTCACTCGCCGATGTGGCGTGGTGGGACGTTTACCGGGACGACCAGTTGAAGGCATTGATCCACGCCGCACTGAAGGACGGTTACGACGCGCGTATCGCCGCCGCCCGGGTCGAACAGTCCCGGGCCATCGCAGCCGAAGTGCACGGCCAGCTTTTTCCCGGGATCGGCTATGCCGCCAATGCGGATCGCGGCCGCAACGCCCAGTTGGGGAATGCCTACACGCAGGGTGCCGGCGCGACGGCCAGCGGCTTCGACGGCTACATCGGCGCCGCATGGGAACTGGATTTGTGGGGCCGGGTCAGGCGGCTCGACGAGGCGGCCCGTTCACGATACCTTTCCTCGGAGGAAGCCCGGCGCGGAGTCCTGCTTAGTCTCGTCAGCCAGGTCGCCCTGGCCTACTTTGAACTGCTGGAACTCGACGAGGAGCTGGAGATCGCGCACGACGCCACCCAGTCTTTCGGTGACAGCCTGAAATTGTTCAACCGGCGGCTGGAAGGCGGGATTGCCTCGCGACTCGAAACTTCCAGCGCCGAGGCCGCGATGGCCACGAACGCGGCCCGGGTACCCGGTCTTGAGCGGCAGATCGCCATCAAGGAGAATCAAATCAGTGTGCTGATCGGCCACAATCCTGGCCCAATCACCCGGAGTACGCGTCTGGCGAGTCAGATTGTGCCGCCCGAGGTGCCCGCCGGACTGCCTTCACAATTGCTCGAACGCCGCCCCGATGTCCGTCAGGCGGAGGCCACGGCCCGCGCCGCCAACGCCGGGATCGGCGTCACGGTGGGTGGATTTCTCCCCCGGATTGGATTGAGCGCGCTGCTCGGCGCCGTCAGCCCGCAACTGGAGAACCTCACGTCAAGCAAGGCCGGGCTATGGTCGGTCGGCGCCCAGGCAACCGGTCCCCTCTTCCAGGGCGGCGGGCTTCACGGACAATATGAGGCGGCGGAAGCGGCATGGGAGGAAGCGAAACTCGAGTATCAACAGACGGCGCTGAACGCGTTCGCCGAGGTGTCCGACGCCCTCCTTGCACGCCAGAAGTTGGCCGAGACCAGGGAACAGCAGGAACGCGCGGTTCGCGCCTATGAAGATGCCGTCAGGATTTCGATGCAGCGCTATGCCTCGGGCAACGCCAGTTATTATGAAGTGTTGCAGGCGCAACAACTGCTCTATCCGGCACAGGTCTCGCTGGCCCAGACCCGGCGCGATGAACTGGCGGCCGTCGTCCAGCTCTACAAGGCCCTGGGCGGCGGCTGGAATCTGCCGGATGCGGCCGCGTGGACCGGATCCAACGGAACATCGAAATAGCCATTTGGCTGATTCTCTAGACGGGTGCCCCCACTCCGCCTCCATTTGAGACCAAGCGGCGATTGCCATCCACTGTTGGCGCTGCTCTGCTCGCGGGGATGCCGCTGACCAAAACCGAACTCGCCCGTCTGCGCGGACTGCGGGAAAAAAAGCACCGCGAGGAAGCCGGGCTGTTCGTCATCGAAGGCGAGAAAGTCGTGGGCGAGTTGCTCGCCGCCAATTATCCGCTGCTGGAAATCTACGCGACAAAGGTGTGGATAGATCCGGATGTGGGCGGGGTGCCCGCACCCCGCAGCAAAAACACGGGTGGGGGCACCCGTCCCACAATTCATACGATCACCGACGCCGAAATGGCCCGGGCCAGCCACTTCCCCGCTCCGTCCAGCGTACTGGCCGTCGGAAAAATCATCCGTACGCCGCTCATGACCGGAGCATTGAATCGCGGCCTCACCCTGGCGCTCGATGGCATCCAGGATCCGGGCAACGTCGGCACGGTTCTGCGGCTCGCCGACTGGTTTGGACTCAATCGCGTTTTGCTCTCGCCCGACTGCGCCGATTTGTTTTCCCAGAAGGTCATCAATGCCAGCATGGGCTCGTTCGCCCGCGTGATCGTGCATACGTTGGCGCTGGCCGAAGCATTCACGGATTGCACCGTGCCGGTGCTGGGCTGCGAGTTGCAAGGCGATGATGTCCACACGCTGACGCCGCTGCGAGATGCGGTGATCGTCATCGGCAACGAGGGCCGCGGTCTTTCATCAGCCGTGCAAAAACTGGTCACGCAGCGGGTGACAATTCCGAAATATGGCGGGTCCGAGTCGTTGAATGCGGCCGTGGCCGCCGCCATCGTGTGCGACAACCTGAGAAGGGTGATGGCAAAGTAGCTGTGGGGCGGAGTCGCTGACCCCGCCGTCGTCTCATGGCGGGATCAGCGATCCCGCCCGACAAACAACTCACCCCTTTTTCTGCGCGATCCACGCCCGGACGTTTTCCTCGAGGATGTCCATGGGCACGGCGCCGTCCTTCAACACCAGATCGTGGTATTCACGAAGGTTGAACTTCGGGCCGAGCTCCTTCTTCGCCAGCTCGCGCAGTTCGAGGATCTTGAGCATGCCGATCTTGTAAGCCGTCGCCTGCCCGGGCCACACGATATACCGGTTCGTTTCAGTGAAAATATCGCGTTCGGGATTCGGCGTGTTCTGCCGGAAATAATCCACGACCTGCGCCCGTGTCCATTTCTTGGCGTGCAGGCCGGTGTCTACCACCAGCCGGACGGCCCGCAGCAGCTCGTCGTAGAGCCGGCCGAAATCCATGTAGGGATCCTGATAGAAGCCGAATTCCTTCGGGAAATATTCGGTGTAGAGCGCCCAGCCTTCGACGTAGGCCGTGTTGCCGCCATACTTCCGGAACTTCGGGATGCCTGTCAGCTCCTGGGCGATGGCGATCTGCATGTGGTGGCCGGGAATCGCCTCGTGATGCGCGAGGGTTTCCATCTCGAAGATCGGCAGGCCGCGCATGTCGAGCGTGTTGACGTAGTACACGCCAGGCCGTGAGCCGTCAGGCGCGGGCTGCTCGTAAAAGGCGCCGGCGGAACCCTGCTCGCGGAAAGGCTCGACCGGCTTGATGACCAGTTGCGCCTTCGGCTTGGTGATGAAAAACTCGTCGAGCCGGGCCCGCATGTCGTCGATGATCCCGGTGGCCCGTTTCATATAGGCGGCCTTCCCCTCGGGCGTGGTGGGGTAATAAAACTGCGGATCCTCCTTGATGTACTTGAAGAAGGCCTGCAGGTCGCCCTTGAAGCCGACCTGGTGCATGATGGCCTCCATGTCGTGGTGGATGCGTGCCACTTCGCGCAAGCCGAGCTGGTGAACCTCGTCCGCCGTCAGCCGGGTGGTTGTCTCGCGGTGCAGGGCGAAATTGTAGAAATCGGATCCCTCGGGAAGTTTCCACACCCCGTCATCGTCGGTGGCGATTTTCTGCTGGGCCGCCATAACCGCGATTATTTTCTCGTAGGCGGGCTTCACCGCGCCAGTGAGCGCCGCGCGGGCGTCGGTCAGCAACTGCTGCCGGGTGGCGGCATCAACGTCCTTCAGCGCGCCGACCTTGCCCTCGAAATCCTCCAACAGGGCGCTTTTCTTGCCGGAGTTGTCAAAAGGTTCGCCGCTGATGACTTCGCGGCAGGAATCGATGACCAGCCCCAATACAAACCGGGGCGGCATGATGTTCCTGGACTCGCGGATTTTCACCCCCTCAAGCAGCTGGTCGAACATGACCGCCATGCCATGCAGCCGCGCGATGTAGGCCCGGGCGTCGGCCGCGTTGTCGATGCGGTGGTAATTGATCAGGAAAGCCGGCGCCTCCGAGTGCAGGCCCGACATCTGGTTCAGCGGGTAGTCGTGATAACGCCACTTCCAGCCCTCGATGGCCAGTTCGGCATCATTGACGAAGAGCCGGTAGCTGACCCGGGCCTGGTCGTCGAGCGCATCGAAATTGATGGTGCGCTTCAGCTCGGCCAAGTGCTGGGCGTTAAGCACGAAATTTTCGAGCGCGTGCTGCTCGGAAAGGTCATCCCACTTGTCGTAATCCCGTTTCATGCCCAGCTGGGTCATGAACTGCGGGCTGCGGGCGAGGTTTTCATCAAACACGCGGTCGAAAAACGCGTTGGCCTTGGCCGACTCGGCGGCGATTTGCTCAAGCGTGGGAGTGGCCGCGGACATGGAGGCAACCAGCGATGCGGCGAGCGCGAGGCGGGAGAGAAGCGGGCGGGTGTTCATGCTTTGGGCAAACTGGACGGGTTGTCCGGCGGCGGCAAGCGTTGTGCGACCGGCGGCGAAAATCCGGCGATGGACGGCACGGCCTTTTGTTGCTGCGTGTCCACGGCCCAGTGTTTGTCGCGCGCCGATACGCTGGACGAGCGACCATATTACGGACTCTAACATCCGGGTCCTACGCTGCTCCTTCAACGACCGGCCACAAAACAACCGGTTTTAAGAGGATTAGTAACCTAATAGGTTACAGTTATAAACCAGCCTGAATTGAGAAAAATTGGCCGTTTTGTACTAGATTCCCTCGTAACTCACGCCGGCCGCCGCCACCCAGGCGTCGAGTGTCGTCATGTTGCCGATGGTGTCGGCCCAGGTCATTTGCGGCACCTCGCGCTCGCCGCGCGCAACGGCCGCCGCCACCGCATCCGCCTCGTAGGCGTAGAGCCCCATGTCCGGGCTCGCGATGGTGATTTTCTCGGGCGCGGACGCCCCGGGGCGGTGCAGGTAAATTTTCTCCTCCTTGCCCAGCAGACCGGTGGTGAAGGGTTCCGGCACGTCGAGCCAGCCCTTGGTGCCGTAAATCCGGGCAGAAACATCATGCACGACAGTCGAGCCGCACGAAAGTTCGGCGATGATGTCGCCGGGATACTTTGCCACCGCCGCAGCGTATTCGTCCGTCTGCGTCAGCGGATGCACCCGGCCGGTCGCATGGAATTCCACGGGGTTGGCAAACAGCCGGCCCAGCGCCGCCCCGGCAATCAGCCGGGAAAATGACACCGGGTAACACCCGAGATCGAGAATCGCGCCGCCCCCCAGTTCTTTTTTGAACATCCGATGCTCCGGGTCGAAATTGCAGATGACATTGAACGACGCCCGGATGAGCCGCAGTTCGCCGATGGCGCCGCTCCGCACCAGTTCGACCAGCTTCAGGGTCTGCGGATGGCAGCGATACATGTAGGCCTCCATGAGCAGCACACCGTGCTGGCGCGCCGCTGCGATGATGCGCTGGGCCCCGGCCAGATTGAGCGCCAGCGGTTTTTCGCAGAGGATGTGCTTGCCCGCCTCCGCCGCCTTGACGGCCCATTCCTCGTGCAGCGGGTGCGGCGTGCCGATGTAGACGGCCTGCACCTCCGGATCGGCCAGCAGTGCAGCATAGCTGCCGTGGGCCTGGGCGCCGCCGAACTCCCGGGCGAATTTCTCCGCATCCCCCAGCCGGCGCGCGCCCACGGCCGCGATCCGGCCGGTGCGCGACTGCCGCAGGTCGGTGACGAATTTCCGGGCGATCACGCCGGTGGTCATGATGCCCCAGTTGAGTTTTGCTGTCATAAAAAATTGCAGCGGGTTCGGGCAGGAAAAAATCAGCGCGCCCATTCGTTGCGAGCATCGTCCACCATCTGCTGCAACACGGGGAACCGGATCTCGCCGTAATTGAAGGCCACGCGCAGCTGGCCCTCGCAATAGACCCACGTCGCCGGGATCCAGCTCACCGGCAGACCAAGAAAGGAGCGGAGCCGGTCCGCCGCGAGCCGCGAAGGATTGGGATGATTGAGCAGGACCAGATTGGGCTGCGCGCCCAGACCCGATGCCTCGAGCCGTGTTTTGGGATCCTGCCCCTTGTGCCAGATGTTGATGAAGACAACCTTCACCCCGGGGTTGGCCGCAATGAATTTCGCCCAACCGTTGTCGAGGCCCATCTCGGCCCGGCAGTTCGGACACCACGGCGCCCAGAAATGCACGACGGTCACCTGCGGGCCCGCGATGAGCCCGGCCACTTCCTTCTCAAGTGGAATTTCCGCCCCGCCGGCGCGGGCCACGAGGGAAAATGCCAGCAGCAGAACCAATCGCTTCATGGCGGACACCATGCGCAGCGGAAGCGTTTATTCCAGCGCTTTGTGCCGGAAAGCTTCCGCGTCCGGCGTCATAATCCCTCACGGCGCCAGACCCGCAAAGACCAGCCCGAAGCGGATCCAGAATGGAATCGTGAACAACGCCAGGGCGGTCGTGCCAAGGATGATCTGCACGGCGACGAGCGGCTGCCCGCCATAGACCCGCGCGATAATGATCGAGATGACGGCGGACGGCATGGCGGCCTGCACCACCAGAACCCGTTTCAGTTCGACCGGGCACGGCACGTACCGCGCCGCGAGCAGAAAGACCCACGGCAGCATCCCCAGGCGCAGCAACCACGCGATGAGCGTCACCCGCGGGTTCACCAACTGCCTCGGATCGTTGAGATGCGGCTGCAGGCTCACGCCGGTCATGACCAAGCCCAGCGGAATCGCACAAAGCGCGAGACCATGCACCAGGCTCATCGCGGCGTCGGGCACGTGCGCGGTGGCGCCGGTCAGGTTGGCCACGAGCGCCACCAGCAGCGAAATGACCGGGGCGTTGATGAGTTTTCGCCAGCCTTGCAGCGGCGACAGGCCGGTGACGACCAGGATGCCACCCGTCCAGAGGGCCGCCTCCACCCCGACATTATGCACCAGCAACACCGCGCGGCTCTCCGGGCCGAACATCGCGTCCATCAGTGGCAGCGGCAGATAGCCGTAGTTGGTCAGCCCCACGGCCAGCGCAAAAGTCCGCAAGCCATGTCCCAAGGTAAGCCCGAGCGATTTCGCCACATACCATCCGACGGCCATGGACAGCAGGGTCAGCCCAAAGCCCAGCACTGAAGGCAGCAACAGGTTGCCCGGCTGGTGCAAGGTGGCGTTGGCCGCGACCGATTCAAAAATGAAGCACGGGTAGGTGACCTTGACGACCAGGTTGAACAGGCTGTCCTCGGCCGCCTCGGTGATGATCTGCCAATGCCGCAACCCGGTGCCGAGTGCGATCAACGCAAAGACCGGCAGGATGGTGAAAAAAAGGTGGCCGTAGGACATCATGCGGTGAACAGCCTGCCCCGACGAATCCGGAGCGCAAAGCCAGAAAGCTCCGCCGCCTGTCATTTTTAACTGGTAACCTATTGGGTTACTTTACGCCTAAGAGACCGGTAATCTGAAGATATATCACGCATCGTCCGCCGTTCGTCACGGCGGGGGATCGTCCCGGGCTCGTCAATCCAAGTGTAACCTATTGGGTTACTTGATATCCGCCGGGCTGGCAGGTCCTGCGTCGTCGGGACGTTGTTCTCCAAGCTAAGCCTGGCTGCCGCCCATGGCCCGGCCAGCCAGCCAGCCGCCGGTCCACGCCGCCTGAAAATTAAATCCACCGGTGAGGCCGTCGATATCCAGCACTTCGCCGGCGAAATGCAGTCCCGGCACGAGGCGGCTTTCCATCGTTTTAAAGTCGACCTCGCCCAGCCGGACGCCGCCGCAGGTGACAAACTCCTCCTTGAACATGCTTTTGCCGGTCACGGAAAACTCCCCGGCGCCCACCTGCGCCGCCAGCGCGCGCAACGCTGCGGCCGATACATTGGCCCATACAGCCCCGGTCTTGATCCCCGCCGCATCCAGCAATTTTTCCCACAGGCGCAGTGGCAGACCAAGCGGACACCAGGTTGCCAACTGTTTCTTCGGATTGGTCGTGCGCGCCTGCTCCAGGATGGTGCGCAGCGATTCGCGGTTGAAATGCGGCACCCAATTGACGAGCAAGGTGAATTTGTAGCCGCAATCGTGCAGTGCCCGCGCCCCCCACGACGAAAGTTTCAGAATCGCCGGCCCGCTCAGGCCCCAATGCGTGACCAGCAGCGGCCCGTGCTCTTTCAACGCCGTGCCGCGCACCGCCGTCACCGCTTCCTCCACTGACACCCCGGAGAGTTCCTTCAAACGCGGATCATCAATGTGAAACGTGAACAACGACGGCACCGGCGGCTCGATGGTGTGTCCGAATTTCCGCGCGATCTCGAAGCCCGCGTTGGCCTTGTTGCCACCGGTCGCCAGCAGGAGCTGGTCGCAGCTGACTGTTTCGCCGGAGGTCAGCTCCACCGAAAAGGCAGGGCGCGTTATCCCTAACGCGCCGGCAATGTTGGAAGCCAAACCCGGCGCGTTAGGGATAACGCGCCCTACCCGCCGAATCCCCGTGCCCAACACGACCCGCACCCCGGCTTTTTCCGCCGCCGCGTGCAGGCAGTCCACGATGGTCTGCGAATCATCGGTGACGGGAAACATCCGGCCATCAGCCTCAGTTTTCAATGGCACACCCCGTTGCTCAAACCATTCCACGGTGTCGCGCGGCTGCCAGCGATGAAAGGCGCCGAGCAGTTCGCGCCCCCCGCGCGGGTAACGCTGCACCAGTT
Source organism: uncultured Oleiharenicola sp. (assembly GCA_964492635.1). Lineage (GTDB taxonomy): Bacteria > Verrucomicrobiota > Verrucomicrobiia > Opitutales > Opitutaceae > Lacunisphaera. The sequence continues at coordinate 16,172 of CAZBLQ010000001.1, forward strand.
CGTGCGGCTCAAAGCAGGCGTGGGTGACGTTGCAGCGGCCGCCGCCGGAAACCTTCACCTTGGCCAGCGGATGGGCCGTGGCCTCGTAGATCGTCACCGTGCAGCCGGGATCCGCCTCCGCGCAGGCAATGGCGGCGAAAAATCCTGCCGCTCCGCCACCCGCCACGATAACCTGTCTTTTGCCCATGGATCGGCAGCGTGCGCCGGCGGGAGCGGGTTGTCCAAAAATAAAAGCGCCGCGGCCCCACGCCGCGGCGCTTATTTGCACACACTGCTACCCTATAGCAGAAATGGTTTACTGGCCCTGAGGCTTGTCAGCCGGCGGCTGGTCCCCGTGCCGGCCGTGCTTTTCCCGCAGTTCCTTCGCCTTGGCCTGCTGCTCAGGCGTCAGGAGGGCATGCAACTGGTCCCTCGTGTTTTTGCGGAGCTCCTGCATCTTGGCGCGTTTCTGGTCCTCCGTCAGCGAAGGGTCAGCGTGCAACGCCTTGATCGCGTCACCGGTCTGCTTGAAAATACCCTCGGCCTGGGCCTGCTGGTCGGCCGTGAGATTCAGATCCTTGGTCATTCTTTGGAAACGTTCGCGCATCTCCTCCCGGCGTCCCTGGCGCCCCTCTGGGCGGGCGGGTTGGTCCGCGGGTGGCGCGACCGGTTCGTCGGCGCGGAGGACCGGAGCCGCCAGCAACGCGACGCCGGCCAGGGAGAGGATGAGTTTAAGGGAGTTTTTCATGACAGGTTGATTGTTTGTTAACGTTGGGACGCGACCCCGGGCCCGGAAGTTTCATTTTTTGCCCGGCCCGATGGAGAAATATTTTGCCGGTGGCTGTAACCGGCCGCCACTCTCCGCCGTCCACGCGCCGCTTTACTCCACCGGGGAAATTGCCCACAGTGCGCGCCCATGATTGAAGTCAACGGCCTGACCAAGCGCTACGGCGAATTCACCGCGGTGCATGATCTTTCCTTCAGCGTGCGGCCCGGCGAGGTCATGGGCCTCGTCGGACCCAATGGCGCGGGCAAGACCACCACCCTGCGCTGTGTGACCGGCATCATTCCGCCCACGCTCGGCACGGTACGCATCGGTGGAATTGACCTCGCCACCGATCCGGTGGCGGCCAAGCAGCAACTCGCCTTTCTTCCCGACGAACCGAAGCTTTTCGACCACCTGACGGTCGAGCAGCACCTTAACTTTGTTGCCCGCATTTATCGCGTATCTGACTGGCAGGAACGCGCCGGCTCCCTCCTGACCGAGTTGGAAATGACCGAAAAAAAACATCTGCTGCCCGGTGAACTTTCGCGCGGCATGAAGCAGAAACTGGTGATTGCCTGCGGCCTGCTGCATTCGCCCAAGGTCATATTCTTCGACGAACCGCTGACCGGACTGGATCCGGGCGGCATTCGCCGGATGAAGGAGACCATACGCCGGCTCGGCCGGGAGGGTGCCGCCCTCATTCTCAGCTCGCACCTGCTGAGCCTGCTGGAGGAGGTCTGCACCCATGTGCTCATCCTCAAGACGGGCGAGAAAGTGGCCGATGGCTCCATTGCCGACATCCGCGCCCGTTTCGCGGCTCATCCTGACGCCAGTCTGGAGGAGGTGTTCTTCCGCGCCACGGAGGAACCGCCCCTGTTGGAACCGGCTGCCCCCACGGCTTAACCCGGGACGCACCGTGCTCAGTGCCCTGCTCTACCTGACCTTCACCTCGCTGTGGAACAGCCTGCGCCAGCGGCTGCGCCGGTTGCGCCAGCCGAAATACCTGTTCGGCGCACTGGCCGGCGCGGCCTATTTTTATTTCTTCGTCTTCGGCGGCGCGTTCCGGCGCACGGGAGCGCGGGCTGCTTTCGGGAATTTCATGCCGGGTGGCGCGGAATCATACGTGCCCTTCGGCGCCGCCGCGCTCTTCATCATCGTGCTGCTCGGCTGGGTTTTCGGCCGCGACCGCGCGGCGATAAACTTCACCGAGGCGGAGACGGCTTTTCTCTTCCCGGCCCCGCTCTCGCGCCGCGGCTTGCTGCACTACAAGCTCCTGCGCTCCCAGATGGGAATCCTCTTTGGCGTCTTGATCCTGTCGTTTGTATTCCGGCGGGGAGCGGTCCTCGGCGGCAGTTCACTGATGCGCGCCGTGGGCTGGTGGTTGATTCTATCGACCCTCAATCTGCATTTCATCGCGACGTCGTTTGTACGGGAGCGCTTGTTCAAACTGGGCCTGACCCGGTGGCGGCGCTTCCTGCTGCTGGGCGGCGGGCTGCTCCTGCTGGGCGGAACCTGGTGGCTGGTCGTTCGTCAGAGCGAAGCCGCCCAGGCTCTGGCCGTGGGTGAGCAGATCGGCGACTACGTGGCCTGGTCGGGCCGGGTGTTGCAACTGCCTCCGTTGGGCTGGCTGCTGGTCCCGTTTGGGTGGCTGGTGCGCCCGTACCTAGCCCCGACCTGGACGGGCTTTTTGCTGGCCACCGGGCCCGCCCTGCTGTTGCTGGCCGCCCACTACTTCTGGGTGATGCGCTCCGCCGTCGGCTTCGAGGAGGCATCCATCGAACTCGCGGCGAGGAATGCGCAAATGATTGCCGCCATTCGCAAGGGTGGCCTGAACATTTCCCGGGCGCCGAAGAAGAAGCATCCCGCGCCTTTCCCGCTCGGTGCCCACGGTTGGCTCCCACTCGCCTTTTTATGGAAATCCCTGATCACCCTCGGCCCGTTTTACCGGCTGCGTACCTGGCTGATCTCGGCGGCGGCCATCGTGGGCGTGACGACCTGGCTGGGCCGCGTGCCCGAATATGAGCCCTACCTCAAGGCGATCGGAGTTCTTTCCCTCATGCTCGGTGCCTATCTGCTGCTGTTCGGCCCGATTTTCATGCGGCGTAACATCGTGGTGATCCTCGACCAGTTGGAGATGACCAAATCCTATCCCCTGCCGGGCTGGCAGATCATCGCGGGCGAGTTGCTGACTCCCAGCGTGGTGGTGACGTTCATCGAGTGGCTGTTTCTCCTGGCCGCGATCATGGCGAGCGGAACCATCCACGGGCATTCCGCGATTGCGGGGCTGCTGGCCGGCGGGGCCGGGGCCGCCGCGGGCATTGCCCTGCTGGTCCCACCGTTGATCGCCCTGATGATGTCGATCCCGCTCGCCATGATGTTGTATTTCCCGGCTTGGGCGAAACCAGGCACGGCCCAGAGCGGCGGCATCGAAAACGTGGGCCAGGGCATCATTGCCATGATCGGCTTCATCTTGGTGCTGGCGGTGACATTGCTGCCAGCCACCGCCACGGGGGGACTAGCCTATTTCGTCACCAGCTGGTTGCTTGGCCCGGTGGCCGCAGTCGGGATCGCTTTGGTCGTCGCAAGTGCCCTGCTCGTTTTTGAACTGGCCGCGATCGTCTGGTGGCTGGGGGAAAAGCTGGACCGCTTCGATCTGTCCCGGGAGGCGTCGCACTAACCCCGGCCTTTCCATTGCGCCGCATGACTTCTACTCAGCTCGCCTCCCTCGCCCAACAAGTGGTGGCTGCCGCCCAGCGCCGGCTGCCGGCGGAAGTGCGCGAGGCCGCCGCCGCCGTGCCTGTCTGCTATGAACCCTACCCCAATGATGCCATTCTCGACGAGGGCTTCGAAGTGGATATTCTGGGCCTTTTTGTCGGCCATAAGCATGGTGGCGAGCTCACCGAGGCCGACCCCCTGCCCCCGCAAATCCTCCTTTTTATTGAAAATATCTGGGATCTGGCGGAAGGGGACGAGGCCGCCTACCGCGACGAGGTCCGACTGACCTACCTGCACGAGCTGGGGCATTATCTCGGGTGGGATGAGGATGAAGTCGCCCGCCGCGGCCTGGAATAGCCCCCGCACGTCCCCGCCACCAGCCGGTCCCACCGCCCGCCCGCCCGCCCGGCGGCCGCCTCCGCAAAGTAGGGGCTTTCATTCTCCCGCTGAATCTGCTTATTGCGTTACTGAAAACAGCTTTGCGCTCCCGCTGCCCAAGCCTATTATCATCTCATCACCATGAAGAAGCTTCTCACCACCCTTTTCTGCCTCACCGCGCTGACGGCCACGCTGCCCGCCGCCAATGAGATTGGCCTTCCGGCTGTCATTGAGCGGCTCGATTCCTGCGAAGCCATCCTGCAGGACATTCAGGGCAACGTCAAAACCGCCATTCCGGCCGACGTCCTGCGCCGCGCCAAGGGGATCGTCATCGTCAACCAGTTCCAGGCCGGTTTCATTTTCGGCGTCAAGGACGGCTATGCCGTCGCCCTTGCCCGCCGTCCCAATGGCAAATGGTCCGTGCCGGCCTTTCTGCGGGCCGGCGAACTGAGCTTTGGTCTCCAGATCGGCGCCAAATCCATCAATGCCGTCTATCTCCTGATGGACGACGCGGCGGTCCGGCTGCTTTTCAAGAACCGCTTCAACTTCGGCGCCGAGGCCAAAGCCGTCGCGGGCATTCGCGCGGCCGAGCGGGAGAGCGTGACCAAGCCCATCCCCGGCGACGCGAATGTCCTGGTTTATTCCACCATCGAGGGGCTCTATGTCGGCGCGGCCGTCAAGACCGGCTACATGTCGCCGCATGAGGATGCCAATCGCCTTTTCTACAACAGCAACCACCACATGCCCGAGCTGCTCTTCAGTGACTGGGTCACGCCCCCGAAGGAAGCCGCCTATCTCATGAACTACGTGACCCGTCTCACGCAGTAATTGGGAAATCATTTTCAAAACCCGCCGTTCGCGCCGGCGGGTTTTTTTGTCCCCAGAGATATCTCTTTTTGGAGGAGCCTGCCAGAAGCTCACCCCCGCCACTCGCGCAGATGCGCCACCAACTGCCGCAGTGCCAGCGCCGCCACGCGCTCCTGCACCGCCACGCGTTTGGCTCCCGGAACCGTCACCAATTCGGAAATCACCCATACCCGGCCACCGCGCCGCCGGTGAACGAGGGCCCACCACGCCATCGGTGCCGATACGCCCGCCGCCGGATTTGGCTGGGCATAACCCGTCGTGGCCAGGGCCAGATCCGCGCCAAACAGTGCGCACGCTCCCTGCGCCATTTCGACCGCCACCTGCTGGGAAACGCAATTCACCTGCCGCGCATGGGCCCGGTTCACCCTCAGATGCCGCACTTTCTGCTCCAAGTTGTAGGCCGTGATGCCGCCGAGAAAAAATTCCGAGGCACCCGGAACTGCGCCGATCCGCGCCTGCAGTTGTCCGCAGGTGAGGCTCTCGGCCACCGCGAGGGTCAGCCGCGGCGCGCCCAGCATCAGCTTTTTCAACTCGGCCTCGGGCGACATGCCGGCCTCACTTCAGCTCCAGCCCGACCGGGCAATGGTCGCTGCCCATGACCTCGGGCGAGATCCACGCGCGCCGGAGGGTGGGCCGTAGTTTTTCCGAAACCACGAAGTAATCGACGCGCCACCCGATGTTCCGCGCCCGGCAGTTCATCATCTGGCTCCACCAGGTGTAATGATCCGGGCCCTTTTCAAATTCGCGGAAAGTATCCACGAACCCCTTCGCCAGCAGCGCGGAGAAATTCGCGCGTTCCTCGTCGGTGAAACCGGCGTTGCGGCGGTTGCTTTTCGGATTCTTCAGGTCGATCTCGGTGTGGGCCACGTTCAGGTCGCCGCAGAACACGACCGGCTTGCCCTTCTTTTCGAGTTTCTTGAGGAAGGCGAGGAACGCCGGGTCCCACTCCTCCGTGCGGTATTTCAGCCGCGTCAGCCCGCGCTGCGAGTTGGGCTGGTAGACGTTCACCAGATAATAATCGGGAAACTCGGCCGTGATCACACGGCCCTCGTCGTCGTGCCCCGGAAGGCCGATGCCGCAGGTCACCAGCTTCGGCGCCACGCGCGTGAAAATCACCGTGCCCGAATAGCCTTTCTTCACCGCCGAATACCAGTGGGGCGTGTAGCCCGTCACCCACGCCACATGCGCGACGTCACCGGGATGGGCCTTGGTCTCCTGCAGGCAGATGACATCCGCGTCCACCTGCGCCATGTAGTCGAGAAAGCCCTTCCTCAGGGCGGCGCGCACACCGTTGACGTTCCAGGAAACCAGTTTCATGCGGCACTTGCTTCGCTGCTTCACCCGCGATGTGCAACACGTTTTGCCTTGGGCAACCGCGCCCGCCGGCGCATTGTGTCGGTGTGTCCTCCCGCCTCAAGCCTGCCTGCAGTGAGCCAGTCGAACCTGTCGAACGGGCCTGCACCCTCGCCCTGAAAACCATTCCCAATGCCCCGCGCACCGAGGTGGTGGGCTGGCTGGGTGACGCGCTCAAGGTCAAGGTCCACGCCCCGGCTCTCGATGGCCGCGCCAACGACGCCCTGCTGGATTTCCTCGCGGAAAAACTTGGCCTGCCCCGGCGGGCTGTCACCCTCGTCCGCGGCGAAAAATCCCGTCATAAGGTGGTGCGGATGGAGGGTCTTACGCTCGCCGAGGTGAAGGCGCGGCTGGTGCCGCTGGCCTAACCTACTAGAAGATGCGTATATCTGGCTAATTGTTTGTGGGTAGGGCGCGACCGCTGGGCGCGCCGAGAACTTGGACGGCCCAGCGGTCCGTCCCTACCGTAGCCCAAGACACCACACCCCGCGATGACACAAACCATGGTTGCCTCCCGGTAACCGCCCGGCAATTTACCGCTCCCCTCATGTCCGTCTTCTCTTCTCTTCCGCTCGGCCAACGCATCCCCGGCAGCCCGCATTCCGTGGCCTGCAGCCTGCCGACCTTGCGCGACATCGTCGGTTACGAGGAGGGACAGCCCGAGACCACCCGCCACATCACCTCGGGTTATCCGCGTTTTGTGGTGCACTCGCACGCGAAACAACTCTGCGAATTTCTCGGGCGCCGGCCTGAACTCGCCGGACGCTCCCTCTGGCTGGTGACTTCCGCCAAAATGGCCGCCGCGCTCGCCGACCACCTCGGCCGCTCCGGTCCGGCCCAGGCGGTCACGTTTTCCCATGACGGGATCGATGGGGTCGCCCACACCGACACGCCGGAGCTGAATGCCCGGGGAAAGGTGTTTCTCCAGCATCTCGGCGGCTTTCTCTCCTCCCGCGCCGCCGAGGACCATCTCGTGCAGCTCGGCGAACGGCCGGCCGCCGAGCCGGAGAAACTTTTCGCCGGCGACGCCGCGGCCGAAGTGCGCCGCGTGCTGCGCCGGGCCTTTGCCGCAGCGCGTGATACCGACATCCTGCTCGCGCCGAGCGGAATGAACGCCCTGCATTCCGCCTTCCGCGCCATCAGCACGCTGCAGGCGCCCCGCGGCCGCACCGCCTGGGTGCAGCTCGGCTGGCTCTACCTCGACACAATTGCCGTGTTGAAAAAATTCACGCCCAACCCCGCGCGTGATTACCTGCGCCACGGCGATGTGACCGATTTCGCGGGCCTGGAGCGTCTTTTCGCCGAACACGGTACCCGGATCGCGGGCGTCGTCATCGAGGCGCCCACCAATCCTTTGGTGCAAACTCCGGATGTCGCCGCGGTGGCCGCCCTCGCCCGCCGGCACGGCGCGCTGCTCATCCTCGATCCCGCCATCAGTTCGCCCTTCAACGTCGACCTGCTGCCCTATGCGGACCTCGTCGCGCAAAGCCTGACCAAGTACACCGCCCACGAAGGCGACGTGATCGCCGGCGCCGTGGTGGTGAATCCCGTCAGGCCCGACGCAGACGCCCTGCGCAAACTCGTCGCCGATCATCTCGAGCCGGTGCACGCGCGCGATCTGGCCCGGCTCGCCGCGCAGATTGGAATGGCCGAATCGGTCGTGGCCCGCATGAACACCAGCACGCCGCAAGTGGCCGCGTTTCTTGAATCCCATCCGGCGGTGAAACAGGTGTGGTGGTCGCTCCAGCCCGCCACCCGCGCCAACTACCTCAAGGTGGCGCGCACGCCGGAATCCGTCGGCGGCATGATATCCTTTACCCTGCACGGGCCGATGGAAAAATTTTACGACTGCGTGCGGCTGCCCAAGGGTCCGAGCTTCGGCATGCAGACCACGCTGCTTTCGCCTTTCATCTATCTCGCGCATTATGATCTCGTGACCACCGAGGCGGGCCGCGCCGAACTGGCGGCGCACGGCATCGATCCCAATCTGCTCCGGCTCTCCGTCGGCACCGAGCGGGTGGAAGACATCATCGCCACCCTTGCCGAGGCGCTGGGCTAGGCCACCAAGTTAGTTACTTTACCCGTTTGGCCGCTCTCTTGTTTTGGTGCGCCGCTTTCATCCTTTGTTTTATTTGATTTCCTCTTCGAGGAAAATCCTCCCTGCATCAACACGCATTCGATAGCGCCGCCCACTCTCGACTCGGACTCTGCCTATAAGATGATTTTGGGATTCAGAATTCTTCTTCTGAATTGTTAATTCGTGCTCTCCTTCTGCAAGTGTGACGAAAGGCACGTAAGTAACGATAGTTCCTTTTATTCGTTCTTCCGGCGCTCCATCAACCGCGATGACTTTGTAGCCGCAATCTTGTGGAGGAGGAACGGCGACATCATCAATCATTGCGTTCCGGCTACACGCCGAAAATGCCAACATACCACCGAAGCAAACAAGAAATAGCATGTGCTTTGCCATACTTCAGCCCAACGTAGTTAATGCCGACGGCTGTCGGCGTATCATGATGTCGAATGCGTTTTGATCTGGCTGCTTGCTGATTTTCAACTCCGGAAAACAAGCAGGTGGTGCCGGACATCGCGAACAAGATTCCGCCTTGGCCGCAGAAGGCGCAAAACAGAATTGGGTTCGCTTTGCGTTTTTTGTGCTTCTTGTGGCCATTCTGCCTTCAACTTTGTTTCGCGTCTATTTGTGTGATTAGCGGGCAATCCGACTGCATGGCTACGTTCTAGCGAAGCTGGGTCATCCGGTGAAACCGCCAGCCGAGCAGCAGTGCGGCACAGCCGAGGCCCGCGGCGAGTCCGGTCCACACGCCCATCGGCCCGAGCCCCGTGTGAAAGGCCAGCAGGTAACCACCCGGCAGGGCGATCACCCAATACGCAACAAACGTGATGACTGTTGGCACTTTCACGTCGCCCAGCCCGCGCAGCGCACCGGCACAGAGCACCTGCCCGCCGTCGAAAAGTTGAAAGAACGCCGCCACCAGTAACAATCGGGCCGCGAGCGCGGCCACGTCTGCATCAAGCGTGAAACCCGATGTGATCGGCCGGCCTGCGAAAGCGAACACCAGCGCAAAACCCGTTGCCATCACCAGCCCCGCCCCGAGGGCGCCGAACCCGATGGGCCGCAGCGCCTCCGGCCGGCCTTCGCCGCGCGCCCGGCTGATGCGCAGGCTCACGGCGATGGACAGCCCGAGCGGCACCATGAAGACGAGTGCCGCGCACCCAATGGCAACTTGGTGCGCCGCCAGCGGCACTGTGCCGAGCCAGCCCATCATCAACGCGGCGAACGCAAACGCCCCGGCCTCGAACAACAGCATCAGGCCCGCCGGTCCGCCGAGCCGCAGCAGCGCGACAAAACGCGAACGCTCCCAACCCATCCACGGGGCCGCGCGCACCGTCGCGAAATGCCGCGAACGCCGCAGCCACCACGCGATGACCGCCACGGACGTCAACCGCGCCAGCAGCGTCGCCCAGCCTGAGCCGACCAGCCCCATCGCCGGCAGCCCGAGGTGGCCGAACACCAGCACCCAGTTCAAAAACACATTCAGCACCACGTCGCCCAGAATGATGGCCATCGGCACCCACGGCCGGCCGAACGACTCGGCAAACTGGCGTTGCACTTGGAAAACCAGCGCCGGCGCAAAAGAGGCTCCGATCAACAGGAAAAACGGCCGCACAATCGCCACCACTTCCGGCGGCTGGCCGAAGCGGTGCAGTTGCGTGGACAGCATCGCCATCAAGACGAACGCTCCCAGTCCCACCACCACCGCCAGCGCCCGGCCGTGACGCAGCCATGCGGCACAACCCGCCTCGTCGCCCGCGCCGTGGTCGCGCGCCGCGAACACCCCGGCGCCCAGTAGCAGCCCGATGCCCACGACGTAGAAGATGCCGAACACGCCGTGGGTAAACGCTGCGGCCGCCAGTGGCACCGTGCCAACGCGTCCGATGAACGCGTTGTCCGTAAGACCGATCAGCATCTGGCTGACCTGCCCGACAATGATCGGGAAGGCCAGCGCCAGCGTCGGGCGCAATTCACGGAGCAGATCGGATGATTTCATCACGGAGACACAGAGGTCACAGAGAATGGTTTTCGTTTGAAGCCTATTCTTCCTCCGTGTCCCCTGTGCCTCTGTGGTTAATCAGGATCTGACATGACCCCGCTGGCCCTCGCCATCGTCCTCGTCGCCGCGTTCTCACACGCGACCTGGAACCTCGCCGCCAAGAAGTCGGGCGGCGGCCTGCCATTCGTGTGGCTGACCGGTTTGGTGGCCGTCGGTTGCTACGCCCCGCTGGCGGCAGGTTATGCCCTGTGGCTGCGGCCGGATCTGCCCCGGGCAGCGTGGCTGGTTATCGTGGGCAGCGGCGTCATCAAGACCGCCTACTCGCTGTTGCTCCAGCAGGGCTACCGGCACGGCGATTTCTCACTCATCTATCCGCTGGCGCGTGGTACCGGTCCGCTGCTCTCGACCCTTACCGCCATCGCGATCTTCGGCGAGCGGCCCACCCCGCTCGCGCTGGCCGGTGGCGCCATCATTATCGTCAGTATTTTCTCTCTCACGGGCGGAGCCCGGCTGCTGCACGCCGACCGCGCCCACCTGCGGCAGGGCCTGCTCTATGGCTTCACATGCGGCTGTTGCATCGCCGCCCTGACCGTCTGGGACAAGCAGGCTGTGTCCCGTTTTCACCTGCCGCCGCTCATTTATGACTGCAGCACGCAGATCGTGATGTGCTGCATCCTGACGCCCTTCGCCTGGTCCCGCCGTGCCGAGGCGGTCATGCACTGGCGCGAACATCGCGGAATTGTGTTCACCGTCTCCCTGCTGGGCCCAGCCGGCTACATCCTCATACTCACCGCGATGAAATTCACGCCGGTCAGCTACATCGCGCCGGCCCGCGAGATCAGCATCCTGGTCGGCACGTTCTTCGGCGTGAAACTGCTCAAGGAAACCGACGCGCGGAGGCGGATTCTCGCCGCGTGCGGCATGGTGCTCGGCGTGATTGCGCTGGCGCTGGGTTGAGCTCCCGTTAAATTTTCGCCGTGCGCCGCTCCAAGGAAATCATGGTTTTGCTCGCCCTGCTGATCGGCGCCATGGCCTTCGTGCTGTGGTATGTCATCGACCGCCGGGCGAAGCTGCACGCTTTGCCGGCGGTTGTGACAAAATCAGCAGAACCGGCTTCCCCGGCCAAGCCCGCTACGGTCGCAACGCCGGCTGAGCCGGTCGATCTGACGAAACATGACGGCCAGACAATTGATTTCTCCAGCGGCAAACCGGTCGTGAAAGACAGCCCCGAAGACCGGACTGAGATGGAGAAAGCTGCCAAGGAAATGGAAGAAGCCGCCAAGGAGGTCAGCTTCGGCCCGCCCGCGAAGAAAAAGGAGCCGGAGCCAACGCCGGTTCCGCCGAAGAACTAGGCGGACTGAATTGACCACGGATTACACCGATCGATCCCGGATTGGAGCAGAACTCACTTTGACTGCTTTATCCGTGCCCATCCGTGTACCGAGCGAAGCGACATCTGCCAATCCGTGGTTAACCTGTTTTTGCGTTGGTCCGACGTGCTTCACTTGACGACGGCCGACAGGTCCGCCTTGGGCTGAAACGCACCGTTGCCTTCATCCAGGTAGCGCACGCCGTTGACCTCAGCGACCTGCAGATACTGCGTCCACGTGCCGCCGCTGATGTCACGACGGGCGGTGAGCCGTTTGAGTTCAAAGGATTTCAAGGGCGGGGCCTCAACCGTCAGCGCCTCGCTGAGCACCCGGCCGTCCATTTTTTCCGCCTCGCTCTTGAGCCCGAGCAACCAGAGTACGGTGGGCGCGACATCGGTGTTGGCGGAGGGCAGCGTATCGGTGACCCCACGCCGAATATCCGGGCCGGCGGCGACCAGCGTATTGTGCATATCATAGGCGCTGAGGCTGGCGTGATTGCCCAGCTTGGGGTTGGTTGGCGAAAGATCCGTCGTCTGGAGGCCGGGCGTGCCGTTCGCACTTTTACCGTGGTTCCACCGGAGCGAAATGACGAGGTCCGGCGCCTGCGGTGAATCAATGTGCGCCTCGGCCAGCGGAAAGGTCCCTTCGACGGGTGACCGCGCGAAAACCACCCCCACCCAATCTTGCATCTGCAAAAATGCGGTGAGGCGCCGGAGCAGATCAGCGTCATGCCCGCCCACGAAGAGGAGCGTGCTGCCACCGTTGCTCACCGCCAGAACCTCGCCATTTTGCAGGCCGCCCGGCGCCGCACGCTTCGCCTGGAAGCCGGCCACGGACAGTTCGACCGCAACGTCAACCTTGCGGCTGATGGTGGAAAAACCGTGGTCGGAGACGACGAAGATATCAGTCGTCTCGCGCAGGCCGCGGCGCTCGAGGTCCGCCAGCACCCGGCCGAGGTTCGCGTCGCTGTTGCGGATGCCGTTGAGTGTTTGTGGCGAGCCCGGGCCGGTGGTGTGCTGGGATTTGTCGGGTTCGGCGAGCCACAGCAGCGTATAGGGCGGCACACCATCCTTCCAGAGCCCTTCGAGCAGCGCTCGCGTTGTCCAGTCGTCGCGCGCTCGGTGGTCGTCGTCCGGGCCGGGCTTCGGAAAATCGCCGAAAGCCGGAATCATACTTAATCCGAGTGCCGGCGGAAGAGTCTCGCCCTGATAAAGCACCGGGAAAACCCCGGGGCCGGCGCTGCGCTCGGCGCGGTCGTGCAGCAGAGCCACTTGCTTCGAGCCCGCAATCACCGTTGCCAGACCATGCAAATGGAGGATTTCCGCCACCGTCGGCCAGCCCAAGTAGTGCCCGCCGCTTACTTCGTCACCCTTGCGGACGACTGCGGGAATCTCTATGCCGATGGGCTTTTGCGGGTCAATGGCGGGGCGGAAGTCAAAGTTGGCGATGATTCCGCTATTGGCGGGATACGCCCCGGTGGCCATGGCCGTGCCGTTGACCTCGGTGGCACTGAGATAAACCGGGTGATGATGCGCGAAGAACACCCCGTCAGCAGCGAGGCGGGCCAGGTTCGGCGTGGTCTCGGGCGAGACGAAATCCGGCCGCATGCCGTCCCACACCACCACCACGACCCGATGGGCGGGCGCCGGTTCGGCCGCGTGAACGAAAACCGAAAGCAGGGCTGGCGTGGCGAAAATAAAGGCGAGGCGGGAGTGCATGAGAATTGTGCGGGCAACCCGTGCCAGCAGGAGTGCGGCGGGCGGGCATCAATGCCATTCGGCATCGGCCCTTTTCTGTTGAAAATATACGCCACATGAAAGCGCATTTTGCAACGCGGGCAAGCGAGCAACCGGCCTCTTTGTGGCGGCGAGGTTAATTCGCAGGGGTCGCGTGTGCCGGAGGCTTCACCCGTCTTCGCCCCTTCTGCCCGGGTCCTCCCGCCCAGACCGAACCTGGCTCCGGTCAGCGCGCCGGGCGCACCATGATGGTGTATTTGTGGGCGAGGTTGTTTCCGGCGCTGTAGTGCACGGCCTCGGTGGCGCCCGCCTCAAGGAGAAGAAACCGCCACGGTGTTTCATCACCGGTGGAAAAACCGTTGCTGTCCTTGAACACACAGCGCACCTCCAGCGCAAGGCGGTGGTTCTCGCGGTTCTGCACATTGGCGAGAACCTCTAGCCGGCCATCGTCGGTGACGTGCTCCTGCAAGCCGGTGCAGATGACCGCGGCCTGATCGATCCGCACAAACTTTCCGGTGCTTTCGATGGAATACTTCGTGGACTCCTGCCCGTGGAGGGGAGCGGGCCGGGTCTGGCAACCGGTCAGCCACAGGGCGGTCGCGCCGGCAAGAAGCGGCAGGGCGTATTTCATGGTGCGGGGGCGGTTCACGGGGTTGGACAGCAGACCGCGGCAAAGTTGCCCTGCTTGGCGGTTTTTTCCAGTTTAGCACTAAAATAAAGAGCGGTCTGTCCCGGCCGGCTCACCGAGAAACGTCGGGAAGCCCGCGCGTCACTTCGCCTGCGGGACCAATTCAGCCGCCGCGGCCAGGGCGCCGCGCCCATGCCGGCGGGCATGCCGGTGCGTGAACCGGTCCATGTAGATGTAGATGACCGGCGTGATGTAGAGCGTGAGCATTTGCGAAACAATGAGCCCGCCCACGACTGCCAGACCCAGCGGGCGGCGTGAATCGGCGCCCGTGCCCAGCCCGAGGGCAATCGGCAGGGCGGCCGCCAGCGCGGCAAACGTCGTCATCATGATCGGCCGGAAACGGACAAGACAGGCTTCGACAATGGCTTTTTCCGCCACAAAATCGTCGCCCTGCGCCCGCTCCTTCGCGAGCGCGAAGTCGATCATCATGATGGCGTTTTTCTTGACGATGCCGATCAGCAGGATGACGCCGACGTAGCCCATGATGTTCAATTCCTCCCGGAACGCCCAGAGCGTGAACAACGCGCCGAAACTGGCCGCCGGCAGGCCCGAGAGAATCGTCAGCGGGTGGATGAAATCCTCATACAGGATGCCGAGCACAATGTAGATGACGATGACCGCCATGACGAGCAGCAGACCCATGCCCCGCAGGGACGAGGCGAACGCCTGCGCCGAACCGACAAAACTGTAGCTGATCGTCGCGGGCAATTCCGTACGCGCGAGTTCCGCGATGGCCGCCGTGGCCTCGCCGAGAGAAACACCCGATTTCAAGTTGAAGGAAATGGTGACGGCGGGCAGCTGGCCGAGGTGCGTGACCGTGAGCGGGCCGACGCTGCGGCGCAGCGTGGCCACGGTGTCGAGCGACACGAGCTTGCCGCTTTTGCTGCGCAGATAAATGAGCGACAGGCCCGACACATCGCGCTGGAACTCCGGCGCCACCTCCATGATGACGTAGTATTGGTTGGTCGGCGTGTAGATGGTGGAGACCTGCCGCGTGCCGAATGCGCTGTAGAGCGCATCCTCGATCTGCTGCGGGGTGACACCGAGGGTGGCGGCGCGATCGCGCTGGATGTCCACGCGCAACTGCGGGCTGGTGATCTGCAGGTCGGAGTTCACGTCCACCAGCTGCGGCAGCGTGCGGAATTTCTTCTCCATGCCGTCGGCCACGGTGTAGAGTTCCCCGAGGTCGCTGCCGGTGAGCGTGAACTGGTAGAGGGCCTTGGTCAGCTGGCCGCCAATGCGAATGGGCGGGGGAACCTGTGGATAGGCGCGCAGGCCGGGGATGACCGCCAGCTTCTGCCGCAGGTCGCCCATGATCCAGTCAATCGACGGCCGCTGGTTGCGCGGCTTCAGCCGCATGAAGACGCGGCCCTGGTTGGCCACGCCGGTAATGGCACCGCCGCCACCCATCGCCGACATGAACGCATCGACATAGGGCTGCTGCGCGACGATGGCCGCCGCCGCCTTCTGGTGCCGCACCATCTCTTCGAACGAGATGTCCTGCGCCGCCTCGGTAAAGACGAGGAGAATGCCCGTGTCGTCAGTCGGAATGAAACCCTGCGGTAGCACCTTGACGAGTCCTACCGTCAGCACCGCCATCAGCGCGGCCACGCCGAGGACCGTGCCGCGGTGCCGCAGGCTGGCGTGCAGCGTGCGATCATAAAAGGCATGCAGGCCCGCGAACATCCGTTCGCTCCACTGGTAGAGTTTCCCGTGCAGGGCGTCGCCGGCGTGCGCGCTGCCGGTGTGCGGTTTGAGGAACCGGCTGCACAACATCGGGGTGAGCGTCAGGGACACCGCGCCGGACACGAGGATCGCCGCGGTGATGGTGACGGCAAACTCGTGCAGCAGCCGTCCGAGGATGCCGCCCATGAACATGAGCGGGATGAACACCGCCACCAGCGACAGGGTCATGGACAGGATGGTGAACCCGATTTCCCGCGAACCAAGGAAGGCCGCCTCGCGCACCGGCATGCCCGCCTCGATGTGGCGGACGATGTTTTCGAGCATCACGATGGCGTCATCGACCACGAAGCCGACCGAGAGCGTGAGTGCGAGCAGCGAAAGATTGTCGAGCGAATAGCCGCAAAAATACATCGCCACAAACGTGCCGAGCAGCGCCATGGGGATCGCGACGCTCGGAATGATCGTCGCCCACACCGAGCGCAGGAACACGAAGATCACCATCACGACGAGCGCGATGGAGAGCATCAAGGTGGTCTGCACATCGTGCACGGAATCGCGCACCGCCTCCGAGTTGTCGCGCAGGATGCTCAGGCGCACCGACTCGGGCAACTGCCGGGCAAAGAGCGGCAGCAAAGCCCGCACGCGACCGACGACCTCGACGGTGTTGACCCCCGGTTGTTTTTGCACGGCGAGGATGATCGACCGGGCCGGGTCCAACCCGCCGCCGCCGGTGCGCTCGGCATACCAGTTGGCCACCCGCGTGTCCTGCACGCTGTCGATGACCTGCGCGAGTTCGCCCAACCGGACCGGCGCGCCGTTGCGGTAGGCGACGACGATCCCGGTGAACTCGGCGGCGTTGGCCAACTGGCCGCTGGCGAGGATCTGCACCGACTGGCGGTAGCCGTCGAGCAGGCCGGTCGGCTGGTTGACGTTGTGCGCGCTGAGCGCCGTGCTCACCTCGTCGAGGGTGATGCCACGGCTGGCCAGCAGGCGCGGATCGAGCCGGACCCGCAGCGCGTATTTCTGCGCACCGAACACCTGCACCTGCGAGACGCCGTCGACGCTGGAGATGCGCTGCGCCATCATCGTCTCGGCGTATTCATCAACCACCGAGAGCGGCAGCGTGGGCGAACCGAGGACGAGGAAGAGAACGGGCTGGTCAGCCGGGTTGGTTTTGCGGAAGGAAGGCGGCGCCGGCATCTCGTTGGGCAGGCGGCGTTGCACGGCGGCGATGGCGGCCTGCACGTCCTGCGCCGCGGCGTCGATGTTGCGCTCAAGCACGAACTGCAGCGTGATCTGGGTGCTGCCGGTGCCGCTGCTGGAGGTCATCGAGTCGACGCCGGCGATGGTCGAGAACTGCTGCTCGAGCACGGTGGCGACGGCGCTGGACATCGTCTCCGGCGTGGCCCCCGGCAGCGCGGCGCTGACCACGATGGTGGGAAAGTCCACGGTGGGCAGGTCGCTGACCGGCAGGAGCCGGTAGGCCAGCAAGCCAAAGATACACAACGCGGCGGTCAGCAGCGTGGTCATCACCGGCCGGCGGATGCAAAGCTCGGGGAGGTTCATCGCGAGTCCCTCAGGATTTGCCGGACGGAGCAGCCGGGTGCGCGTCAAGCGCAGCCCCGGAGGCCGCCCGCGGCTCGGCTTTCATGCCGGGCAGCAGACGCAGCTGGCCGTCGGTGACCACGGTCTCCCCGGCCTTGATCCCGTCGGTGAGCAAGGTGCTGTCGCCAGCCGTGCGCGCGACCTTCACCGGGCGGAGTTCGACGGTCTGGTCGGCCTTCAGCACATAGACGGTCGAACCGCTCTGGCTGTTTTGCACCGCAGTCGAGGGCACGACGATGGCCCCGGTGTCGACGCCAACCTGGGTGACCACATTGACGAACCGGCCGGGCCAGAGCGCCTGGTCCCCGTTGGGGAAAACCGCCTTCAAGGTGATCATGCCGGTGCTGGCATCGACCGCGTTGTCGATAAATTCCAGGCGGCCGTTCTGCCGGGTGATGCCGGCATTGCGATCGGTGACAATCACCGTGGCTGATCCGGCGGCAAAAGCGGTGCGGATCTCGTCGAGCGTCCCTTCCGGCACGGCGTAAGCCACCGCGACCGGCGCAAGTTGGTTGATGGTAACGAGCGTGAAACTGTTGTCATTGGCCTTCAGGAGCGCGCCTTCATGCAACAGAAGCTGGCCCGTGCGCCCGGCGATGGGGGCCCGGATCTGGGTGTAGCCCAACTGCAATTCGGCATTGGCGACGGCCGCCTCCTGAGCCTGGGCCTGGGCGCGCGTGGTCTGGGCCTTCGTCGTGAGTTGCGCGAACTGCTCCTTGGAAATGGCGTCCTGCTGGTCGAGTCGCGTATAACGCTCGGCGTCGGCCTGGGCCCGCACCGCTTCGGCTTGGGCGTTGACGAGGTCGGCCCGGGCGATGCGCAGGCTGTTTTCAAAAGGCCGCTGGTCCAGCGTCACGAGCAGGTCGCCGGCCTGCACGTCGTCGCCCTCGTGAAAATGCACCCGGGCAATGATGCCGTCCACCTGCGACTTGATGGCAACCATGCGCAAGGCCTGCACGGCTCCGATGGACTCGATGCGGCGCGGCATATCCTGCTGCACGGCCACGGCCACCTGCACCGGGATGGCAGGCGCGGCGGCCGCCGCGGTGGCGGAGGAACGGCTGCAGCCGGCCGCCAGCGTCAGCAACGCCAGGGCAATGGTGGTCGAGAGCAGGGAGAGGTTGCGCAGATTCATGGAAAGTTATTGGCGAACTCGGGCATCCAGGCGCAGGAGGTTGGCTTTGATCAGGGTGAGGTCCGCCAAAAGCGCCAAGCGGCGGGTCGGGGGCAGACCCTGCAGATAGTCACCCCGCAACCGGGTCGCGCGCTCTTCCAGCCTGCTGGTGATGCGCCCGGCTCGGGGAGTCAGTGCGAGATGATAGGCTCGCCCGTCCGCCGCATGATCACTGCGCCGGATCCAGCCTGCCTTTTCCAGTCGGTCGGCCTGGCGGCTGACGGTGATTTTTTCCATCTGCAGGAGTTCCGCCAGTTCGCTTTGGGTGCAACCGGGCCGCCGGGCCAGGTAACGGAGGAAGAGCCATTGCGCCCGCGTCAACCCCAGGTCGCGCACCCGGCGGTCAAACTCCTTCCGCGCCAGCCGGCTGATGTCCGCGAGGAGGAAGCCGAGATTGGTTTCAGGTTTGGGCCGGAGAGCGGACATAAAAATGCGATGGTAAGCTAGCTTACCAGTTTGGCAAGCCCGGCCTGCGGCGCCCGACATTTGATTTGTGGATTGGCGGCAGCGGCTTCCTCCGCCACCCTGACTGGCACCCCATGCCCTACGTCCTCGCCCTCGACCAAGGCACCACGTCCTCCCGCGCCATCGTCTTTGACCGGCGCGGACGCGCTGTCGCCACGGCCCAGCAGGAATTCGCGCAGCACTACCCCCGCCCCGGCTGGGTCGAGCACGCTCCGCAGGATTTGTGGGGCACCACCCGCCGCACCGCGCTGGCCGCCGTGGCCGAGGCCAATCTGACAGGAAAAGACATTGCGGCCATCGGCCTCACCAACCAGCGCGAGACCACCCTGCTGTGGGACCGGCG
This sequence comes from uncultured Oleiharenicola sp., assembly GCA_964492635.1. GTDB lineage: Bacteria > Verrucomicrobiota > Verrucomicrobiia > Opitutales > Opitutaceae > Lacunisphaera. The sequence goes on from CAZBLQ010000001.1 coordinate 35,370, forward strand.
CACCGGCCGGCCGCTGCACCGGGCCATCGTGTGGCAGGACCGCCGCACGGCGGATCTTTGTTTGAAGCTTAAAACCCATGGCCTGGAGCCGGTTTTCCGCCGGAAGACCGGCCTGCTGCTTGATCCTTATTTCTCCGGCACCAAGCTCCGCTGGCTGCTCGACCATGTCCCCGGAGCCCGCCGGCGCGCGGCGCGCGGCGAACTCGCCTTCGGCACCGTGGACACCTGGTTGCTCTGGCAGCTGACCGGCGGCCGCATCCACGCCACGGATGTCTCCAACGCCTCCCGCACCCTCCTGCTCAATCTCCGCACGGGCGGCTGGGATGAGGAATTGCTCCGCCTGCTCCGCATCCCGCGCGAGGTTTTGCCCGAAGTCAGGGCGAGCAGCGGAGTTTTCGGCGAAGTTTCCGCCCTGCCCGCGTTGCGCGGCGTGCCGATCAGCGGCATCGCGGGAGACCAGCAAGCCGCGCTTTTCGGCCAGGCCTGCTGGTCCCCCGGCATGGCCAAGAACACCTATGGCACCGGCTGTTTCCTGCTCATGCACACCGGCCCGAAACCCGTGGTCTCGCAGAACCAGTTGCTGACCACCATCGCCTGGAAGCTCGACGGTCGGATCGAATACGCGCTCGAGGGCAGTGTGTTCATCGGTGGTGCGGTCGTGCAATGGCTGCGCGACGGGCTCGGACTCATCGTGAAAAGTGTGGACGTGGAAAAACTCGCCGCCCGGGTGAAGGACAATGGCGGGGTTTACCTCGTGCCCGCGTTTGCCGGACTCGGCGCGCCACACTGGGACGCCGGCGCCCGCGGCGTCATCACCGGTCTCACCCGCGGCAGCAATGCGGCGCATCTCGCCCGCGCCGCGCTGGAAAGCATCGCCTACCAGAGCGCCGACCTGCTCCGCGCGATGGAGGCCGACGCCGGACGAAAGTTGCGCGAGCTGCGCGTGGACGGTGGCGCCGTGGGGAACAATGCGCTCATGCAATTCCAGGCCGATCTGCTCCGCGTCCCGGTCGTCCGCCCGCACACCACGGAGACGACCGCACTTGGCGCGGCTTATCTGGCCGGTCTGGCGGTCGGCTACTGGAAAAACCGCGGGGAGATTGCCAAACTCTGGCAGGTCGACCGCATCTTCCAGGCGCACGCCCCGGCCGCCGCCAGCCGCCGGCTGCTCGCCGAATGGCACCGCGCTGTCGAACGCGCCAAATCATAGATGCAAGAAACGGACGCGGATTGTCCCCAAACTTTGTCCTCACCCACAAAGGCGTATGGGATTAAAGTGACGCATGTCCCAGCAATCCTCCTTTGAAATCACCTATCACTTGCGCACAGGCAATGCCGGTCAACAAAGGGCTGTTGGTCAAGCACACTCATTCCCGAACGCAACTGGGTGCGCGACGGCGGTGCGAAATTCCGCACCCGCGCTCAGCGCTTCCAAGCCTGCTTCGACTTGCTCTGCTGGAAATACTGCCTCTGGGGCGTGGGCCGCGGCCGACCGCTCCTGCTCAAGCCCTCAGTCGTCGTCACGCCGCACGGCACGCAGATTTTCATCCCGGCCTATCTGAGCTTCGACGCCAAGCGCGACCTCAACCTCGGCCTGATCACGAAGCTGCATCGTGCCCGCGGAATAGCCCGGCAGGGTGAAAAGCTTTCCGGCGGCCGGATGAGCCTTGTCGCCCAACGCCGGATTGCCCGCGCCGCCGATCGCGAGGACGGCGCCCTGAAACCGCGGGGCAACAAACGCTACGCCCATATCTGCAAGCGGCTCGGCTGGCTGGATCACGGCGACTACCGCCAAGTCCGTCGGCTGCTCGTCAACCGAGCCCTTTGCGTGGCGCCGCTTGACACAAGGTAAGACTGGTAATACCAGTCTTACCTGTCATGCAAACCCTCTCCGTCAGCAAGCTCACTAGCAAGAGTCAGGCCACGATCCCGGGCCGGGTGCGGAAAAAGCTGGGGCTGAAAGCCGGTGACTCCGTGGCCTTCAAATTCAAGGACGGTCTCATCTATCTCCAGAAAGCGCGACCGGTGGACCATGTCTTTGCCGGCGCGGTAGCCGAGACCCTGCAGGATGAGTGGCATTCCTCGCACGACGAGCGTGCCTACCGTGACCTTTAGGCCGTTCGATGTCGTGGTCGTTCCCTTCCCTTTCACCGACAGCGCCGCGGTGAAGCGCCGTCCGGCGCTCGTATTGTCCGCCGAACAGTTCCAAGACCGGATCGCCCATCTTGTCTGCGCCATGATCACCAGCCGGGAGAATCGCGGCTGGCCGCTCGACGTTGAGCTGACCGATCTCCGCGCCGCCGGACTGCCTCATGCCTCAGTGGTGCGAATGAAACTGTTCACGCTCGATGAACGTTTCGTGCTCCGCAAGGCCGGCCGGTTGGCCGAGACGGACTGTGCTGCAGTGCGACGCAGCCTGCAACTGCTACTGCCGGCTGTTTAGCCCCGGCTCGTGCGCCGTCGTTCAGCAAAAAGGGGAAAGGGCGGGCTTGCAGCCGGGCGTCTAGCCGGGCAATTGTATCCAGCCACACTTCCGCCCGCCGCATGAAAACTTTCCGCCTGCTCGCCGCCGCCTTGTTCTTATCCATGCTCGGCCCCGTTGCTCCCGCCCAGGAAAGCAGCGAAGTCTCCGCGCTCCGCGCCAAGGCGGAAAAAGGGAACGGCATCGCCCAATACAACCTCGGCCTTGCCTATGCCGAGGGTCGCGGGATCGCCGCTGATCCCATTGAAGCCTTTGTCTGGCTGTCCCTCGCCCGCGAAAACGGCGCCCGGGGCCGCGCACTCGACAATGTCGTCGCCTCCCTGGACAAAGCCTCTTTTGAAGCAGCCCAACAGCGGCTGGCCGAGCGCAAAGGCACGGCGGTCGTCAAGGCGGCGCCCGCTCCGGTCACCCGCACCGCACCGGCTCCCAAGCAGACCCCGGTGGCCGTCACCCCCGAAGCCAGGCCCACTCCACCGGCCTCTGAGCCCGCGCCGGTCGCACCCGCCGTCGATCTGGACGCCCTTGCCGCCGAAAAAAAACAGCTGAGCAGTGAAGTGGCCCAAGCCTTAAAGGAAATCGAAGGACTGAAAGCCGAGCTGGCCGAGGCGAAAACCCAAACGGCCCCGGACCTCATGCGTCTGCGCCAGGAACGCGATACGCTTTCCACCAAACTCACCGAGCTTTCCACCGAGACGGCCACACTGCGCAACGACCGCGACCGGCTGCAAACCGTGGCGGCCCAGGCGGAAAAAGATGCGCACAGTGCCGGCGAGGCCGCCCGCGCAGCCCAGGAAAGCGCCCGGGCTTCCGAAACCCGTATCGGCGAACTCGTGCGCAACGCCGAGGCCGCCGCCACCGAGCTGGCCCGCGCGAAGCAATCGCTCGCGGCCCTGGAACAGGCCCCCCGGCCCGCCTCCGATTCCGCGGTGCTCGAGCAGAAAACCCGCGAATTGCAGTCTGTTACCAGCGAACTTGAGGCCTCCCGCGCCTTCGGGCGCAAAGTCGAGGACACACTCAACCAGGTCAATGACCAGAAGACCCGCGAGTTGCAGGCTGCGGCCGCCGAGCTCGAAGCCTCCCGCAACTTTGGCCGCCAGGTCGAGGACACCCTGAACAAGGTCAACGACCAGAAAGCCGCGCTGGAGCAGAAGCTGGCCGCCGCCCAAAGCGCCGCCAGCGAAACCGGGCGCCAGACCGAGGGCCTCAAGGCTGCGACCAGCCAGCTCGCGGCCATGCAAGCGGAACTGACCCAGGCGAAAGCCGACCTGGCGGAGCAATCACGGAAGGCCAACGGCCAGATCGAATCGCTCAACACCCAGCTCGCCGATTCACAGCAGAAACTTGCGGAGGCCCAGTCGCGGGTTGCCTCCTCGGGTCAGCAAACCGCCGCCCAGCTCAAGGCTCGCGAGACGGAACTCGCGCAATTGCGCACCAGCCAGGGCGAACTCACCAGCCGCCTGCAGCAACTCACGGAGGAAAAATCCGCGCTCGAGAAAAAACTCGCGACCAAGGACGCCGGCGCCGCCCGCTTGCGCGAGCTTGAGTCGTCCCTCGCCGCCGCCAGCCAGCGGGCCGAGGCGGGCGAGGCCGACCGTGGCCGCCTGCAAAAGGAAGTGGCCGGCCTGAACGAAAAGCTTGCGGCCAGGCCATCCGCGCCGGCTTATCCCGACCTGTCCGGCCGGGTGAGCGAACTCGAATCGCAGCTCGCCGGCGTCCGCGACACGGTCAGCAACACCACCAAGGCCGCTGACGCATTGAAAGCCCAGTTGTTGGAGCGCGACACCCAATTGCAAGCCGCCCAAAGCGACGTCCAGTTGCTGGGACAAAAACTCAAGCAGGCTGATATCGCCATGAACCAGGCGCAGGAATCCTCCAGTGCCTTGCAGGCCGAGGCCGACAAACTCCGCACGCGCCCCGCGGCCCCCGCCTATCCCGACCTGTCCGGCAAGGTCACCGAACTCGAAACCAAACTGGCCGCCGCGGAGAAAGCCACGACCGAGAAACCTGCCACTCCGTTGTACCCGGATTTGTCCGGCAAGGTCGGCGAGCTGGAGGGCCAGGTCGCGGTCTTGACGAATTCCGCCGCCGCTTCAGCCAAGGAACTGGCCGCGCTGACCAAAGCTAAGGAGGACGCCCAGGCCCAGATTGGCACCCTGACTGTTGAACGCGACGCGGCGCGCACCGCACAAAATGAACTCGGGGGCGCCCTGACGAAACTCGAGCAGGAAAAGAACCGGCTCACAACGGCGCAAGCCCCCTCGGCCGAGACCTCGCGACAACTGGCCGAGTTGGGACAGAAAGTTGCCGCCGCGGAAAAACAATCCGCCACCCTGCGGCAGGAGCGCGATGCGCTTTCTGCCAAGATTACGGATCTGGCAGAGAATCTCGCCACCTTGCAATCTGACCGGGAGCGCATGCAAAAACTCCTGGCCGACTCCGGCAGGAAACTCCGGGACTCGGCCGACACCGCGAGCCGCGTCAAGGAACTGGAAACGCAGGCCGCCGGTTTCCAGACCTCCCTCGCCGCCCTGTCTTCAGAAGCCAGCCAGGCAAAGCAACAAGTGACCGCCTTGACCAAGGCGAAGGAAGACGCGGAGGCCCAGGCGAACGGGCTGACGTCCGAACGTGACGCCGCCCGCGTTGCACAGAATGAACTGCGCGAAACCATTGCCCGACTGGAACAGGAAAAGAAGCAACTGGCCAATGCGCAGAACACGACACCCGCCTACCCCGATCTTTCCGGCAAGGTTCACGAGCTCGAAACCCAGAGAGGCGAACTGCAAGCTGCTGTCGCAACCGCCACGGCGCGTCTCTCGGAGCTGACTTTGACCGCGGAGGAACATGCCAATCTCGCCGCCAACCTTCAGGTCGAGTTGAAACAAGCCCAAAACACAATCGCGGCGAAGTCCTCCGCGCCCGCCTACCCCGATCTTTCGGGTCGCGTGAACGAACTCGAGGCGAAGCTGGCTGCGGCCAATCAGCAGGCCGACACCGCCGCGCAGACCGCCGCGACCGCCAGCAAGCAAAGCACCGCCGATCTGAACGCCGCGACTGAGCAAATCGCCCGGCTAAAGACCGCGCTCGCGGAAAAATCTTCCGCCCCCGCCTATCCCGATCTTTCCGGCAAAGTCAATGAACTGGAGTCCACGGTGGCGGAATCAGCCCGGCAGCTCGCCGCCGCCGGCACCGCGCAAGCCGAATTGCAGCGGCAACTGGCGGACGCAACCACCGCGCAGCAGAATGCCACCAAGACCAAGGGCGGCGACGACGCGCAGCTCCGCCGCGAACGCGATGAATTGTCCGGCCGGGTGGCCGAACTGGCCGGCGAAGTGGCCCAGCTGCGCACCGACCGCGAACGCATGCAAAAGCTGCTGGCCGACTCTGGCAAACAACTGCGGGACTCCACGGCCGACGCCAGCCGGATCAAGGAATTGGAAACCCAGACCACCGGGTTGCAAAGCAGTCTGGCTTCCGTGTCCTCTGAAGCCAGCCAAGCCAAGGAACAAATAAACGCGTTGACCAAGGCGAAGGAGGAGACCCAGGCGCAGGTCACCAGCCTGCAAAACTCGCTGGCGACAAAAAGCGCCGCGCCCGCCTACCCCGATCTCTCGGGCAAAGTCAGCGAACTTGAAACGCAACTCAGCAATCTCCAAGCCACCTTGGCGGCCAAACCGGCCGCTCCGGTTTATCCTGATTTGTCGGGCCGGGTGAGCGAACTCGAGGCGCAACTGGCGGCCTCCAAGCACGGCAACGCCCCCGTTTATCCCAATCTGGCCAGCCGCGTGGTCGAGCTGGAAACCGCCCTGGCCGACAGCAAACGCCAGCTGGCCGACACCCAAACTTCACTGCATGCGGCCGAACAGGCCAAAGCCGCCCCGGTCGCTGCCGAAGCGAACCCGACAGATCTGCAGAAGCAGTTGGCCGAAACCGAAGACAAGCTGGCCACTGCCTTGCGCGGCTACACGCTGCTGGAACAGGAACGCGATGCCCAAGCCGCCAAGGCCAGTCAGGCCGCCGGGACCGTGACGGCCGAACGCAACACGCTCGCCGCGCAGGTCGCCACACTCACCAGCGAAGTGGAACAACTGAAGGCCGGGGCCCAAAGCAGCAGCGGCGCCTCCCAGGCCGAGATTTCCCGCCTGAACGAATCGCTCACCGCCCTGCAGCACTCAACCGCACAGAACGCCAGCGACCTGGCTGCCACCCGCGCCCTGTTGCAGCAGATCCAGGGCGCCAATGCGGTGCTGGCCGGAGAGAATTACCAGCTCAAGACCATGCTCGCCCGCAGCACCGGCGCCCCCGGTCCGGTGAAGATTGCGCCAGCCACCATCCCGACCGCGCGCGTCCATGTCGTGGCCGCCGGTGATTCGCTCTCCCGGATCAGCCAGCACTACTACGGCACGGCGAACCGCTGGCAGGAAATCTACAACGCCAACCGCGACAAAATCGGCCCCGACGGCGTGCTGCGGATCGGCACCGATCTGCGCATCCCGTAAACGGCGGGATCCATTGCCCCACCCGGCAAACCTGCCCGGTCCAGGCACCGGGCATGAGCCGATGTCAACTAATAGTATACTTGGGCGCCCCGCCTGCCCAAGTATACTATTAGTTGACATTCGTGAGGTGCACCGCCCCGCCCTAAAAACATCCGACCACCACCGCCAGCGAGACCAGCGAGGTCACCACGCTCAGCACGATGGAGCCCGAGGCCAGCGCCTCGTCGCCCTTCATCTCCAGCGCCATGGTATAGGAAACGATGGCGGTCGGGCACGCCATGAGGATCATCACCACCTTCAGTTCCAATCCGCCCAGCCCCAGAGCGCGTCCCACCACCCAGCCCAGGGCGGGTGACACCAGCGTCTTGACCAGCGCGCTGGCCAGCGGTTTGCGCCAGACCCCGCCGAGGCGAACCGTCACGAGCGAGCCGCCCACCCCAAGCAGGCCGAGCGGCAGCGCCATCTCTCCGAGCGCCGTGAAAGTCTTGTCAACCGCCGCCGGCAGCGTCCACCCCATCAGGGCAAATCCCATGCCCGCAAACGTCGCCAGCAGCGGGGGCGTGGTCGCCAGCTGCTTCGTGAACGGCCGCACCATGCGCCAGCTCAACTTGTGCTGGCTGAGCAGCAGCACGACCACGGCGGCCGTGTTGTAGAACACCATCATCGGCGCGACCGTCAGGATCGCCGCCGTCCGCAACGACACCCCCCAGGCCAGCGGGGCATCGGGCATGGAATAAATGATCGGCAGGCCGACAAACGCCAGATTCCCGCGAAATCCGCCCTGCACGAACGTGCCGGCCGCCGCCCCCGGCACTTGCAACAGCCAAGCCACCCCGTAAGCGATCACGATCAGCGCGCAGGTTGCCAGCAACATCACGCTGAGCATGAGCCCCGCCCCGCCCGCATTGTGAAACGAGCCCGCCAGTTGGGAAAAGAGCAGCGCCGGCAGGCCCAGCCAGTAAGTCACGCGGTTGGCCTCCTTCAAAAAATCAGGCGATACAAACTTGCTCACCTGCAACCCGGCGCCGATCGCAATCATCAGGAAGACGGGGGCGAGGACGTTGAGGATTTGCACGCCGGGTGAGCCTTGGGCCGGACGCGCGGAGCGGCGAGCCCGATTTAGCATCGCCTCCCGCCCGGAAAACTGTTCCGAGGTTTGGCCACATATGGCCACCATCGCATTCATCGGCACGGGCGTCATGGGCCGCAGCATGGCCGGACACCTGCTCAAGGCCGGGCACACGCTGCATGTGTTCAACCGCACCAAGGCCCGGGCACAGCCGCTGCTCGACGCCGGAGCGCACTGGCACGACAGTGCCGGGGCCGCCGCCGCACCGGCTGGATTCGTGATAACCATCGTGGGTTTTCCCGCCGACGTGGAGGAGACCTACTTCGGTTCCACCGGCATACTGGTCCACGCGCAGCGCGGCACCGTGCTCATTGACATGACCACCTCCAGCCCGCGGCTGGCGCAACGCATCGCCACAGCCGGAGCCGCAAAGGGCCTCATCGCACTCGATGCCCCTGTGTCCGGCGGTGACGTGGGCGCCAAGGAGGCCCGGCTCGTGATCATGGTCGGCGGTGACGCGGGGGCCTTTGAGAAGGCGAAGCCGCTGTTTGAGGTCATGGGCAAGAATATCGCGCGGCACGGCGGCCCGGGGGCGGGCCAGCATTGCAAGATGGCCAACCAGATTTCCATCGCTTCCGGCATGATGTCGTGGTGCGAGGCGCTGGCCTACGCGCAGAAGGCCGGACTCGACCCGGCGCGCGTCATCGAGAGCATTGGTGGCGGCGCCGCGGCCAGCTGGTCGCTCAACAACCTGGCGCCCCGCGCGCTGCGGGGTGATTTTGCGCCGGGATTCTATGTGAAGCACTTCCTCAAGGATATGCGCATCGCCCTTGAGTCCGCCGCGGAGATGAAGCTCGACCTGCCCGGGCTTACCCAGGCCAAAAAACTCTACGACGAAGTGGCGCGCCGGGGCTGGGAAGAGAACGGCACGCAGGTGCTGCTGCGGCTCTACCAGGCGCAGGGTTGACTGGCCGCTGAGCAAGTTGGCGTTCCCTTTCCCCATGAAGACAAAATTCCGCTCCCTGCTGGCAGTTGGCGTCATCCTGTGGTCAATTGCTCCCGTCATGCGTGCCGCCGACCCAGGGCCCGTTCCCGATTCCGAAAGCGGCGCCGCCAAGGAGAAACGCTTGGAGTGGTTCCGCCAGGACAAGTTCGGCCTCTTCATCCATTGGGGTCTTTACGCCATCCCCGCGGGTTACTGGAAGGGCGAGCGCTCACCCGGCATCGGCGAATGGGTCATGCACCGGATGAAGATCCCCGTCGGGGAATACGAACAGCTCGCGACGCAGTTCAACCCCGTGAAGTTCGACGCCGACGCCTGGGCCCAACTCGCCGCCGACGCCGGCATGAAATACGTCGTCATCACCTCGAAGCACCACGACGGCTTCGCGCTCTTCAAATCGGCGGCCAGTCCCTACAACGTGGTTGATGCCACACCGTTCAAGCGCGACATCATCAAGGAACTGGCCGCGGCGTGCGCAAAACACGGCCTGCGCTTCGGTGTCTATTATTCCCAGTCGCAGGACTGGCATGAACGAGGCGGCGCCGGCAACAACTGGGATTTCCCCGAGAACGCCGTGAAGGACAAGGATGGCTCTTTTGACCAGTACCTACACAGCAAAGTTGAGCCGCAGTTGCGCGAGTTGCTCACGAACTACGGTCCGCTGTGCCTTATCTGGTTCGATACGCCGCAACTGATGACCGGCGACCGGCCCAGGCGTCTCACCGACATCGTCCGCACCCTGCAGCCCGCGACGCTCATCGACGGCCGCCTCGGTGCCGTCGGCGACTACCGCAGCACTGGCGACAATGCCATCCCTCCGACGGCTTCCGATGACGCCTGGGAGGTGCCCGCCACCTTCAACCACACCTGGGGTTACCGTACTGACGATCATGATTGGAAATCTCCGGGTGAGCTGGTCTTTAAGCTCGTCGACATCGTCAGCAAGGGCGGCAACTATCTGCTCAACATCGGCCCGACTTCCGAAGGCGTCATACCCCAGCCAAGCCAGGACAACCTCCGCGCCGTCGGTGCTTGGCTCAAGCTGAACAGCGAGGCCGTCTATGGCACCAGCCGTTCGCCCTTCGGCGAAGAATTTGGCGACTACGCCGCGACCCAGAAGGGCGACGACGGCAAACCGCTCTTTCTCGCCCGCAGTGAATGGCGCTGCACCACCAAGCCCGGCAAGCTTTACTTCTCGGTCTTCAAGATCGGGCGTGAGGGATTCGTGCTGCCGGCGTTCAAGAATGCGATCAAATCAGTCACGCAAATCGACGAGACGGGCCGCCGCATGCCGCTCAAGGTTCAAACCGGAGCCGACGGCATACGCCGGATCAACGTCCCGCGCATGGCTGTCTCCGACACGATGGGTGCCGTGATCATTGTCGAAATCGAGGGCGACACGGTCGTACGCTGACCAGTCTTAGAAGTTTTCGCTGGCAATCGGGTCCGAGCGGTTGGTTTCGGGCAGACCGGGGCTGTTGTGCACCGTGAGGCCGGTGACGTTCTTGAGCACTATCGCCGGTGTGCCTGTACCATGCGGCAACTTTGCCCAGTCGAGACTGACATCGGTCACGTCGTCGAGGATCAAAGTCGGGCGCAAATCCTCTTTCGCGACGCGGAGCTCGACCCGGGCCAGGGTGAGATTCTTCACGTGCCGGGCGAACAGGCCCCAGCTCGGCATGACGCCGAGCCGGCCCGGCTCGGGGTAGCGGTCGCGCTCGTAGGCCGGCACCTCGCGCGCGGCCTGTTCCCTCGTGCCCCCACCGATAAAATCGATGAAGATGTTGGTGAGTGCGATGTCCTCCACCGGGTGGTCGGGCTCGCCCACGAGCAGGATGCCGCTCTGGGCGGCGACGTTGTGCGCCACGACGTTGTCGATCTTGATCCGCCGTGCGGTGCCGATGGCGATCGGGTCCGGCCCGCGCAGGCGGGCACCGAGGCGGATGTAGATGGGTGCGTTATTGATGTCGCGCATCGTGAGATTGGAGATGGTGATGTCTTCCATCAGCCCGCCGTCCACCTCCTCAAGCGCGAGGCCATGGCAGAACTCAAACACGCAGTTCGTGATCGTGAGGTTGCGGAAGCCACCGTTGGCCTCGGTGCCGAGCTTGATGCGTCCGGTGCCGCCGTTCTTCATCACCTTCGTCTGGCGGGTGCCGTCGAGCAGCGTGCCCTCGTCGTAACCGCTCACCTGGCAGTTGGTGATGGTGATGTTCTCCGTCGGCATGACGCGCCCGAGGCCGAACGACGCCTTCGGGCAGATACCGTCGTCGTACGGCGAGTTGATGGTGCAGTTCGCCACCCGGACGTTTTGGCAGCAGTCGAAGTCGATGCCGTCGCGGTTGGTGTCGATCTTGAGGCCGTCGACGGTCCAGTTCTGGACGCCGGTGGCGAGGATGCCAAAGTGGCCGCCGTGGTAGATCGTGAAGTCGCGGAAGATGACGTTGCGGCAGTTTTTCAGCGCGATGGACTTGTTGCCCACGCCGGCCGGCAGCGTGTCATTTCCCGGATAACCGAAGGGCCCGGGCTTCAGTGCCGCGAGGGCGGTGCGGGCGGTTTCCGGGAGAGGAAAGGCCACACGGCTATTGCCGCCCGGTGCGCCGACCTCCTTGAGGGCCGCGCGTTCCTCGGGGAGAAAATCGCGGCGGCCGCCGCCCTTGCTCAAGCCGCGGCCGAAAATCCGGCCGGGCCCGAGAATCGCGATGTCGGTGAGGTTCTCGCCCCAGATCAGGCTGTTGTGCCAGTGCGCGTGGCCAAAATCCTCATACAGGTCGGTGACCGGGTTGGGCTCGGGCGGGTCGTAGCCTGTCGCAAGATCGCCCGTCGGCTCCGCCGCGACAACGGTCGAACCGGCGTCAAGGTAGAGTACCACGTGGCTCTTCAGGTGGATCGAAAAACTCAGGTAGTTGCCGGCCGGGAAATACACCGTGCCACCGCCGGCCGCGGCGGCCGCGTCGATGGCGGCATTGATCGCCAGCGTGTCGTGAGTGGCGCCATCGCCCTTCGCGCCAAAGGTGCGAACGTTGAACCGACCGTCGGCAACAGGAGCGGTGGATACCGTGGTGGCACAACCGGCAAGCAATGACAGCACGACCAAGGGGCAGAGAAACAACCGGGGGTAACGCATAATGGCTGGACGCTATCCGGGCCCACGTGCAGGGCGAATTTTTATTAAGCTTCCCCTGGTTAAAAAATCATCGGACGGTGGGAAATCCCTGTCATGTCGGCGCGGGCGGGTTGACTCGCCACCGACTGGCGCCACGAATGTCCGCACCATGTCTTTGCCCACCCAGTTCACCGGCGTCACGGTTCACACCAAAGCCAACGTCTATTTCGATGGTCGCGTCGTCAGTCACACCGTGCTGATGCCCGATGGCGCGAAGAAAACCCTCGGGCTGATTTATCCCGGCAGTTATCACTTTGGAACCGGCGCCCCCGAGCGGATGGAAATCGTGGCCGGTGCCTGCCGCGCCACCCTCGACGGCACGAACACCCAAAAGGAGTACGCCGCCGGCACCAGCTTCGATGTCCCGGGCAAAAGCGGGTTTACGATCGAGGTGCCGTCCGGGCTCTGCGAATACATCTGCTCGTTTCTGTAATTCTTGAAACAGAGCTGGCGGGTGCGCCGGGAGCCGCTAGGCTCGCCCCATGCGCTATCTTCAGATGGTGGCTTTGTTTTTGGTGCTCGCCCCCGGCGGAATGCTGATCGCCGGCGACAAGCTGCCGGACGGCCTTTACGCCGAGTTCACCACGCCGCGCGGGGTGATCGTCGCCGAACTTTACTATCAAAAGGTGCCCATGACGTGCGCCTCCTTCGTCGGCCTCGCCGAAGGCTCGCTCGCGCCGAAGGAGGGCAAACCGTTCTACACCGGCCTGACCTGGTATCGCGTCGTGCCGGGCTTCGTCATCCAGAGCGGCAACCCGAATCTCAAGGATACCGGCGACGAGAGCATTCCCCACAAGTTCCCCGACGAGTTCGTGCCGGGCCTGCACCATGACGCCGCCGGGGTGCTCTCGATGGCCAATGCCGGACCCGACACCAATGGCTGTGAATTCTTCCTCACCCTCGGGGATGACACCCGGCTGAACTACCTCCACTGCGTTTTCGGCCGCGTCATGCGCGGACTCGAGGTGCTGCCACAGATCAAGCAGAACGATGCCTTCTCGATAAAAATCCTGCGTATCGGGAGCGCCGCCCGGACCTTCAAGGCTGACGAGGCTGCTTTCAAAGCTCTCGTCGCCGCGGCAAAGCAATACCACGGCTCGGCCGAACCCGGCCCAACCACGCATTTCGACGATCCGGACAAACTGTTGCCCGCCGACCCGCCACGCGCGAAGAACTTCAACTTCAAACTCGCCAACTTCGAACGCACCACGGGTATAAAAATCGCCGCGCGCCTCTTCACCAAATCACCACCCGCGAGCGAGGACACCCAACCCGGCGCTTACATGCATGCTCTCGCCGAAAGGCTGGGCGTGGCGAAACGCGGCGCCCTCGCCGCCTACTTCGCCGCGGATGACGACTGGCGCGTCTGGATTGGCGACGAATCCACGTCCGCTTTCCTCGGTCGCGCCAGCTCGCCCCAGGATCTGGTGCCGGACGGCGCCTTCCACCAGGTGAAGGAAGCCTTCCTCAACGCCACCCGTGCCGCAGGTGACGCCGATTTCGCCCGGCAGCAAAAAGCCGCTGCCCCCGACAAACCGCCGCCGCCCGCCCAGCATTTGAAGCTCCAGACTGATGCCGTGCTCGACGGTCTAATCCTCAAACTCGAACCAAAATGAAACTCCACGCCCTTGCCTCTTTTGCCCTGCTCACCGCCCCGCTGCTCGCCGCTGATCCATCCGTCAAGGACATCGTCGCGCAAAAAGTCGCTGCCGAATATCCATCACTCGAGACCCTCTACAAGGATCTGCACACTCACCCCGAGCTTTCCCTCATGGAGGAAAAAACCTCCGCCAGGGTCGCCGCCGAACTGCGCACCGCCGGCTTCGAAGTCACGGAAAAATTCGGCGGCTTTGGCGTCGTCGCCGTGCTGAAGAACGGCCCCGGACCGGTGGTCCTCGTCCGCAGCGACATGGACGCGCTGCCCGTCCAAGAGGAGACCGGCCTGCCCTACGCGAGCACGGTGCGCACCAAGGATCTCTCCGCCCGCGATGTCCCGGTCATGCATGCGTGCGGCCACGACATCCACATGACCGTGCTCACCGGTACCGCCCGGATGCTCGCCGCCCTCAAGGACCGCTGGTCCGGCACGCTCGTCCTGATCGGCCAGCCAGCCGAGGAACTCGGGGTCGGTGCGCGCGCCATGCTGACGGCCGGGCTCTATCAGAAATTCCCGCGGCCCGACTTTGCCCTCGCGTTGCATGACAACGCCACACTGCCCGCCGGCACCGTCGGCACAGTTGAGGGTTTTCTCTATGCCAACGTCGATACGGTCGACATCACCGTGCGGGGTGTCGGCGGCCACGGCGCGTATCCCCAAACGACGAAGGACCCGGTCGTACTCGCGGCGCGCATCGTGCTCGCGCTGCAAACCATCGTCAGCCGCGAGACCCGCCCCACGGAGCCAGCCGTTGTCACAGTCGGTTCCATCCACGGTGGCACCAAGCACAACATCATCCCCAACGAGGTGAAGCTCCAGCTCACCCTCCGGTCCTACTCCGAAAACGTGCGTCAACATACGCTGGAGGCAGTCAAGCGCATCTGTCGCGGCGAGGCCATCGCCTCCGGCCTGCCCGACGACCTGATGCCGGTTGTCAGCATCGCCGAAAACGAATTCACCCCTTCCACGTACAACGACCCGGCGCTCACCCGCCGCCTGCGAGCCACCTTGCAGGACTGGCTCGGTGCCGACCACGTGGTGACCGCAGACCCCGAGATGGGCGGCGAGGATTTCAGCGAGTACGGCCGCACCGTGGACAAGGTACCGCTCTGTCTCTTCCGCCTCGGGGCTGTCGCGCCGGAGAAGATCGCTGAAAGCCAGCGCACGGGAGTCTCGCTGCCCTCGCTGCACTCGAGCAGGTTCGCCCCCGTGCCCGAGCCGACCATCAAGACCGGCGTCACCGCGATGACCGCCGCCGTGCTCGAATTGCTCGCGAAAAAATAATCACCCCCGCCATGCGCCAATACGGTATCCTGCTCATCCTTGGTCTCGTCCTCGCCTTCATCGCCTTTCAGGCGCGCACCGGAATTCTCCGCCGGAAAAACCCCGGCGAGCCGGCGAACAAATATATGCGGCAGATCATGGAGAACCCGCAGCTGAGCGACAGTGATGCCGAGATCCTGCGTGCGAAATACGACACCGCCCATCTCAACCCCTCCGGCCTGCGCTACATTGAACGCAATCCCGGCACAGGCAATCCGGCGCCGACCGGCAGCGAGGTGGTCGTGCACTACGACGGTTACCTGCTCGACGGAACCAAATTCGACAGTTCGCGCGACCGCGGCACGCCGTTCACCTTCCGTGTCGGTACGGGCCGCGTCATCAAGGGGTGGGACGAAGCCTTTGCCACGATGAAAAAAGGCGAGAAACGCACGCTCATCATCCCCTGGTGGCTGGCCTACGGGGAGGAAAGCAAGGGCCCGATCCCCGCGCGGGCCACGCTCGTCTTCGACGTCGAACTGCTCGACATCCGGTAGCGCGTTTCGCACGTTATCCCCGGCCCACTGACTGCGAAATTCCACCCCGCGTGCTCCCCGACCAGTTTCAACAGAACCATGGTCTGCTGCCTGAATTGTCTTTTTGCCGCGCGGGCGGAAAGGCAAAGCCGATGGAACAAATCGGGATACTGTCCTGTCGCTGCTAGTCCGCCACTTTGACAGCCTACACCCCAATCAAGCGCAGATGAGCAGGAAGATGATCATTGCCGGGGGAGGCATTGGCGGAATGGCGGCGGCGCTGGCCCTGCGCCAGGCTGGTATTGATGTCACGATCTACGAGCGGGCGCCGGCTTTCAGCGAAGTGGGTGCGGGCATGAGCCTTTGGCCCAACGCCAGCCGCGTGCTACAGTCGCTCGGCGTCCTTGCGCCGGTGGTGGCGCGAGGCGAAACCGTCACCCAGTTCAATTTGCTGCGCCCCGACGGCACCACCATTTCGACGATCCCGATGGACGGTTTTTCCACGCCGGCCCTTTGCATTCATCGGGCGGATCTGCACCAGGTTCTGCATCAGGCCTTGCCCGCCAACTGTCTGGAGTCCAACCAGACTGTTCAGTCCTTTGCGCAAAGCGCCGGCACGGTCACCGCCAGGTTTGGCAGCGGGCTTGAAGCCCGGGCCGAAGGCCTGATCGGGGCCGACGGCATTAACTCCGTCGTCCGGTCGCAGATTCACGGAGCCGCCAAGCCCATTTACCGAGGTTACTGCATCTGGCGGGGTATTGCGCCCGACCTGGGGGTGACCATCCGCGGGCATATCAGTGAAACCTGGGGTGCGGGGCAGCGATTCGGCATCCTGCCAATGGGTCAGGGGCGCATCTGTTGGTACGCCACCCGCAATGGTCCTCCGGCACAACCTGACGCCGCGGAAGGGCGCAAGCACGAGATTCAGGAACTGTTTCAGGACTGGCACCATCCGATTCCGGCGCTGATTGAGGCCACCGAACCGGCTGACATCATTAAAAGCGATGCCCGTGACCGGAACCCGCTCCGAAAATGGGGCGTAGGGTGCGTCACCCTTTTGGGTGATGCCGCCCATCCCATCACGCCCAATGTCGGCCAGGGCGCCTGCATGGCGATCGAGGATGCCGCCTGCCTTGCCAAGCTGCTGTCCGGCCCAACTGACGTGGCCGCCGCCTTTCGCTCTTATGAAGCGATGCGGAACCCCCGCACCGCTTATGTCGCGCGTCAGGCCCGGCGCATCGGGATGATCGGGCAATGGGAGAATCCCTGGATCGTGAAAGGACGCAATTTCATCACGCGCCTCGTCCTCGCGCGTTCGCCCGACGCCCAACTCAACGCGGTCTATGCGTATAAGATATAAATTGTGCTCCGCGGCCTTTCCCGCGGCAGTGCAGTGTCAGCCCGCGGCCCTTCCGGTCATGGGCCTGCCGGTGCCGCGTTGAAATATCTGCCCGGCCTGCTCTTGCTTCTCTGGCTTCCCCCACTGGCGGCGGCCGTGGTTAGTGGTCCGCTGCTCATCGTGGATTCATCCCAGTCGCGCTTTGAAATCTCGGTGAAATCCACGATCGATTCGTTCGTCGCCGAGCTTCGGGATTTTGACGCGTCCATTAGGGTGGCAGCGCAGACGGGACAGGCAGAGGCGGCTGTCTTCCGGTTTAATTTCGCCTCGATCAAGACGGGCAAGGCGGACCGTGACCACGACATGAACGAGTGGCAGCAGACCACCCAATTTCCCGAAGTGGTGTTCACGCTCACCGCACTTGAACCGGCGGCGGGGGGAGGTTTCCTCGCCCGCGGCCAACTGCGTTTCCACGGCGTCGAACTGCCCGTGAGTTTTCCGGTTGCAATCGAGCTGAAGAATCCGGTCGTCACCCTGGACGGTGACGCGGCAATTGACACCCGTGACTATGGCCTGCCGGTGATCAAAAAATATCTGGTCCTCAAGGTCGATCCGGTCGTGCACGTGCATTGCCATTTGCAGGGGAGGCTCGCCAGTTCGTAACCCCTGACGGAAGCTGGATCAGTTCCTCCTCGCATCCGCTTCCCCGGCCGGTCCTCACCGGCACGAGAACAAAGCGTAGCGCATGCAACCTGTTTGGTATGCCGTCAGGATGCGACAGGCGGTGATGGCAAAAATCCTGTCACTGGCGCTGGCATCGAGCATAAGCTGCCAATAGCGCCGGCGCGTAAGCAGGCGAAACATCATCCGGCGGATGACCACCCTCCAGGTTCTTTTCACCTGCGTGCTGAGATCCTCCACCAGAACTTCGGAAAAACCGGCGGCGCCCAGCAGGCTTTTCAAGTCCTGGGTCGTCACCAATGCCGCCTGCCGGCCCTCCCGGGAAATAGGCTCTAGCAAATGGCGCTGCGACCAGCCTGACACGCGCTCGGCCGCCAGCCAAGTGCAGACGACCATCTTTCCGCCCGGTCGAAGCACCCTGCGCGCCTCACGGGCGAAACTGCCCCGGTCCGGCATGTGCTCAATACTCTCCAACGACAACAAGGCATCAACTGATCCATCCGCAAGCTTCGCTTCCGCCCAATCCTGCACACGAATCTCAACCGAGCCGCGTGAGATGGAGCGCTTTTCGGCATAACTCTTCTGGGCCGCCGACACCGTATAGCCGACAACGTTCGCGCCATAGATCTCCGCCGCAAGCCGGGCGGTGCCGCCATAACCACATCCAACATCGGCCAGGCGCGCCCCCGGCGACAAATCGAGGCAGGCAAGCACATGGCGGCTCATTTGTTCCGCCGCCTCGGCCGGCGACTCTTTGCCACTGAGCCACAACCCGTGATGAATATGCTCACCCCAGATGTCGCGATAAAAGTAATCGAGCGAGTCATAGTGCCGGGCAATGATCTCAACGGGCGGGATGGCCGGCCGGTTGTTGTTCGGGTCTGACGGGTTCATGTTTGACGGTCGTGGACGAGAAGCAGGCCAACTAATTCACGCACATACAACTCAAAGCACGCTGCTTAACGAAGCTATTCTGCCGGCGGAAAAGGGATGAGCTTGTCATTGCTGGCTTCTTCCAGGCATCGGGGATTTGGTGACGTCCGCAACGGCCTGCCGACTGGACAAGGCGCAGATGGAGAATTGAAGTCTGCGCCATGCGCCGCGATTCACGATCGGCATGGCGCATGCGTCCGCACTGGCGTTATCGTGTCAAAATCCAAATTTCCAGGGACGACGATATTACAGGCCCAGCAGACTGCCATTGCGTTTGAGCCAGCGCTCCGCCTCGCGCCAACCCGGGCAAACCTCCCCGACCCGGGTCCAAAACCGGTCCGAGTGGTTCATCTCGTGCAGATGCATCAACTCGTGGTAGATGATGTAGTCGCGCACGGTTTCGGGGGTCTGCACGAGCCGCCAGTTCAGCGAAATGGTCCCACCGGCCGAGCATGACCCCCAGCGCGAACGCTGGTTGCGCACGGTGACATGCTTCACATCCACGCCGGTTTCAGCGGACAGCTCCCAGGCCCGCGCCGGCAGCTCGATCTTGCCGCGCCGCGCAAATTGCGCCTCCAAGGCCGGGCGCAAATCCCCTTCAACGGCCGGCACACGGAAAACATCCGCGGCCACGCAAACGGTGGGCCGTTCGCCGGTGCTGGCCTGGCGGATCTCGGTCAGCTCGCCGCGCCACAACACCCGGGTGCCCAAGGTCCAGATTTCCGCAGCGCGTGGTTTGCGGGCCAGCCGGGCCCGAGCCCGTTCAAGCCAGTCACGATGCTGCTCCACAAAGCGCTGTGCCTCGCGCTCCGAGCCGTGGCCGGGAATCGTGGCCACGCCCACTCCATCCCGGCGAAGGGTCAGCCGGTAGTGGCGGGCCCGCTGGCTGCGGACAAAAATGATGTCCGGTTTCTCCGCCGCGGTTCGGGCTTCAAAATATTGCTGCTGTTCGCCGCTCACTGGGGCACTTGGCTAGACGGAGTTGCCAGCCGACGCCAGCCGTGAATGACCCGCCGATGAACCTGGGGATCATCTCCGGTTTCGCCCCACCCGCTGGTCGGGACCCCGCCCAAGGCCATTTTCATCCCTCAGCGTACGGGCGTAAGTGCCGTGACGGCAGAATTCGCAAGTACCTTGTAACACATGCCCCGCGCTGGAAAATACAGTGAAAGCCGCCGTTCACCCGGCCACTTTTATTCTCATTGCTTGCACCACCGGCCGACATCCATACTTTCAGGCCTCAATGATGCAAGGGTTGCTCATTTCCTTCTCACACCGAAAGCACCGTACGCGCGCCTTCACCTTGGTTGAAGTCATGGTCGTCGTGGTGATTATCGGCCTGCTGGCGGCGATGTCCCTGCCGACCTACCGGCATATCACGATGCGGTCGAAGACCACCGCGCTGGTCAATGATCTCCGGGCCTTTTCGACCGCCCTGGTAACTTATAATCTGCAGAACGGCCACTGGCCGGCGGACAGCGCGCCGCAACAGATTCCACCTGAACTGGCCGACGCCCTGCCAAACGGCTTTGCCCTGAGAACTCCCATCGGCGGCGTTTATAAATGGAATTATGACGTTTCGGCCGACGGCATCACCGCCAAGGCCGCTCTCATCATTGAAACCTCGGGCAGTGAAGTGATGACCGACGACGTCGATTTGCTGGAGATGATCGACAAGGAAATGGACGACGGAAATCTCACCACCGGCAGTGTCATGCTCGGGTCCACCAACTCGCTGGTCTACATCATAGAGAAATGAGCACGCCCTATCGAGTGACCCTGGTTCAGCTCAAGGCCGGTGCAACCGCTCTGGGGGCGGTCGGCGACAAGGTGGAACTCGGCCAGCAGACCGTCGAGGAAATCTACCGGCTGGCCGGAAACCTCCTCAAGCTGGATGTCTCGGCCAACCCCAAGGCCGAGCCCGGCATCATCGTGCAGCGGGGGGACAAAGGCTGGCGGATCGCGGTTCACTCGGGCCGGCTGTGCGTGCACAAGAGCACCTCTTTGTTTGATGAATACTGGACGGTGGATAACCCGCAGGGACTCGCCCATCTGCCGCCTTTCATCGTGAGCAGCGCCGCCCCGTTTGCCACCAAGCAGCCGGGCCGGACCCATTCCAACCCGCCCAAGGGCTTCAAGGTCCTGCGGTCGATCGCCGAGGTGGCCGGCCTTTTTGCCCTCGGCGTCGTGCTCATCATGGTAGGCTTCTGGTACGGTCTGCCCCACCGGAAACTGAGTGATTTGCCTCCCGATGTCGTCGTCGTGACCGGTGACAGTGAACGGACCTCGGTCTTCAACGCGGTGGCGGGCAGCTATGCCACCGGTTCCGGGAAAAAACCTGGGGAGAGCATCGTCACGATCACCGCCGACGGCCACGTGGCACTCGGAACCATCGGCAAGGATGGCAAGCCTGCCGCACCCCGCATCCAGGAGCAGGCGCGCGCCGCCCGCAAAGGAAGCCTGGCCGTCGTCGTCACTTCTTTTGGCGTGATTGCTGAGTTCCCGCCGGACGCCGTGAATGTCGGTACTCTGAATTCCCACTGGCGCCGGCTGATGACCAACTGACCGCGGCCTTTTCCGCCTACGTCAGTTTCTTGTAGAAAATCGCATTGGGCACAAGTCGCCCGTCGGGGTCGGAGGCATAATCGGGAATGCTGCCGGCAAAGGCATAGCCCAGCCGCTCATAGAATTTCACCGCCCCGCTTTCGCCGGCACTGGTATCGAGAATAAGCAGCCGGCGGCCGCGGGACCGGGCTTCTGTCTCCACGCGGGACATCAAGGCGGCGCCGGTTCCCTGTCCGCGCAGCGCCGTCAGGACCATCACTTTTTGCACCTCCGCACGATGGCGGCCGTTGGCCCGGGGCTCCAGCGCCAGTTGCGCACTGCCGGTGACCCGGCCATTGTCATCCAGCGCGGCCAGCAGGATTTTGTGACCGGCCGCAACCTCTGCGCCGACCTTGCGCCAGTAGTCGGTCAGCTCGGTGTCCGTAAGCGGCAGGGTAAAACCTATTGATGCGCCGTGCTCGACCGCGTCGCGCAGCAACCCGGCAAATTCAGCTGCCCGGCCGGCCAGCATTTCAGGGAGAATCATTTCAATGCGCATATCGGGAAAAAGCAGTTTGCCGGCCGGCCCGCGGGGTTAGAGCAGCACGAGCCGCCAGTCGAGCGGCCGGCCCTGCTCGAGGGTCAGCCAGGCGAAGCTCGCCCGGGCGCCACGGTTGGGCCGGGTGATGCAACCGGGATTGAGCCAACGCACCCCTTGCTCGTCCGTCTCATCCCTCGGCACATGGGTGTGCCCGTGCAACACGACATCCGTGCCCGGCGGAACCCGGCCGGGCGGGATGTGTATGAGGAAAAATTTCAGCCCGGCACGTTCCAGCCGCAGTTCCCGCGGCCAGTAGTCGTACCCCTCGTTGTTGCCGAGCACGACGTGCAGCGGCTTCCCCAGGTTTTCAAACTCCACCAGCGTCAACGGGTCGCATACGTCGCCAAGATGCCAGATCTCGTCGGCCCCTTGCAGCCGCAGCGGCAAGGTCGGCGGGAAGTGGTCGTGGGTGTCGGCGATGACGGCGATGCGCATTACTTGGCGGAAGCCGCGCCCGCCAGCGGCACATAGGGTTCCTCGCGCAGATCCGCCGCCCGTTTGCCGGAGAGCAGTTGCAGCCACACCCGCGCACAGGCGAGGACCACCGTGGCCACGAGGACAAGGAACACGCCAGTGACAACTGCATCAACGCGGTTGTTGAAGAGCTGGGCACTCCACGTCGCGAGTTCGGCCGCGGTGCCGCCAGCGGCGAGCCTCGCCTCGAAACCGTGAGCCAGTGCAAGGAAACCCAGCGGCGCGGGACTGAAGATTTTCATGATCCCGGCCGTCATGGTCACAGCCAGCAACCAGCCGAGCGGCAGGAGGGTGACCCACAGGTAGCGCACGCGGCCCATCTTGATCAGCACTGTGGTGCCGAGCGCGAGCGCCAGCACCGCCAGCAGCTGGTTGGCGATGCCGAAGATGGGCCAGAGGGAATTGATGCCGCCGAGCGGATCGATCACGCCCTGGTAGAGAAACCAGCCCCACAGTCCGACAAACAACGCCGTGGCCAACGCGCCAGCCCCGAAGGAACGCGTGTTGCCCAGCGGGGTCCAGACCGTCCCAAGCAAATCCTGCACCAGGAACCGGCCGACCCGGGTGCCCGCATCGAGTGTCGTCAGAATGAACATCGCCTCGAACATGATGGCGAAGTGATACCAGAGAGCGAGCGCGGCCCGGCTGCCGATGATCCCGGCGAACATGTGGGCCATGCCGACCGCGAAGGTCGGTGCCCCTCCGGTGCGCCCGATCATGGTTTTTTCGCCGACGCTGGCGGCCAGGTCGGCCATCTGCGCGGACGTCACGGGAAAGCCCAGGGCCGTGATCTTCGCGGTCACAACCTCGGCGGTGCCGGCCATGTTGATGGCGAAATACTGGCCGGGCTCCATGGCGCACGCCGCGATGAGCGCCATGATGCCGACGCACATCTCCGTCACCATCGCGCCGTAGCCGATCAGGCGGATGTGCGACTCGCGCGTGAGCAGTTTCGGCGTCGTGCCGCTGGAGATCAGCGAGTGGAAACCCGAAACGGCGGCGCAGGCAATCGTGATGAAACAGAAGGGAAACACCGGCCCGGCGAACACCGGTCCGCTGCCGTCGATGAACCGGGTCAGCGCCGGCATCTTCAACTGGGGGGCCAGCAGGATAACGGCGATGCCCAGCGCGGCCACGGTGCCGATTTTCATGAACGTGCTCAGGTAGTCGCGCGGCGCGAGCAGCAGCCACACCGGCAGGATCGACGCCAGCAAACCGTAGCCCATGAGCCACCACGCCAGCGTGGTGCCGTTCAGCGTGAGCAGGCTTTCGAACGCCGAGCCGTGGAGAAATTGCCCGCCCCACACCGCCGCAAACAGGGCGATGAAGCCCAGGCCGCTGACGGTCACGAGCCCGCGGGAGCGATGGCCGACCGCCTTCATGCCCAACCCCATGGCGATCGCGATCGGCATCGTCGCCGCGATGGTGAACAGACCCCACGGACTTTCCGCGAGCGCCTTCACCACGACCAGCGCGAGCACCGCGAGCAAAATCACCATGATGGCGATGACGCTCACCAGCGCCACGCCGCCGGCGAACGGCCCGACCTCCTCGCGCACCATCTGGCCGAGGGATTTGCCGCCCCGCCGCGTCGAGCAGAACAGAATCACGGAATCGTGCACGGCACCGCCCAGGGTTGCACCCACCAGCATCCACAGCATTCCGGGCAAGTAGCCGAATTGCGCCGCGAGCACCGGGCCGACCAGCGGGCCCGGGCCGGCGATGGCGGCAAAGTGGTGGCCGAAGACCACCCATTTGTTCGTCTTCACGTAGTCCCTGCCGTCCTCGCGCACCTCGGCGGGCGGGGCACGCAGTTCGTCCAGCGTCAGCACCTTCGCCATCAACCAGGCCGAGTGGAAACGGTAGCTGACCGCGAACACGCAGACCGCCGCGACCACCATCCAGAGCGCGTTGACCGGTTCGCCCCGCGACCAAGCGAGTACGCCGATGGCCGTGACGCCCAAAGCGACGACGAGGGTCCAGATGCTGGCACGCAGCCAAAGCGGGGATTTCATGGCGTGGAGTATCCCCTAGCTAAGACCGGCGACGGCCCGGTCCAAGCGTGAAATCAGCGTCCCGCGGGACTGACCTGTCATCCGTAGCCTTGGCAAAGGATGATAGTCCCGCCTCCAACCAAACCAATCCTGTAAGCCCGGGATTCGGGGTGTTGGATTACCGCGGGATAAAGCTCAGATCTTGGCGGGCAGCTTGGTCCAGGCGGCGTTGGCGGCGGAGGATTTGAGGGCTGTGTCCAGGAAGGCCATGCCCATCCAGCCGTCTTCGACGTTGGCGTATTTGGAGCCGTCGCAGGCGAAGGGCTCGCCGGCATTGTATTTGCGGACGTCGGCCTCGAAACAGCGGTGGAGGCGGGCGAAGGCGTCGTGAAATGCCTCAGGGTGGCCGGCCGGAATGGTCGGCTCGGCCATCAGATCGGCGGGCAATTCGGCCGGAAGGAAGCCGTCGTTCGGCGCGATGGCGCCGCGCCAGTAGACGCGGTCGGGCTGGCCCATGAGGTTGATGACAATCTTTTCGGGCTCTTCCTGGCTCCAGCGGAGGGAACCCTTGGTGCCGTTGACCTCGATCCCGAGGTCGTTCTTGTGGCCGACGGCGATCTGCGAGGCGCGGACGAGGGCACGCGCGCCGTTGGTCAGGCGGCAGTAGGCGGTGAAGTGGTCGTCGATCGGACGGCCCTTGACGAAAATTTCGAGGTGCGCGGAAAGTTCCTCGACTTCGAGCCCCGTGACGTAGCGGAGCTGCATCAGCGCGTGGGAGCCGATGTCACCGCCACAGCCGGAACCGCCGGCTTTCTTCGGATCGACGCGCCAAGCCGCTTGCTGCTGGCCGGTGGCTTCGAGCTTGGTCGCCAGCCAGCCCTGGATGTAATACGCATCCACCCAGCGAATGTCGCCGAGGAGCCCGCTGCGCACAAGATAGCGACTGAAACGCGTGGTCCAATGACCGAGGTAGGTGTGTGCGACACCGAAGGGAATTTTTTTCTGGCGGACCTTGGCGACAATTTTGGCGGCTTCGTCGAGGGTGACGGTGAGCGGCTTCTCGCAAAACACGGGAATGCCTGCCTCGAGGGCCTTCATTGCGGGGTCGAAGTGAACGAAGTTCGGCGTGACGATGAGAATGTAGTCGAGCTTCTGGTCGGGCGGAAGACTCGCGTTGGCGGCGATCATCTCATCGTAGGAGCCGTAGCCTTTGATCGGATAGGGCCAATTGGCGGCTTCCTCGAGCGCGATCTTGGGATCGGGGAATAGCGCGCCGGCGGTGACGCGGCGGGTGCCGTCGAAGTGGATGGCTTTCTGGTGGGGATTGACGATGAAGGCGCCTTTGCCTCCGCCGATGAGGCCGACGTTGAGCGGACGTGGTGATAGCATGTTGGGATAGAGTGAAGGTGGGGAAATTACTGGTTCTTTTTGTCGAACTGCGCGTCGAACACAATCGTGCTGGAGGGGAAATCGACCTTGCGGACGAACGCCGCGGCCTCGGTCGCGCCGTGGACGCGGTCCATGCGGCTGTCCTCCCACTCGACGCTGAGCGGGCCGCGGTAGCCCACGTCGTTCAACGCCACGATGATGTCCTCAAACTTGATGTCGCCGTGGCCGAGCGAGCGGAAGTCCCAGAAGCGGCGGGCGTCGCCGAAGCTCACATGGCCGCCGAACACACCGACAGTGCCGTCACCGTGGCCCCACCACACATCCTTCATGTGCGCGTGGAAAATGCGGTCGCCGAGGAGGCGAATGAACTTCACGTAGTCCACGCCCTGATAGCCGAGGTGCGAAGGATCATAGTTGAAGCCGAAGCGCCGGTGGCCTTTCACCGCCTCCACGGCGCGCTGCGCCGAGGCGATGTCGAA
The DNA here is from genome assembly GCA_964492635.1 of uncultured Oleiharenicola sp. Taxonomy (GTDB): domain Bacteria; phylum Verrucomicrobiota; class Verrucomicrobiia; order Opitutales; family Opitutaceae; genus Lacunisphaera. The sequence continues at coordinate 61,473 of CAZBLQ010000001.1, forward strand.
CGCGATCTCGGTCGGATGCACCTCGAGGCCGAAATTCACGTTGAATTTTTCAAAGGCGTCGAGGATCGGGCCGAAGCGTTTGCCGAAGTCGGCAAAGCCGGCGTCCCAGAAAGCCTGCGAAGTCGGCGGAAAGGCGTAGATCGAGTGCCAGATGCTGGAGCCGGTGAAACCGTTGACGACCGCCGGTGACTTGTCGCCGGTCTTGCGGCCCGGTTGGGCGTCGAAGAAGGCGCGGGCGGCCTTCGCCGTCAGGATAAGTTTCTTGGCGGCCCGCTGGCGCACGCCCTCAGGGTCGCCGTCGCCCCAGACATCCGACGGAAGGATGGACTTGTGGCGCTCATCGATGAGGTCGCAAACGGCTTGGCCAACGAGGTGGCTCGACACAGCATAACAGGTGAGCCCGTGCTTTTTGAGTAACGCCCACTTATCGTGGACGTATTTCTTAGAAGTGGCGGCGGCATCCACATCGAAGTGGTCGCCCCAGCAGGCGAGTTCGACGCCATCATAGCCCATCGACTTGACGAGCGGGGCGAGTTTTTCGAGCGGGAGATCGGCCCATTGGCCGGTGAACAGGGTGACTGGACGGGGCATGGTGAAGCGGAGTTAGATTACAACCGGGAGGAAATTCCAGTATCTAACCGCGCTCGCTTTTAGCCAAGCCTGTTCTGGCGACTGATGAGCTCCCGCCTTGGAAGACACCCGCATAAATCTCACTTTCCCGCCTCTTTCAAATTTTGCTTAATCCACCATCGCTTCGCCCAACGACCAATGGCAGTTCCGGTGAGACCAATTAATGATAAGACGCCGTAGAACATCAAAGCGATGGGCCACAGATTAAGCCCGTGACCACCTGTGAACATGTCGACCACCATCCCAACAGGCATAGACAGCATGGTGGCTGGGCCGATAATCCATACTGGGGCTCGTCCAAAGATACCTAGCAAGAGACCAACTAGTAATGGGTAGATGAATTCATAACGGCCGCAACTCGGGTATGTATCGGCCAAATGCATAATAAAAAGTTCGGCCGAACCTACGGCTGCCGCGAGAAATATCTCGATGTATAGCCTTACGACTGTAACGCGCTGAATCATGATGCCTGATATTGTTTATGCCAACAGCTGCCGGTCACTTAAACTCCAAGGCGTGTTTATCTGGTTTTGAGTCTTCATCCCGATCGAAACAATAGGGCATTTCCCTCGCATCAGGATGTCATTTCGGCGTGGGCGCCGCAACCGGGTTCCGGCAGGACTGCCACGCGAGGAAACGCCACTTGCCGTTCTCCTCGCGCCAGACGGCGAGAAAGTTGAGATCGAGCGCGAGCTTCTGGTCGCCATTGTGCGAGTGGATGAGCACGCGGCCCGTCATCAGCACGATGCCGGGGGCCACGGACTTGAAGTTGCGCTCAGGGTAATCGAAGCTCTCGTAAACCGTGTTGTGCGAAACGAGCGCCTCCATGTAGGAAACCTTGGTGTCGACATGGCCGCTGGAGTGGGCGTAGCGCAGGTCGTCCGAGAAAATCGCGTCGAGCCGCGCGCGGTCGCCGGCCTTGGTGGCGGCCTGGCGCTCGTCATCGGCCGCCGCCACAGCGGCGATAAGTTTGTCGTTAGGCCCGGCCGGGGCGGGCAGGTCGGCCGCGCGGAGCGGAGCAATCACAAGGGCGAAGAGGAAAACGAAACAACTCAGGGTTTTCATGGGGTGGAGAAGCAGGGTTTCTGTATTGGTCGAGGGAAATTGGCCGGCAGCAAACCGCACCTTGCGCTCAGGCGCAAGCCGTGAGCAGATACCCGACTGGAGACACAGAGGACGAAGAGGAACACCCGCCTTCAGGGAAGCCCTCCTATGCACTTGGATTGGATCTCTGTGTTCTCTGTGTTGAAACAAACAGTTTTGGTTCAAAGCGAAAATCAATCTGCTGAATAAAGCACGGCTTTATCAAACGCCATCCGGTCTGGGAGAACTTAAAATTAGGGGGCTGACTCCACAGGCCCGATCATATGGTATTATTCAAACCCCATGAAACAACTGCCCCTTGTCTTGTTACTGATGGTCGCAATGCTTGGTTTCGCCCGCGGCAGCACCCAAGCCGATCTGCCCCGCAGCACGCCCGAAGCCGAAGGCGTCGACTCAGCGGGGATCCTGGCCCTGGTCGGAGCCTTGGACGAGAAAATCACCGCCGTCCACAGCATCATGCTGGTGCGCCACGGCAAGGTGGTGGCCGAAGGCTGGTGGGCGCCGTTTGCCGCCCAAGATGTCCACATCATGTATTCGGCGACCAAGAGTTTCACCTCGACGGCCGTCGGTTTCGCGGTCCAGGAAGGGCTGCTGAACGTGAACGACCTGGTGCTGGCGCACTTTCCCGACCTCGCTCCGGCCAATCCGTCGGCGCAAATGAAGAAAATGCGCATCCGGGACTTGCTGACCATGAGCACCGGCCACCAGAAGGAGACGATCGAGCTCATGCGGGCCCGCCAGGACGGAGCCTGGACCCGGGCCTTCCTAGAAACCGAGGTCGAACACAAACCCGGCACGCATTTTCACTACAACTCCGGGGCGAGCTATATGCTTGCGGCCATCGTGCAGAAAGTCACCGGCATGACGGTCGAGGCCTACCTGCAACCGCGGCTTTTTGCCCCGCTGGGAATCGAACAACACCCGTGTGGCCTGAGCCCGGAGGGCGTGGTGATGGGTGATGGCGATCTGTCGGTCAAAACGGAGGATCTGGCCAAGTTCGGCCAGCTTTATCTCCAGAAGGGAATGTGGCAGGGCCGGCGTCTGCTTGCCGAGCAATGGGTCGAGGCGGCGACCGCACGCCAGACTTCCACCGGCAGCGATCCGGACGACAACTGGGAAGCCGGATACGGTTATCAATTCTGGCGGAACAAGACGAACGGCTACCGGGCCGACGGCGCCTTCGGACAATTCAGCTTCGTCCTGACGGAACAGGATGTGGTTCTCGCCGTGACCAGCGGCACCGCCGACACTAAAGGGGTGATGAACGTCGTCTGGGAATACTTGCTTCCGGCGATCCATGCTGCGGCGCTGCCCGCCAACCCGGCGGCCCGGGAAAAACTCGCCCACAAACTGGCCGGCTTGTCCCTGCCGGTGCAAACCGGGTCGCCGCACTCCACGCGGGAGCACGAGGTCTCTGGGAAACCCTATGCCTTCGGCGAAAACGAGCTGGGTATCAAATCGGCTGAGCTTGATTTCACGGCCGGAAATCCGGTGCTGGTTTTCAAGGATGTGGACGGCACGCACACGATTGCCTGCGGTCTCGGCGCCTGGGTGCGAGGACGCACCGGTTTCCAAAAGCGCATCAGCAGTCTCTTTGACCGCCCCGATCAGAGCATCGCGGCCAGCGGAGGCTGGAGCGATGGCGACACCTTCGTCGCCAAGCTCTGCTTCAATGAGACACCTTATACCATCACCGCCAGTTTCAAGTTTGCCGGCGAGCAACTGCTGCTCGATTTCGAGCACAACCTCCGCTGGGGCCCGACCAAGCGCCCCCAGCTGGTGGGCAAGAAATCAGACTAAAGTGACGCGGGTCTTGGGCCGTGTGTGTAGGGCCGGCGCTTGTCGCCGTGCCGGATTTCGCTTGAAGAATGGCCCGCCGACAAGCGGCGGCCCTACAGTCAACTACATGGGTCCGATTCAGAGCGGCGTGAGCCGGTTCGCGGCGGCCTGGGCTTTGAGGCAGAGCTCGGCGGCCTTGAAGGCATGGGCCTGCGTCATGGCTTTCTCGGTGCGATTAAGACAATCCAGAATGAATTCGCCGAAGAAACGAAAGCCGACCTGACCGGTCACATTGAGGTGCTGCTCGCCCTTGTCGTCCACGAGGTAGAGCTGGTCGCCCTGTTTCTCGCGCGCGACATCCACGTATTTGCGCAGCTCGATATAGCCCTTCGTGCCGAGGATGATGGTGCGGCCGTCGCCCCAAGTGCTGAGTCCGGGCGGCGTGAACCAGTCCACGCGGACGTAGTTGCTCGTGCCGTTGTCGCCGACGAGCGACGCCTCGCCGAAATCCTCGAACTCGGGCGTGGCCGGGTTGGCGAAGTTGCCCACCGCCGCTTGCGTCACGGTGGCGTCGGTCGCCCCGCTGTAGAAAAGGAACTGTTCGAACTGGTGGCTGCCGATGTCGCAGAGGATGCCGCCGTATTTCGCGTGCTCGAAAAACCACGCCGGGCGGTCAGCCTTGTTGCCGATGCGATGCGGGCCGAGACCCAACACCTGAATGACCTTGCCGATGACACCGCCGTGCACGAGGTCGCCGGCATGCATTGCGCACTCCACGTGCAGCCGCTCGCTGAAATAAACCATGTATTTGCGGCCGGTTTCGCGCGCCACTTCGCGGGCCTCCGCCAGTTGGTAGAGGGCCGTGAAGGGCGTCTTGTCGGTGAAATAATCCTTGCCCGCCAGCATGACGCGGCAGCCGATGGCGCCGCGCTCGCTCGGAATAGCGGCCGCGGCCACCAGTTTCACCGCGGGATCGGCGAGAATCTCGTCGAAGGACCGGGCCACCTGCACCGTTGGAAATTTGGCGCGGAAGGCCTCGACCTTTTTCGGGTCGGCATCGTAGACCCATTTGAGTTCGGCGCCGGCCTCGAGGAGCCCGTTGCACTGGCCGTAGATGTGGCCGTGTTCGAGGTAGGCGGCGGCAAAAATAAATTCGCCTGGTTTCACGACCGGGTGGGGTTTGCCCTGCGGGGCGTAGTTCATGCCATCGGATTTCTGTGTCATGGGAGAAGGGGTTTGGGCGGAGGCGGAGGTAAGGGCCGTGACGGTGCCGGCAGCCAGCAACTGGAGGAAATGACGTCGGTCTGGGTCGGACAAAGCAAAAGAAGTGTAGGCCGCCATGGGTCAACGGCGAGTTTGAATGTGGGAGGGGCTTTATGCCCGGGCAATAACCGGTGACGGCAGAAGCGCTCGACAAACCGATGTCGCCCGCAAAGCTCAGCCCAGAACCCGCGCCTTTTTATCAACGACCCCGCATGGCTGCAGCACCCTTAGGTTTCGGCATCGTCGGCACCGGCATGATCGCCGGTTTTCACGCCCGGGCCATCGTGGCATCCGGGGGCGGCCGAGTCACTGGCGTGGTGGGACGCACCGACGAGAAGACACGGGCCTTTGCCGAAGGACACGGCGTGCCGTTCTGGACCACGGATATTGAAACGCTGGTGGCCCGGCCCGACATCGATGTGGTGTGTATTACCACGCCGAGTGGCGCGCACCTGGAGCCCGCGCTGGCGGCCATTCACGCGGGCAAACATGTCGTCATTGAAAAACCGGTGGAGATCACACCGGAACGCGTGGATCTCATCCTTGAGGCCGCCGGCACGGCCGGGGTGCGCGTGGCGGCGATTTTCCAGGGTCGTTTTGGTCACGGCGCCCGCACGGTGAAAGCGGCGCTCGAAGCCGGGCGTCTTGGCCGGCTCGCGCTGGCCAGCGCTGATGTGAAATGGCACCGGTCCGCGGCGTATTACACGGGCTGGAAGGGAATGCTCGCGCTCGATGGCGGTGGGGCGCTCATGAACCAGGCCATTCACGGCCTCGACCTGCTGCAATGGTTTGCCGGCCTGCCGTCCGAGGTCTTCGCCTGCACCACCCGTCGCGTGCACAACGGCATCGAAGGCGAGGACACGGCGTGCGCCGTGCTCAAGTTTCCCGGCGGAGCGCTCGGGACTGTCGAGGCCACCACGGCCGCCTGGCCCGGCTGGTCGCGCCGCCTCGAGCTTTGCGGCGAACATGGCTCCATCATGCTTGAGGACGACCGGATCGGGCGGTGGGATTTTTCCCGGGCCGAGCCCGGCGACGACGCAATCCGCCAGGCGAAGCCGGATGATGCCCTTGGTTCCGGCGCGGGATCGCCCGGGGCCATTTCCATCGAGGGTCATGTGCGGCAATACCAAGATCTGTGCGCCGCCCTGCGTGAAAACCGGCCGCTTGCCATCGATGGCCGCGAGGGCCGCAAGGCCGTCGCTTTTGTCACGGCGCTCTATGAGTCCGCGGCCCGCGGTGTGCCGGTGAAACTCGCCACATGACAACGTCTCGTCCGGGTAGGGCCGGTGCTTGCCGCCGGGTCCCGGCTGCCGACAAGCGGCAGCCCTACAAAATTCATCCATGACCCCTGCCGCGCAACAGCCTTTGCCCCGGCCGCAGGGCCGGAGACAAACACCGGGCGGCCAGCAGGCCGCAACGGCATGGTGGCGGCTGCTCAATCGCGAACACTGGTTCGTCTTCAATGTCGCTTCGCTCGCCTGGCTTTTCGACTGCCTTGACCAGCAGTTTTTCAATCTCGCGCGGGATGCCGCCCTGGACGACCTGCTGACCGACAAAACGCAGGCCACGGTTTACGGCCCGTACACAACGTCGGTATTTCTACTTGGCTGGGCCACCGGCGGGTTGATCCTCGGTTCGCTGGGCGACCGCTATGGCCGCGCGCGCATCCTGACCGTCAGCGTGCTGCTCTACTCGGTCTTCACGGGATTGAACGCGTTTTCCACCAGTTTTTTTGACTTTTGCGCCTACCGTTTTCTCTCGGGTCTGGGTGTGGGCGGCGTGTTCGGCCTCGCCGTGGCGCTCGTCGCCGACTCCCTGCCCGACAAAACCCGCGCGCCCGCGCTCGGTTTGCTGCAATCGCTTTCGACGTGGGGCAACATCCTCGCCGGCCTCGCCGGCATGGCCATCGGCGCACTTGCCGCACGGCACTTCCTGCCGTTTGGGCTCAAGGCCTGGCAGGCCATTTTTCTGGTCGGGGCGGTGCCGGCATTCCTGTGTGTGTTCATCCTCCGCCGGCTCAAGGAGCCCGATAAATGGGTGCAGGCGCGCGCCGACGGCGCCAAGCGCGGAGTCAAATTCGGGTCGTATGCCACGCTGCTGGGCCATCCGCGCTGGGCCAAACACGCCTGGCTCGGTCTGGTGCTCTGCCTTGCCGGGATCGTCGGCTTGTGGGGCATCGGCAACTTCCACCCCAAGATCGTCGGCACCATCATTGCCACGCACCTCGCCGCCTCCCGGCTGTCGCCGGATGCGCTGGCCAGCCAGCAGGCTTTCTGGCGCTCGGCCGGCCTGTTGCTGCAAAACATCGGCGGTTTCACCGGGATGATGACACTTGCCTGGGTCGCGCAGGTCAGGGGCCGCCGACCCGCCTTTGCCCTCGCGCTGATTTGCTCGTTCCTTTCCACCGTCCTGGTCTTCAAGGGACTGCGGGAGTTCAGTCAGATGTTCTGGATGCTGCCGCTGATGGGTTTTGGCCAGCTTTCTGTTTTTGCCGTTTACGCCATTTATCTGCCCGAGCTGTTCCCCACGAGTTTGCGCAGCACCGGCACAAGCTTCTGCTACAACTTCGGCCGGATTGTCGCCGCCTCGGCGCCGTTCACGCTCAGTCGCATCACCCAGACCCTCGGCGGTGACATCGAGGCGTTCCGCACCGCCGGTCTCTGGGTCAGCCTGGTGCTGTTGCTCGGTCTCGCCGTTTTGCCTTTTCTGCCGGAGACCAAGGATCAACCGCTGCCCGAGGAGTGATCTGCCGGGCGACTGGCCCGGACAGACCCCCGGCTGGCAGCAGCCAGCAACGGTGAAGGCGGCGAGACCGACCCTGGGCTTGCAGGAGCAAGCAACCGGGTGCCTGGACAAACCCCGGGCGCCCAGCAGGGCGCAATGGGGCCCGTCCGATCCAATCCATCCCGGCCGAAAGCTTTTGGTTGATTAATTGCGGTGCTCCGGGAAATGCTAAGGCCGTTACCTCCCTCGCACCACGTGGCAAATCATGCGCAGTTTCTGCCAAGAAACACCAAGGGTTCGCCATTGAGTCAAAACCGGTTTCCCGTAGCGTGAATCCCGTTCCGTCCTCCACGCATGAATGATCATCCCCACGCTTTTCTGGCCCTGTTTCTGGGCGTCGCGCTTGCCTTCCCGCTGGTGATGCTCGTCGTCGCGCGAAGCTGGGCCCGCTGGTTCCAACCCGCCAAGCCGGGGCCCATCAAATCCGCCAGCTATGAGTGCGGCCTGCCCCCGACCGGCGATTCCTGGATCCAATTCAAGGCCCATTACTACCTCTACGCGATTCTGTTCCTGATTTTTGACGTCGAGGTGTTGTTTCTCCTGCCCTTCGCCGTCGCGTTTACCAGCCTGTCCGCCGGCGCTTTGTTCGCCATGCTGGTTTTCATCCTCCTGCTGGCCGAAGGCCTCGTCTGGGCCTGGCATCGCGGCCACCTCGAGTGGAAATAAACATGAGCGAAGCCCCTTCCACCATCACCCCGGCCGAGCGCGACGAATTGCGCCGTCACGGCATCTTGCTGACAAGCATCGAGGAGATTTACAACTGGGGCCGCAGCCACTCGGTGTGGCCGTTGAATTTTGGCCTCGCCTGCTGCGCCATCGAGATGATTGCCGCTTCCATGGCGCGGTTCGACATCGCCCGCTTCGGCTCGGAAGTGTTCCGCCCGTCGCCGCGCCAAGCCGACCTGCTCATCGTCTCCGGCACGGTCACGAAAAAAATGGCGCCGCAGGTCGTACGCCTTTGGAACCAGATGCCCGAGCCCAAATACTGCATCGCCATGGGCGCCTGTGCAATTTCCGGCGGTCCTTTCAAGCAGGGCTACAACGTGCTGAAGGGCATCGACCGTTTCATTCCGGTGGACATCTACATCCCGGGTTGCCCGCCGCGCCCGGAGGCCTTGTTGCACGGTTTGGTCGAACTGCAGAAGAAAATCCGTGGCGAAAAAATCTCGGGCCCTGGCGCCCCGCGCCACCTGCAGCCCGACAATACGTGCGAGTATCCCGTGCCGGAATTCGGCGGTCACGACCTCGAACCCACGCACAACCCGGAGGTGTGGTCGGCCCCGGTCATCACCCGCCCCACCAAGACCTGAGTCATGGAAACGCCGGAACAGATTCGCGACCGCCTACTCGCCCGGTTTCCCGGCGCCGGGGTGACAGTTGTCACGAATACTTCCCCATCGGCCCAGCACTCGCTGCTGATCGGCGCGGCCTCGGCGTGCGAAGTGGCGCAGTTTCTCCGTGACGATCCGGCCCTTTTGCTCGACTGCTGCTCAAATGTCACCGGCGTGGACTGGCCGGAACAGGAAGTCACCGACACCGTCAAAACCACCGTGCCGGATCCTGCGGGCGGCCCGCCCAAGGTGGTTGAGCAGAAAACCAAGCGCGTCACCCCGGCTTACCTCGAGGTCGTCTACCATCTTTATTCGATCGCCCTGCGACACGGCCCCGTGGTCCTCCGCCTGCGCACGGGGAACCGCACCGATCAGGTCACGGTGCCCTCGCTCACTCCGGTCTGGCGCGCTTGCGAGTTCCAGGAACGCGAAGTGTTCGATCTTTTCGGAGTCGTTTTCACCGGCCATCCCGATCTGCGCCGCATCCTGATGTGGGACGCGTTCAAGGACCACCCGATGCGCAAGGACTACGTGGCCCCCGACGATTACGAGTGGGAGCCCACGCCGCATGACGAAGTGCTCGACCGCGCGAAAGGCCACTACCCCGCCGCGCCGGCTTCACCAGCTGCTGCACCCGTCCCGGAGGCCAAGCCATGATCGCCGACCCGGCCACCCCTTTTCCCGCCGACTCCGGTGCGCAGGTCCGCGCGGTGCATGATGAGTTTCACGGCGACCTGCTCGAGGTTTCGATGGGGCCGCATCACCCGTCCACCCACGGCGTGTTTCGCATGATCGTGACGCTTGACGGCGAAACCATTGTGAAGCTCAAGCCCGTCTTCGGCTACCTTCACCGCAACCACGAAAAACTGGGGGAGAACACCACCTACCTCGGGTCGATGCCCTACACCGACCGGCTCGATTATTTGTGCCCGATGACGAACAACTGGGCTTACGCCATTTCGGTCGAGAAGCTCGCCGGCCTGATGGTGCCCGAGCGCGCCGAATACATCCGCGTCATCCTCGCCGAGCTCACTCGCCTGGTGAACCACTCCGGTCTCGTCGGTTTCCTCATGCAGGACACCGGCTGCTCCGGCACGCCGCTGATGTATGCGTTCCGCGAACGCGAACGAGTGCTCGACCTTTTCGAGTCGCTCAGCGGCTCCCGCATGATGGTCAACTACCAGCGCTTTGGCGGCTGCCGCGTCGACCCGACGCCCGAATGGCTCGATGCCACGCGCAAGCTCGTGGACGGATTCCCGCGTTTCCTCGACGAGTTCGAAGCCCTGCTCCGGGGCAATGAGATTTTCATGGCGCGCACCCAGGGGGTCGGCCGCCTGTCCGCGCAACTCGCCATCAACGCCGGATTCACCGGTCCGGGCCTGCGCGCCACCGGCGTGGCCCACGACCTCCGCAAGGTCGACGGTTACGGCGTCTATCCGCGCTTTGATTTCCGCGTACCGCTCGGCGAGCACGGCGACACCTACGACCGCTACATGATCCGCATGCTCGAAATGCGCGAGTCGGTGAAAATCCTCCAGCAGGCGCTGCGCGACCTGCCGGGCGGCCCGGTCATGGACCCGAAGGTGAAGCTGCGCGGCTTCCGGCCCAAAGCCGGCGAGGCCTACGGCCGTATCGAGGGCCCGAAAGGCGAGATCGGCTTTTACCTCATCAGCGACGGCAGCCCGAACCCGTGCCGCTACCGCATCCGCGCCCCCTCATTCATCAACCTCACGATCCTCGAGGATCTCTGCCTCGGCCACACCATCGCCGACGCGGTGGTCATCCTCGGCAGCATCGACATCGTCCTCGGCGAAGTGGACCGCTAACCATGCAGAAGTCAGAATACAGAGAACAGAAGTCAGCTCCGGCCAACCTGCGCCGGACCAGCTGCGTTCTCTGTTCTGACCTTTGTCCTCTGACCTCTATCCTCTGACTCTTATGCTCGGCTCCGGCATCATTCAAGGACTGGCGGTCACGGCGAAAAACTTCGTCGGCAGTTTCCACGACCCGGCGCGCTACACCACGCAGGAATATCCCGAGGTTCTGCCCACGCTGCCGGAGAATTACCGCAATTTCCCCTTCCTCGTCACGGAGAACGCCACGGACCCGATGGGCACGATGCGCTGCGTAGCCTGCCAGATCTGCGAAAAGGAGTGCCCGCCGCAGTGCATCTACATCGAGAAGAGCAAGGACAAGAAGCCCGATGCCAACGGCAAAATGCAGCTCTACCCGGCGGTCTTCGACATCGACACCTCGGTTTGCATGAGCTGCCAGATCTGCGTCGAAGTCTGCCCGTTTGACGCGATCAAGATGGACCAGGTCTTCGCGATTGCCGCCACCGACCGGTTCACCGGCCTGCTGCTCGACCGCGCACAACTCGCGAAGCCCAACTCCTACTATCACACGATTCATCCCACCGAAGCCACCGAGGTCGACGCCCGATTGGCTGAGGAGAAACGGATCGCAGAGGAAAAGGCCAAGGCCGCGGCCGCCGCAAAAGCCGCCGCTCCCGCCAAGGCTTTGCCGGGCGACCTCAGCCGCGACGCAGGTCGCGCGACTGACCCTGGGCTCGCAAAAGCGAGCAACAGGGTGCCCGGACAAACACCGGCCGGCCAGCAGGCCGGAACGGTGCCTTCTCCGTCAAACGCAGCTGGCGCGCCTGCCGCGCCCGCCCCCAAACCCACTTCCCCGACGATGAAACCGCCGGGTGCAGGCGGACCAGCCGCCTCGGGTTCATGATTTCCGCAGCCCCAGAGTCCTTCCTGGAGCGCCTGCCGCTCCTCGCTGGTGACCTCATCGCCCGGGTGGTCCCCGCGCCATTGCTGTGGTTTGTCACCAGCCTGATCGCGATCGTCGCCATTCTCGCAATCTTCGGCCTGCTGTTTGCCTTTCTCACTTTGGCCGAGCGGAAAATCCTCGGCCGCATCCAGAACCGGCCCGGCCCCAATCGCACCGGTTATTTCGGCCTGCTCCAACCATTCGCCGACGGCATCAAGATGCTCATCAAGGAAGACATCGTGCCACGGGATGCCGACCAGGTCTTGCATTACCTCGCCCCGGTCGTGCTGGTCAGCCTGGCCCTGATGACGTTTGCCGTGCTGCCCTTCGGCCGGCATCTGGTCCCGGTCGAGCTCGACACCGCGGTGCTTTATTTTTTCGCCGCCGGCGCCGCCACGGAACTCGCCGTCTTCATGGCCGGCTGGGCCAGCCACAACAAATACTCGCTGCTCGCCGCCATGCGCGCCCTGGCCCAGCTCATCAGCTACGAGCTGCCGCTGCTCCTCTCGGTCGTCCCGGTCGTCATGCTCGCGGGCACGCTCTCGACCACCGGCATTGTGGCCGCGCAAGGAGGTTGGAAGTTCGGGTTCATCCCGCACTGGTATGTCTTCACGCCTTGGGGCTTTGCCGGTTTCCTGATTTTTTTCACTGCCGCCCTGGCCGAGTCCAACCGCTCGCCGTTTGATCTGCCCGAGGCGGAAAGCGAACTGATCGCCGGCCACCTCACGGAATATTCCGGATTCAAATACGCGCTCTTCTTCATGGCCGAGTATTTCGGCATGACGGCCCTCTGCGGCATGGGCGTAACCCTGTTTCTCGGTGGCTGGCAGGCCCCGTGTGCTTTTCTGGAAGTCATTCCTTCCTACCTCTGGTTCTTCGCCAAGCTGCTCACGCTCCTGGTGCTCTTCATGTGGATCCGTGGCACGCTGCCGCGCCTGCGCATCGACCAGCTCACGCGTTTCGCGTGGAAATTCCTCGTGCCGCTCGCCCTGATCAATCTCGGCACGGTCGCCTTCTGGCACCTGACCGTTGGCTGGGGCGGCGCGCTGCAACTTGCCCGCTGGGCCCTCGCCCTCGTCTTTGTCATTGTGCCCTTTGTCCTTATCGGCCGCCGGCTCAGCGCCGGCGTTGCCCCGCGCACCTACCGTTACGCCCCATGACCGTGGTCCTGGCCATCATCGCTCTCGTCCTGCTCGGCAGCGCCGCCGCCGCGATGCTCTCGCGCAACCTCGTGCACAGCGCGCTGCTGCTCGCCGTGAGCTGGCTGGGGACTGCCGCGTTTTATCTCTGGGCCGGCGCGGATTTCGCCGCCTTCGCCCAGGTGATCGTCTATGTCGGCGCGGTCTCGATGGTGGTGCTTTTCGCCGTGCTGCTCACCCGCCAGAATCCGGTGGGGGATGTGCAGGTCGAGCCCGCGTCACGGGTGCGCCTGACGGCGGCCCTCTCCGTCGGCGCTTGTGTGGCGGCCGTGCTTTTTGCCGCGGTGGTTTCATCGGACTTCCGGCCGGCTCCCGCCCAGGCCCCCACGGCTACTGTAAAGCAGATCGGACTGGAACTCATGGGCCCGTACTGCGCCGCTCTGCTCATCGTCGGGGTGCTTCTCACCGTGGCGTTGCTTGGCGCCATCGTCCTCGCCGCCAGTGAACCGAAGCGCAACCCGGAGGACGCTCCATGACACCGTTGCATCTCTGCCTCCTGATTTCCTCCGCGCTCTTTTGCATCGGCCTCGCGGGCGCCCTCGCCCGCAGCAATACCATCCTCGTGCTGCTGGGCATCGAGCTGATGCTCAATGCGGCCAACCTGAATTTCATCGCCTTCTGGCGCTTCGGTCCGTCGCCCGCGCACGCCACCGGGGTGATCTTTGTAATTTTCTCCATTGCCATCGCCGCCGCCGAGGCGGCCGTCGGCCTCGCCCTGATCATCGCCCTTTACCGTCACCAGCGGAACATCCGGCTGCAGGACGCCGTGCAGTTGAAAGGCTGACCCATGACGCTCACTGTCCAATCCGTCTGGCTCATCCCCGCGCTGCCACTCCTAGCCGCCGGAATCGGTGCTCTGACGTCGCGTCGCGGTCGCACGCTGGCAGCCGGCAGCGCCATTCTCGCCATGGCGGGCGCCTTTGTGCTGGCGTGCCTTGCGCTCAACGGTGCACTGCAGTCTCCTGCCACCCACGCAGTGCACAACTTCGCCTGGTTTGATCTCGGTCATGGTGCACTGCAGCTCGGCTGGCTGCTCGATCCGCTCGCGGCGTTCATGAGCGTGATGGTCACTTTTGTCGGGCTGCTGATTTTCATCTTCAGTCTCGGCTACATGAAGGAAGACGCGAATTTCAAGCAGTTCTTCTGCTTCCTCAGCCTTTTCGCCGCGGCCATGCTCGGGCTGCTCATCGCCAACAGCCTGCTGCTGCTCTTCATCTGCTGGGAGCTGGTCGGCCTCGCCTCATATCTGCTCATCGGTTTCTGGTTCCACAAGCCGTCCGCCGCCGCCGCCGCAAAGAAAGCCTTCATTACGACGCGCATCGGCGACCTCGGCCTGCTCCTTGGCATGTTGTGGCTCTACGATTCCACCGGTTCACTCCTTTTCTACGATGGTGGTCACGGCGTCCTTGAAACCGCCGCACTGGCCGGTCTCGCCGCCCACACGCTCGCCGGCGGCCTAGTGGTCTCGACCGCCATCGCCTTGCTCATCTTCTGCGGCGCGGCCGGCAAGTCCGGCCAGTTCCCGCTCCACGTCTGGCTGCCCGATGCCATGGAAGGCCCGACGCCCGTCAGTGCGCTCATCCATGCGGCGACGATGGTGGCCGCCGGTGTGTTTCTGGTGGCGCGGGTTTATCCGCTGATGTCGGCCGACGCCCTGCTCGCCGCGGTGCCGGTGCATGCACTGACCGTGGTGGCGTTCATCGGCGCCATCACCGCGTTGCTGGGTGCGCTCATCGCCTGTGGCCAAAACGACATCAAGCGCGTCCTCGCGTTCTCCACCGTTTCCCAACTCGGCTACATGATGCTTGCCCTCGGCGTCGGCGCCTGGACCGCCGCCATCTTCCATCTGCTGACGCATGCCTTCTTCAAGGCGCTGCTCTTCCTCGGCGCCGGTTCGGTCATCCACGCGGCACATCACGAGCAGGACATCCGCTCGCTCGGCGGCTTGCGCCCGAAGATGAAGATCACCTTCGCCACTTTCGCCATCGGCATGATGGCGCTCTCCGGCGTGCCGTTTCTCTTCTCCGGCTTCTGGAGCAAGGAGGCCATCCTCCACGCCGCGCACGAGTGGGATGTCTCCCAGCTGCCGCTTTACGCCGGGCTGCTGGCCGTCGTGCTCACCGCGTTCTATATGACGCGCCTCGTCGCTGAAACTTTCCTCGGCCAGCCGCGTTCCGCAAATGCGGAGCACGCACATGAAAACTCCGCTGTCATGACCGTGCCGCTCATCCTTCTGGCCATCGGTGCCGTGCTGCTCGGCTTCATTGGCACACCAGCCTGCCCGTGGCTGCAAGCCCGTCTAAGCGGCGAGGAGCTGCACAGCAGCATGGGCCAGTTTTTTGCGGGCGGCGGGCTGATGCTCTTTTCCATTTTGCTGGTCGGCGCCGGCCTGGGCCTAGGCTGGTGGCTCTATGGCCGGCAGCTCCGGACGACGGCCGAGGCACGCGATCCGCTTGTCGTGGCCTCGCCCGCCGTCTTGGCTGCGCTCGCCAACCGGCTGGGCTTTGATGAACTCTACGCCGCCACCGTGGGCCGGCTGAACACCCTGACCGCCGCGCTGGCCGACGGTCTCGACCGCTGGGTCATCGGCGGACTGGTTGATTTCCTCGGCATGCTCGGCGTGTTTTCCGGCACAGTGAACCGGCAGGTCGACGAGGACACGCTGAACCACGGATTTGATAGCGTGAGTGAAAGCATCCGCGGCTCGGGCCGGCGTTATTCACGGGCCCAGACCGGCGAAGCACACGGTTACCTGCGGGTTATCGCCATCGCCTTTGTGGTGCTGGCCTTCGTCCTGGTCCTGGGAGGTGTCAGGTGAACTCCCTTCCTCTCCTTACTTTCATCGTCTTCATCCCGTGGCTGGGCGCATTGATGCTGGCCTCCATGCCTCACGCGCATCCGAAGATTGTCCGTGGGCTCGCCTTGCTCTACAGTCTTTCCACCCTCGCCCTAGGCCTGCTGGCTTGGGCGAACTTCAATCCCGCCGCGCCCGGCTACCAGTTCGTCGAACAGCACAGCTGGATCAGCCTCGGGGTGCTGAATGTCTCTTATCACCTCGGGCTTGACGGGCTGAGCCTGCTGCTGGTGCTGCTGACGGGACTCGTCGCCCCCGCCTGCCTGCTGGCCTCGTGGAAAATCGAACGCGATCCGCGACTCTTCTGCATGCTGTTCCTCTTCCTGCAAGGCGCGGCGCTCGGTGTCTTCCTCGCGCTCGATTTCTTCCCGTGGTTTATTTTCTGGGAGCTGAGCCTTGTACCGGCGTTTTTCCTTATCAAGCTTTGGGGCGGACCTGGTGCCTCGCGCGCGGCCTATCAGTTCGTAGTCTACACCATCGGTGGCAGCGCGTTCATGCTGCTGGCGTTCGCCGCGCTATTTGCGGCAGTCGGCACCTTTGACTTTGTGGAACTGGCGGCCCTCGCCCATGGCGGCGGACTCGCGGCCAAGATGAGCGGCCCGGTCCTGACCGCGATTTTCCTCGGCGTGCTGCTTGGGCTGGCGGTCAAGGTGCCGCTCTTCCCGTTTCACACCTGGCTGCCTTCGGCCTACGCGGAAGCCCCGACCGGCGCCTCGATGTTTCTCACGGGCATCATGTCCAAGATGGGCGTCTATGGTTTCTTGCGGATCCTGTGGCCGCTTTTTCCCGTGCAACTGCACGCTGCCGCGCCCGGGCTCATCTGGCTCGCGCTGGGTGGCGTGGTACTCGGCGCCTTTGCCGCGATGAAACAAACCGACCTCAAACGGATGGTCGCCTACTCCTCGGTCAACCACCTGAGCTATTGCCTGCTCGCGCTCTTCGCGGTGGCGGGCGCCGGCAGTCTGCACGCCGAGGCCGCGACGGCCGCACTGAGCGGCACTCTGCTCCAGATGTTCAACCACGGTCTCTCCGCCTCCGCTTTGTTCTTCTGTGTCGGCATCCTCGAATCGCGTTCGGGTGGCCATCGCGGGCTCAACGACTTTGGCGGCGTGCGCACCGCGACGCCGGTGTTTGCCGGAC
>CAZBLQ010000001.1:78434-98809 GCA_964492635.1 uncultured Oleiharenicola sp.
CGCGGG
Source organism: uncultured Oleiharenicola sp. (assembly GCA_964492635.1). Classification (GTDB taxonomy): domain Bacteria; phylum Verrucomicrobiota; class Verrucomicrobiia; order Opitutales; family Opitutaceae; genus Lacunisphaera. Next base: position 78,441 of record CAZBLQ010000001.1, read on the forward strand.
CTCAACGACTTTGGCGGCGTGCGCACCGCGACGCCGGTGTTTGCCGGACTGTGCGGCATCGCGATGTTCTCCTCGCTGGGCCTGCCCGGACTCAACGGCTTCATTGGCGAGTTTCTTGTCTTCCGCGGTGTGTTCGGGCTCGCCCCATGGGCCGCGGCCATCGGCTGCCTCGGTCTCTTCGCCACCGCGTTTTTCCTGCTGACATTCTGGCAGCGTGTTTTTCACGGCCCGCAAGGAACTGGCGTTGCAGGCTTCCGTGATCTCAGCGGTTTGGAGCTGGCCACCCTCGTCCCATCCATCGCGCTGATGTTTGTTCTCGGCGTCTGGCCGCAACTGCTCGTGGGCGTCTTCAACCCGCTGGTCACCGCATGGACCGCCTCCCTGCCATGAGCCTGCTGCCTTATACCATTTATCTGTCGTTCGCCGGCGCACTGCTGTCGCTGGTAGCCGGCATGCGTTCGGCCGCCGCGGCTCGCGGCGTCGCGCTCGTCACGGCGGCGGGTTGCTGGGCGATCACCCTGTTTGCGGCCAGCGGCTTTGTGCCGGCAAACGAGCTGCAGACCCTGGTGAACCTGCCGTGGATTCCCGAGCTGGGCGTGCGCTACCATCTCGCCGCTGACGGCATCAGCCTGACGCTGGTGGTGCTGACGGGCCTCGCGGCGACGGCGGGAGTGCTTTTCTCCTGGAACATCGAGGAGCGCACCGGAGAATTCTTCGGCCTCTACCTTGCACTGATTGGCGGCGTGTACGGCGTGTTCCTCAGCGCGGATGCCTTTGCCTTTTTCGTTTTCTACGAAATCGCCATCGTCCCGAAATATTTCCTCATCGCGAACTGGGGTTCCACCAACCGCGAGTATGGCGCGATGAAGCTCGCGCTTTACTCGTTCGCCGGCAGCGCGCTGGTGCTCGTCGGTCTCCTCTGGGCCTTTGCGGCCACCGGCAGTCAGAGCTTCGGGGTGACCGATCTCGCCCGGGCGGCGGCGGGCCTCACGCGGGGCGAGCAGATCGCGATGTTCGCCCTGGTCTTCCTCGGTTTCGGCGTGCTGGCCGGCATGTTTCCCTTCCATACGTGGGCGCCGACCGGCCACGTGGCGGCCCCCACAGGAGCGTCGATGCTGCTAGCGGGGGTCGTGATGAAGCTCGGCGCCTATGGCTGCCTGCGCGTGGCCATGGGAATTTTCCCGGTGGGCCTCGTTTTCTGGCAACCGTACATCGCCTGGCTCGCGATCGCCGGCATTATTTACGCGGGCCTCGTGGCCCTGGTGCAAGACGACTTCAAGTTCGTCATCGGTTACTCGAGCGTAAGCCACATGGGCTTTGTACTCCTCGGGCTCGCCGCCGCCAACCCGCAGGCGGTGGCTGGCGCGGTGCTGCAGATGTTTTCGCACGGCGTCATCGCCGGACTCCTCTTCGCCGTTGTCGGACGCATGGTTTATGAACGCACCCACACCCGGCAGCTTGAGGATCTGCGTCAACTGCCGCTGCACCGGCTCCTGCCGTTTGCCGCCGTTGTGTTTGTCATCGCCGGGCTGGCTTCCATGGGCATGCCGGGCTTCAGTGGTTTCCCAGCGGAACTTACCATTCTCATCGGCGCGTGGCAGACTTCGAAAGTCTGGGCCTTGGCCGCGGCCATCGGGGTGCTGATTGCGGCCGCTTTCACCCTGCGGGTCATTCAAGTTTCCTTCTTCGGCCAGGCGAACGGTGCGGCGACTGCCGCCGCCCACGAACATCCCCTGCCGCCCATCACCTGGCCGGAAAAGGCCGGAGCGTTTCTGCTGCTGGGTGCCACACTGCTGATCGGACTCAAGCCGGATCTGTTGCTCAACTGGATTGTCCCGAGCCTGCAATCGCCGCTGATGCAGGCTGTGTGGCACGGAGGCGTTCCATGAGCTACAACTATCTCATCCTCGCCCGGGCGATGCTGCCCGAGATGGCGCTGGTGGCCGGCGCCCTGCTGGTGCTAGGCTACGATCTCGTTTTCGGCCGGAAGCGCACTTTGCCGGAACGCCTGTCGGCCTCGCTCTGGATCGGCGGCATGGCGTTGCTCGCCGCGATCATTGACTCTTCCTCGGTTGGCACACTGGGGCCGGTTTATGGCGAAGGGCTCGTGCTGGACCAGCTTGCCGTGGCCTCACGCACCGGTGTGTTGGTCCTGGGGCTGCTCACGCTGGGTGTGGCCGCGGGGGCGCGGATCCCGCGCCATCCGGCCGAATACGTGGCGGTTATTCTTTTTGCGACCACTGGCTTCATCCTGATGGCCGCCGCGCAGCAACTGCTGATCGCATTTGTGGCTCTCGAACTGGCCAGTCTCTCCCTTTATGTGCTGGCGGGCTTCGACAAGGACCGGCGGGAGTCCGCCGAGGCCGCGTTGAAATATTTCCTGTTCGGCGGCATGGCGTCGGCCTTTCTGCTGTTCGGCTTCAGCCTGATCTACGGACTGACGGGGGAGCTTGATCTCACTCGCATCGCCTTCGTGCTGTCGTACCGGGGAATAACGCCGCTGCTGGCCATGGCCCTCGTGATGGTGCTGGTCGCATTTGGTTTCAAGGCGGCGGCGGCCCCGTTCCACCTGTGGGCCCCTGATGCGTACGAGGGCGCGCCCACCCCGTCGGCGGCCCTCATCGCCTCGGCCTCGAAATTCGCGGGCTTCACCCTGTTTTACCGTCTCCTGTGGCCGGGACTGGCCGCCGTCGCCGGTGATGTTTCCAAGCCGGGCAACAGTGGCGGCTGGCTGCCGCTCGTGGCCCTGCTCTCCGGCGCTTCCCTGCTGCTGGGAAATCTGGCGGCCCTCGCCCAGACCAACATCCGGCGGCTGCTCGCGTATTCGGCCATCGCTCACGCCGGGGTCATGCTGCTCGGCGTGATTGCCGGGGAGTTCGCCGGGCCGGGCCCGCTTTTCTATTATGTCTCCACCTATGGCGTGGCGACCGCAGGCGCGTTCGGGATCATTGCCGTGCTCGAATGCAACGGCGGTTGCCAGAAGATCACTGATCTCGCCGGACTGAGCCGGCGCTCGCCGTTGCTGGCAGGCTGTCTGGCGGTGTTTATCCTTTCGCTGGCCGGCATTCCGCCCTTGGCTGGCTTCGTTGGTAAATTTGCCATTTTTGCCGCGGCGCTCAAGCTCGGTGGCTTGGCCGGACCGGCCGGCTGGCTGACGGCTCTGGCAATCCTGCTCAGTGCAGTCGCCCTTTACTATTACCTGCTCGTGCTGAAACAGGCGCTGGTGGCCGCTCCCACGCAAAATTCCGGCCGGATTAGCGTGCCCGCGGCCACGGTTCTGACACTGGTGGTTGCTGCCGTGCTGCTTGTGGTGCTCGGAGTTTTCCCTTCGCTGCTGCTCCCGCTGTTCTAGACGGCATCGCGCCAAGCCGCCATCGCGACCGCACTAGTCCTTCGGCTAGTTCCCCTAATCCCGCCGAGCTGATAGTCTGCGGCAGTGATGAGCCTGCTCGCCGCCATGACCGCCCCCGCCATCTACGTCGGCCTTCAGCCCGGTTTCCGCCAGCAGCCGCCGATCGAGCTCTACACCCTGCTTGCCCCCGTGGGTGAACATCCAGCCGGTTCGACCGTTTCGCGCCAGACGCTCGAAAAACACGGCTTCCGTATTTTGCCTGGTCGCCTTTGTCGCAAAGCCCGCAACTTCCCCGGGTCAAAGCCTGCCTGAGTCCGCTGGGCGGAGGATTGCGGGTCAAGGTCGGTCCTGTTTGGCCGATTATATATCCGTCCTTCGCAAGGAGGCTTCAGCACGCCCCCTCTGCCCGGGTATTCCCATGCATCTCGATTCCTCCACTCTCGTTCAATCCTACCTCGCCTCGGGTTCGCTCCCCCTGTCCCATTCCATCAGCAAAGTGCAGATCATGCTCAGCCGGGCGGACTACGATGCCTGCGACCTGGCACAACACCTGCGCCTGGATCCGACCCTGGCGGCCAAGGTGATGTCCGTGGCTAATTCCGCTTTTTTCAGCCGCCAGCCCTGTGGCACCATCGAGGACGCGGTCAACCGGCTCGGCACGGTACAATTGACGCGGATATTCGCCCAGGTTCTGGCCGGCTCAGCCCTGATTCATCCCTTGCGTGGCTACGGACTCCCCGCTGATGCCATCTGGCGCCGTTCCATCCTCGCGGCCGTGGGGGCCGAAATGGCCGCCGGCCGGAAGGGGGAGGATCGTTCCGCCGCGTACATGATCGGCCTGTTGCACCTGGTGGGTATGCTGGTCGTGGACAGCGTGTGGATGAAGCGGGCGGGAGCGAAGAAACTGAGCCTGTGGGATTTCGAACGGGAATGGGCGCCGGATGAAAAGGATTTGTGCGGGTTTGACCATGCCGCGCTCGGAGCGGAAATGCTGCGCCAGCTCTCCTTTCCGGCGTCCGTGGTGTCGGCGGTCAGACGGCAATACGATCCGCCGGTCGAGCCGGTGGAATGTTCTCTTTACGTCGGCCGGCTGGTGCGGTCTTCCGCCTGTGATTTGCTCAATCTCAACCCGAACCAGGAAGTATTGCGCGAATTCAAGCTCGCTGCCGACAGTCAGCTGGAGGCATTTATCGCGGATGTGAGGGAAGAGGCGCAAAACATGATGCAGGCGGCATGAGGCCCCCTCCTTGACGGCAGGCATTCGCAGAGTTGCCTGCCAGGGGAAAATACCCCTGATTATGTGGCATGCTCAATTTGCTGCCCAAACCACCGGTGACTCTGGCCCGGCCCTTTTGTTTTCTGCTCTTCGTGTTTGTGTTCGCCTTAAGTGGCTGCGGAACTCCCGCGAATGTGGAACGCCCGATTCACGTCGCGGGCGGGAAGGTGATTGGAATTCCCTTCGGCCCCAATGGCCCGCTCCCCGGCCGGGCCAACGGCTACGAGGTGGCATATGCCATGATCGGACCGGGGCCCACGGATCTCGAGCTTACCTACCGGTTCGTGGTCAAAATCCCGCCGGGCGTCATCCCGGAGAATATCAAGGTCGATGACATTTCCGACGAGCAAGCCTACCCGCTCATTGACGACCTGCACCCGTGGGTGGAAACTGGTTTCTGGCACATTGAAACAAGGCCCATCAAGAATGACGATCCGCGCCTTGCGTGGGTGTTAAATGTCATGGCCTCGATCCGGGTTTACCGCATCACCATCGTGGACGGCGGTGGCCGCAGGAGTTTGCTCTACCAAGTCACGGTTTATCAAAACTACCTCAAGGCCGGGATCCGCCAGAAATGGGGCGAGAAGTACTGACCCGGATCCACGAACCCGGTTCAGATCCGCCAGCTTTGCAGGATGCGCTGATAGTTCGCGCGCTCAAAGGCGGCCGCATCGGGGCAGCGACGAAGATTCATCGCCCCGCGGAATTCGCCCACGCCCTCGTAGCCGTGTTCGTCCATCCAGTTTTTCAAGCCGTGCAGGATGGTGGAAAGAAAACGCGGGCCGTGTTTCAGCAGCACGGAAACCAGCTGCACGGTATGCGCGCCGGCGAGAATGGCTTTGACAACATCCTCCGCACTGTGCGCCCCGCCGGTGGAGGAGAGTGACCCCTTCAGGTGCGGCGAGATGATGGCGAGCCAGCGCAGGCGCATCAGCAGCTCGGACGGGTCCGACAGCTTGAGCTGCGGCTGCACCTCCAGTTCCTCGATGTTGAGGTCCGGCTGGTAAAACCGGTTGAACACCACCACCCCGGCCGCGCCAGCCTCCTCCAAGGCCAGGGCGAACTGCGCCGGCGAGGTGTGGAACGCCGAGATTTTCACCGCAACCGGAATCTTCACGGTGCTGGCGACGTTGCGCACGGTTTCGATCATGTCGGCCTCCACCTCGGCGGCGCCCACGTGGGGATCCGTGATGAGGTGGTAGAGATTGAGCTCGATGGCATCGGCCCCGGCGCCTTCAAAACGGCGCGCGTAGTCGGTCCACCCGCCCGGGCGATAGCCATTGAGCGAGGCGATGACCGGGATGTTGAGCGCCGCCTTGAGCTGTTGGATCTGGCGCAGGTAGTTGTCCGGCGTCAGCTGGTATTCCTCATAGTTGGGAAAATACGAGGTCGCCTCGGCGTTGCTCTCGGCCGGCATCTCGATGTCGCGGGTCAGCGCACGTTGCTCGAGATCGATCTGCTCCTCGAAGAGCGAGCGCATCACCAGGGCGGAGGCGCCCGCGTCCTGCAGCTGGATGGCCGAGTTGAGGTTGTCGGCGAACGGGGACGCGCCGACGATGAGGGGGTTGCGTAGCTTCAGTCCGAGATACTGCGTGGTGAGGTTCATGGCCGGGGATGGGTTCATGGTTTGGCTGAAACGGGCCCGCCTTCGCTTGGTGCGCTTCGGCGAGGTCCGTCCTGCGGCAAGGCCGCAGGCGAACCGAGGGGAGTGGCTGGTGTGCCGTTCGAATGCGGCTTCGGAGCCGCCAGTTGCTGGTAAAGCGCGTAATGCGTGCGGACGTTTGCTTGCGCGCGAGCACCGAGTTCCTCGGCGCGAGCCGGGTCGACATTCTTCAAAATGCCGAAGCGGGTTTCATTCGCCATGAACTTCGTGAGCTCCGTCTTGGGCGGGCCGGAGTCGAGCCGGAGGGCGGTTTCGCCCTTTTCCGCCAGCCTTGGATCGTAGCGGAAGAGCGGCCAGTAACCCGTATCGACGGCGAGCTTCTGCTGCTCAAGACCCAGGTGCAGCGGGAAGCCGTGCGCGATGCAGTGCGAATAGGCGATGATGAGCGCGGGTCCGTTGTAGGCCTCGGCTTCGCGGAAGGCGGTGACCGTCTGGCTGTCCTTGGCGCCGAAAGCGACGCGGGCGACATAGACATGCCCGTATTGCATGGCGATGAGGGCGAGGTCCTTCTTCGCGGTGCCCTTGCCACCGGAGGCAAACTTGGCCACTGCGCCCATGGGGGTGGACTTGGATGCCTGGCCACCGGTGTTGGAGTATACCTCGGTGTCGAGCACCAACACCTTCACGTTGGCGCCGGAAGCGAGCACATGGTCGAGGCCGCCATAACCGATGTCGTAGGCCCAGCCGTCGCCCCCGACAATCCAGACCGTTTTCCTGACCAGATCATCTGCCAGGGCATTAAGCCGCTGGACCTCGGTACCACCCGCCGGCTGGAGCTGCTGACGCAAGGCCACAACGCGCGCCCGTTGGGCGGCGATGCCGGTCTCGGTGGATTGATCCGCGGCAAGCAACTCCTTCACCAAATCCGGGCCGACCCGTGCCGCCAGTTTCTGCAGCAGCGAGCGCGCTGTGCGGGACCGCTGCTCGACGGCGAGATGCAGACCGAATCCGAACTCAGCATTATCCTCAAAAAGCGAGTTCGCCCAGGCCGGTCCACGACCGTCCTGGTTGGAGCAATAGGGCGTGGTCGGCAGGTTGCCACCGTAGATGGAAGAGCAACCGGTGGCGTTGGCGATCAGCAGGCGGTCGCCCACGAGCTGCGTGAGCAGCTTGAGGTAGGGAGTTTCGCCGCAGCCCGCGCAGGCGCCGGAGAATTCGAAGAGCGGCGCCATGAACTGCACGCCTTTCACCGTCACCGGGTCGAGCCGCGACCGGTCGGGATCGGGCAGCTGGAGGAAGAAATCCCAATTGGCGCGCTCGGCGGCGAGGCGCGGCGGCTGGGCCACCATGTCAATGGCCTTGTGCCGCGGGTTGGTCTTGTCCTTGGCCGGGCAGACCTGCACGCAGAGCGAGCAGCCGGTGCAATCCTCGGGCGCAACCTGGAGCGTGTAGCGCTGGCCGGGGATCTCGGTGGAGCGGAACGGCACGGAAAGAAACGTCGCGGGGGCGCCGTCGAGCCGGGCGGGCTCGACAAACTTGGCGCGGATGGCGGCATGCGGGCACACGAGCACGCACTTGTTGCATTGGATGCAGATGGCCGGATCCCAGGCGGGAATCTCCAGTGCAATGTTGCGCTTCTCGTAACGCGCCGTGCCGGTCGGCCAGCAGCCGTCAAGCGGGATCGCGCTGACGGGCATCAGGTCGCCCTGATCAGCCAGCAGGCGCGCCGTGATTTTCTGAACAAACTCGGGGGCATGCGAGAACGACGGCGGGATCGAGGCAACCGCTTCTGCCGCGGGCTCGGCGGGAATCGCCACCTCGTGCAGGCCGGCGAGCGCCGCGTCCACCGCGGCGTAATTCATCTTGACGATCTGCTCACCCTTTTTGCCATAGGTCTTGGAGATGGCCTTCTTGATCTGGATGATCGCCTCCTCCTTCGGCAGCACACCGGAGAGCGCGAAGAAACAGGTCTGCAGCACGGTATTGGTCCGGCGGCCCATGCCGCTGGCCTGGGCCACCTGCGTGGCGTCGATCACGAAAAGCCGGAGTTTCTTGGTGATGAGCACCTGCTGCCACTCGCGCGGGAGCTGGCGCCAGGTTTCCTCCGCCGTGTGGGGCGAGTTGAGCAGCACGGTGGCGCCGGGCGCCGCGTAGCCGAGCACATCGGTGCGCCCGACAAAGCTGAACTGGCTGCACGCCACGAAATCCGCCCGGCGGATCAGATACGGTGCACGGACCGGGCGCGGGCCGAAGCGCAGGTGCGAGGTCGTCATCGAACCCGACTTCTTCGAGTCGTAGACGAAATAACCCTGGGCAAAGTTTTCGGTCTGCTCGCCGATGATCTTGATCGAGTTTTTGTTTGCGCCGACCGTGCCGTCCGCCCCAAGGCCGACAAAGACGCAGCGCCGCACGTCCGCCGCCTCCAGGTCGAATTCGCTGTCGTACGGCAGCGAGGTGCCGGTGACATCGTCGAGGATGCCAACGGTGAAATGATTGCGCGGCACCCAGCCGGCGAGGTGCTCAAAGACCGCGCGGGCCATGCCGGGGGTAAATTCCTTCGAGCCGAGTCCGTAGCGGCCGCCGATAACGCGGGGTGAACCGGCGAGAGGAGAACCGCTCTCCGCCAGGGCACCCACCACGTTGAGATACAGCGGTTCGCCCAGCGAACCCGGTTCCTTGGTGCGGTCGAGCACGGCGATGGCCTTCACCGTTGAAGGCAGCGCCGCGAGGAACGACTTGAGATGAAAAGGCAGAAACAGCCGCACGGCGACGACCCCGACCTTCTCGCCCTTCGCGACCAGCCAGTTGACGGTTTCGATGACCGTTTCGACGCCGCTGCCCATGGCCACGACCACCCGCTCCGCCTCGGGGTGCCCATGGTAGTCAAACAAATGATAACTGCGGCCGGTGACACTGGCGAAGCGATCCATCACATCCTGGACTATACCCGGCAGGTTATCATAAAACCGGTTCACCGCCTCGCGGCCTTGAAAATACACGTCGGGATTCTGCGCGGTGCCGCGCAGCGTCGGACGGTCGGGGGTCATGGCCCGCGCCCGGAACGCGGCGATGTCCTTCTCGTCGATCACGGCCCGGAGGTCGCTGTCGGACAGGAGCGCCAGCTTGGACACCTCGTGGGAGGTGCGGAAACCGTCGAAGAAATGGATGAACGGGATGCGCGAACGATAACTGGCAGCGTGCGCGATAAGCGCCAGATCGTGCGCTTCCTGACCGGAGTTGCTGCAGAGCAGCGCGCAACCGGTCGCGCGGCAGGCCATGACATCCTGATGGTCGCCGAAGATCGAAAGCCCCTGCGCCGCCAGCGCCCGGGCGCTCACGTGCATCGTGAACGGCAGCAATTCGCCCGCGATCTTGTAAAGATTGGGGATCATCAGCAGCAGGCCCTGCGACGCCGTGAAGGTCGTCGTGAGCGCTCCCCCCAGCAGCCCCCCATGCACGGCACCGGCCACGCCACCCTCGGATTGCATCTCCACGATGCGCGGCACCTCGCCCCAGAGATTCGGCCGGCCCGCGGCCGCCCACTCATCGCAGACCTCGGCCATCGTCGAAGACGGCGTAATCGGGTAGATGGCGATGAGCTCGTTGAGCCGGTAGGCAACGGAGGCAACGGCCTCGTTGGCATCGCAGGTGGTGAAGGTGGACTTGGCAGACTGGCTGGGCATGGCCGTAAGTGGGTGGGTCAGCCCGTTTTGGGCTGGGCTGAATGATGCCATCAACCGGGACCTCCGACTCCGCATATCTTGTCCAACGTCGTGTGCCAATTGATGGCCAGACTGGCGGAACGGGTTGCCGGGTCACCGGCCCCGAAATTTGTCCAAGTCGTTCGGCGGCATGGGTGGTATCACCAGGGTGCGCAAGGATTGGTCTACCTGGGTCCAACTCGTGACGCGATCGTTCTCAAAATAGATAGCGGAGGCGCCATAATAATAACTTTTGGGCGTGAGGTCAGTCGGTGCACCTTGGGCGCGGAATACCTCCGCCCGGGAAGAGCCCACCGAAAAGGTATTGAGCAGGTCAAAACCCATCTCGGCCCGCGTCCGGACGCGAAGTCGGGGAGTGCCGTCGGACCATCCGGTAACAATCCCCGCCTTGAAATAGACCAGGGAAGAGCCGTAACGGAAGACCGCTTCACCGACGTCATCGGGCGCTCCCTGAATGGAGACTACTTTTGCCTTGTTATCGCCCAGTTGGAAGGTGTCCACCTGCGCTTTTGCGTCGTCCAAAAACCTGGCCCAATCCGTCGCGCGCGGGGTGTTTGCAGAAGTTTCGTCCGCAGCCTGCAAAACCGGGCTGGTTGGCAAAATCACTGGCTGGATAACGTTACTGGCGAATCTGGGGATGACAGGACTAGGGCTTGAATGTTTTTGCACTATCGCTGCCGTGCCTTGTTTTTGTCCGGCAGTCCCGGCGGTCGCCACAGTAGAGAACAAAGCGGGTTGGTTTGCCACACGGCTTTCAGCCGCTAGCAACGCGGGCAGCGTAAGCCCGGTGTAGCGCTCCGGCATGGTTTGTCGGATCGTAAAACCGGCAACGATGAGACCGATGACAACCGCGGCCTTATTCCAAGGCCAGTTGCGGAATCTGCGGATTTTCTCGGTCTTGGGGGGAGACGATGGTTTGGCGGGCGGTGTAACCGGGGCGGCGGCTGGAAAACGACGCCCCGGGGTGCGCCGCTTCGGTTTTGGTGGTTCGGGAGGAACCGGAGGCTTAACTGGTGGTGGCGGGGAAACGGGTGGAGTTTGCCGACTGGCTGGACGTTCCGCCCTGGGTTGCTCAGGGGGAACTGGCCCCGGCTTGTCGTCCGGCCGCATTCCGGTCCTGTAGGCTTGCCGCGCCCGGTCAGCCGGACTCGCGGCTGGCTCAGGCGCAGGCCTTTTCGGCCCTGCCCGGTGGAGAAATTTTTTGTAGAGCTGTTTCTTGTAGAGTTGCTCGTAAGCCTCGTTGAGCTCCTTGGTCAGATCCTCCGCTGTGGTGTGCATATAGGATCCCGCTTTGAAATGGTCCGGATGCCAGCGTTGAATCAGTTGCAGATAAGCCCGCCTGATCTCCATGGCGGACGCGCCCGGATTCAGGCCGAGAGCGCTGTAATACAGGTGGATTTCCTTGCGCATAGGGGCTCCGAAACTAGGGTCGGCTCAGGTCAACCCCTCTCAATCGGACCATCGGAGCCAGAATAAAGGGGATTTATAAAGGCCGGCTGCTTGATTTCGGGGAGCGAGCTGGCCCGCGACACCGCCTGATTGTGCCGCGCGACTTGCCGATTTCGCAGCGCTGTTGGGAGGAAGTCCCGCTCCGCGACGGCCAGGTTGCTGAGATGCCTCACCCCTCCGGGCTTGCGCTGCCGGACAAGCGTGATGTCTTCCAGACTTGCCATGAGCCGTAAAGATGAGCCGACACAGTTTGTCTCACCGGATGACTTTGAGGGGGGAATGCGAGGCTTGGCGGCCGGCCGGCGGGTGTTCGGCCGTTATCGGTTGGAAAAGGTCGTGGGGCGCGGCGGGATGGGCGTGGTGTGGCGCGCACGGGACGAGGATTTGGAGCGCACCGTGGCATTGAAATTCCTGCCGGCGGAAGTGGCGGCCGATGTCGAGGCGGTGCGCGACCTGAAGATTGAAACGAAACGCTGCCTCGACCTCACGCACCCTCACATTGTGCGGGTGTACGATTTTGTGCAGGGTCCGGCAGGCGCGGCGATCGCGATGGAGTTTGTGGAGGGCGAGAGCCTGGCCAGTCGCAAGGCCGGAAGTCCCAATGGGTGCCTGTCCGTGACGGACGTGACGCGTTTCATCGGCCAGTTGTGCACAGCGCTCGACTATGCCCACTTCAAAGCCCACCTCCTCCATCGGGACCTGAAGCCGGCCAACCTGCTGATCACCCGGGAGGGCGACTTGAAGGTAATGGATTTTGGAATCGCGTGCAGCCTGGCGGAGACGCGCACGCGCCTCACGGCCGACGCCAACCGCTCCACCTCGGGCACGCCGCTCTACATGAGCCCGCAACAACTCATGGGAGAAAAGCCCAGCATCGCCGACGATGTCTACTCGCTGGGCGCGACGCTCTATGAACTTCTCACCAGCAAGCCGCCGTTTTACCGGGGCGATGGATATGCGTTGATGATGCAGGTTCGGGAGAAGGTGCCCAAATCCATGGCCGAGCAGCAGGCGGACCTGCAAATCGCGGCCGAGCCAATTCCGCCGGAGTGGGAAAAGGTCATCTTGTCGTGCCTCGCGAAGGATCCCAAGGACCGGCCGGGCAGCGCCGGCGAGGTGGCCGAACGATTGGGCGTGGCCGTTGAATCGCCGACCAGATCCTCATCGGGAAAAGCCGAGCGCAACAGCCGGGCGGCGCCGGCCGGAGAAAAGCCGGCGGCTCGCAACACCAAGCAACTTTTGATTGCCGTAGGCGTTGTCGCCGGCCTGGTCGCAGTCGGAGCGGGATATTATTTCCTCGGCCGCACCGCGCCCAAAACTACGCGGGCCACGGAAAGCTCGCGGCTGGACGGAACAGTCCCGCCCACCGACCCTGCCTCAAGTCCCCTACCCTCCGCGTCTCAGACATCAGCCGAAGCCAAGCCAAAAAACATTTTGCCGGCATCCCCCATGGCGCGAGGGGGCGTGATCGTGCGCACCGAACCGTTCGGGGCGGAGGTGACGGTTGGCGCACTGGACCACGGGCCGGGTCCGCTGACGCTGCGGGAAGTGAAACTCGGCGTTTATCCGGTACACGTCCGGGCGGCCGGCTACGAGGACTGGAGCGGCGAAGTGGAGGTGAAGGAAAATGATTTCACCGAGTTGAACGCCGCACTGGTGCGCAGCACGGGAACGCTGCTGGTGACGAGTGAGCCGGCGGGGTTGGAAGCTGAGTTAGTGGGACGGGTCATGCCGAACGGACCGGCGCTGGCCGGCCGGCAAAAACTCTCGACCCCTCAGAAAGTGAAACTGCCGACCGGCAGCTATGACATTATCTTTCACCGGACCGGATGGCCGGAGCAGCGGAACACGGCGGAGGTCGCGCGCAATTCGCTCGTGGAATCGGCCGCCGCTTTCGTGGCGGGAACCTGCGTCATCACTTCGGAGCCCGCCGGCGCAGAGGTCATTTCCCACGGCAAGGTGCTCGGCACGACGCCGTTGACGCTGCCGGAGCTGCCGCCGGGTCCGCAGAGCATCGAGTTGCGACTGAAAGGCTATCAGCCGGCGGCGCTGAGCGGCAGCGTGACGGCGCGAAGCGAACTGCGACTCAGCGCGGTGCTTGAACGACCGCACACACCGGAGGCGGGCCAGGCGACGACGCTGCCGGAGCTGGACCTTGAGCTGGAGTTTATCGCGGCGGGAACGTTTGTGATGGGATCGCCGGAGTCCGAGGCGCATCGTGACAGCGAGGAAGGACCCCAGACGCAGGTGACATTGACGCAAGGCTACTGGCTGGGAAAAACCGAGGTGACCCAGCGACAGTACGAGGCGTTGATGGGCACAAACCCGAGCAAATTCAAGGAGGCCGGAAAGGATGCACCGGTGGAAAACGTTTCGTGGACCGACGCGCTGGAATTTTGCCGGAGGGTCATGGAACGCGAGCGGACCGAGGGCCGGTTGCCCGCGGGCTACACCTACACGCTGCCGAGCGAGGCACAGTGGGAATATGCCTGCCGGGCCGGCACGACGACGCCTTACGCGGGGGAATTGAGCGGACTCGCGTGGTTCGACAAGGAAGGCGGCAAGACAACGCACCCGGTGGCACAAAAGGCGGCGAATGCCTGGGGGCTCAACGATATGCATGGCAACGTCTGGGAGTGGTGTCTCGACATTTTCGTGGACCGGCTCCCCGGTGGCAGCGTGACGGACTATACCGGACCGGCGACAGGCTCCAAGCATGTCTACCGCGGGGGCGGCTGGGACTCCGATGCCAAGGAATGCCGCTCGGCGGTCCGCGTGAAAGGTTCGGCCGACGACCGCGAAAACAATGTCGGTTTCCGTCTCGCTTTGAGCGCACAGCAATCCGGCTCAATCAATTCCGCTGAGGCGAAGCCCGCCAAGTCTGGGTTTGGCGCCGGCGTGAAGTCGGCGTTCGGCAGCGTGGTGAAGGTATTTAAGCCCGGTGACACACGCCCGAAGCCGGATCCGGCTTCGGGCGTGTTAAACGTGATCATCAGCAAGGCTCCGCCAGCGCCATTCCGCTTTACCCTGACACTTACACGCACCGACACCTCGACGGGTCCCCTCGATTTTCCAGTCGACGAGATGGTCACCAAGGGTCGGACGGAGAACGGCGCGTTCACGGCGAAGCTGACGGTGCCGCCGGGCACCTACACGTTCGTGGTAAAGTCAGCCGGCTTCAAAGACGTGTCCCAAACCGGGCCGCGATCTGGTGCCGGCCGGAAAAAAGGTCAAGTCGAAGTCAAAGCCGGCGGCGAAAACAGTCTCGAGCTTGAGTTGGAGCCCACCAAGACGGACTGACGATGTGGTTTTGATCCCTGGCTGGGATGCCGCTTCAGCCTGACTTATTGTGGTGCATTCGTCCGCCTTTGTGCCGCCTGAGGCTTGCTCGCCGTTCATTTACGGCTATCAACCAAAGCACCGTGAGTGCCATCGCCACACTCGTTCGACTGCCCAGCTCATGACGGACCCACTACACCCGGATGAGTTGCGGCCCGGAACGCCTGGAGCCGCGGGCGGAAAAAACAAGCCCACGGCCGCCGGGAGCGGGTTGCTAGCAGCAGCCGAGACAAACGCGTTTCCCACCGCAACTGATGAAACCCCGCCTGCAAACAAACTGACCCCGGAGGAGCAAATGGCGCTGTTTGAAAAAGAATTGAAGGAAAAGGACTGGGGCCATCAGCCGTGCTGACGAATCGGGCTGCGGCACGGCCGCTCATGGATAGGAGATAGCGGGACGATATAATGCGGACAGGTTGCTCCCGTGCCGAGAAGTCAAGGGATGCGGGGTAGTCCCACTGGAAACATACGATACTAGGGGTGTCATCAACCAATGCGAAAATCATGAATTCGAGCCCAGGGCTGGTTCCCAACAGGTTTGTGGCTCCACCGAGTGAAACGATGCGCGATACGCTTATGGAGCGGAGGTCCGCCGCTCACCTCCGCGATCCGGCCAAGTTCTTTCACGAGCCGGCTGGAGGACATGATGGCCGCCGGGATGTGGCCGCCAGTAGCGCACTCCAGCGGGTGCGGGCGCGCCAGACGTAACCGCGGACTGCCGAGCTGTGCCACGTGAGAATCCGACGATGTCATCAAACCGACGGGGGCCAGTGACCCAGCTCAAGCGTCCGCCTCCGGGAAGGAAGTCAAGTGGCCAGTTCGATCCGTCGCGGGGTGGACGATTGTTATTTAAAATACTACTAGGTCTCCGGCGGGGCCGGCTTGCCCCTTGCCTTCGGAATTCGCCCGCCAATAACGTCGTTTCATTCGTCAGGCGGCAATTCCACGCGGGCCGCCGGCTCCCTGCCGCCTGACGAATGCTCCCCACACAACCCAATCGGGCCAAGCACGGCTGACGTCGATATATTGTCACCTCAAGGTCGCTGCAGCCCACAACTGACATCGCTATGAATGCAAGATCGAGACTGCTAGTATTGCCCGCCATCCTCGCGATGGCGTTTGGATCGCTGTTCGCCGACCCCAAACCCGCCATGGTTGTCCAGGTGATTAGCACCGAGGACCAGGACGCCTATGTCGCCCTGCTCGCCAAGTCCAACGCCCTCCTCAAGGAAAAGACCGGCCTCGAGCGCTTGCGCCATGTCTGGGTCGGCGATTTCGCCGGCGATAATTCGCACGGCGTGTTCGTCGTGAGCCAGTATGCTTCGGCCGCCGCCGCCGCCCAAGTGCAGGAGAAATTGAAGGACGATGCGGATGTCAAGGCGCTGATGACCCAGTTCAAAGCCATCCGCCACCTAGGTCCCAGTTACCTCTACAAGGGCGTCCGCAACGACGGCATGTATGACGGCGGCGCCGTCTTCAACACCAGCATCATCTGCACCGACGAGGATGGCTACGTGAAGGCGCTCGACGGCCTCAAGGCGATCTTCGATGCGAACGGCTTCAAGGACGCAAAACTCAATCTCTGGCGCATCGTCGCCGGACGCACGACCTCGACCCACCTGGTCGTGATCGCCTTCCCGACGGAGACCCGGGTCGCGGAACTTCTCGACGCCATTTCGGACAAGGCGCTGCTGAAGGACTGGTATGTGACGGCGGCCAAGGTCCGCACGACGGTGCACAACGGCACCTATCACGAAATTACGAAATAACCTATTTGCCCGGCCCGCCCTCCGCCGTCGCTAAACCGCGGCAGCGGAGAGGCGGAATGCCGCGGGCTCCCACCCGTTCGCTGAATCGAACCGGAGAGCCAGGGCCGCATGGGTTTCCCGGAGGCAGCGCTCGGTGGCCGACCAGTCAAGACATCCATCCGTAACGGATACTCCATAGCGCAATTTTCCCGGCGGCTGGGCCATTGGCTGGTTTCCGTTGAAAAGGTTGCTTTCAACCATCAGGCCGATGATTGAGCGATTGCCCGCGAGAATCTGCCCGACGACCTCGGCCAGAATTTCTGGCTGGCGTTCGGGCCGACGACCAGAGTTGTCGTGATTGCAGTCGACCATGATGTTCCGGGGCAAACCCGCCTGTTCCAGCATGGATTCGACCGCGGCAAGATGTGCGGCGGAATAGTTGGGACCGCCGGCGCCGCCGCGCAGCACGATATGGCAATCGGAATTTCCGCGCGTGCGCAACGCCGCCACCCTACCGTCGGGAGAAATTCCGAGGAACGCCTGGACCTGGCCGGCGGCCTTGATTGCATTGACCGCGCTCTGCATCGTGCCCTCGGTCCCGTTCTTGAAACCCAGCGGCATCGAGAGTCCGGAAGCGAGCTGGCGGTGCATCTGCGATTCGGCGGTGCGAGCGCCAATCGCGGCCCAACAAACCAGATCGGCAAGGTATTGCGGACTGATCGGGTCCAGAAATTCGGTCGCTGTCGGCAGACCGAGGTCGAGCATTTCGCGCAAGAAACACCGGGCCAGCCGGAGTCCCCTCGCGATGTCGCCCCGGCCGTCAAGACCCGGGTCAAGGATCAGTCCCTGCCAGCCCGTGCTGGTGCGCGGCTTTTCGAAATAGGTGCGCATCACGATCACGAGGCGGTCATCCAGCTCTCGCGCCAGTGTGGCCAGCCGCTGGCCGTATTCCCGGCCGGCTTCGACGTCATGGATCGAGCAAGGCCCGACGACCGCCAGCAGGCGCCGGTCGCCGCCGTACAGGATGCGATGAATGATCTGCCGGCTACGGCAGACCAGCGCCGCTTGTGCACGGGTTTTCGGCAGGGCCGCTAGCAGCTCGGCCGGCGCCGGAAGCGGACGGCAGTCCAGCACATTGAGGTCGGAGGTGTGATGCATGGGCGGGTGAGATGGCGACGCGATGGCGATTTCTCAAATCACGGCGACCGCTTCCATCTCGACAAGCAGGTCGTGCCGGCAGACGTCAGCCAGCACGCAGACTTTGGGGAACGCCGGCACTTGCAGCAGCCGTGTAACCCGGTTCCACGCCTCCCAGGCGGCCCGGTCCTTGCAGAAGAGGGTCGCTGAAGTGATGTGGTGCAGGCTGCCGCCCTGCGCCTCCAGTATCGCCGCGATGCTCATCAGTGTTTCCAGGCTCTGGCACTCAGCGTCCCCGATGTGGGTGCTCGCGCCCGCGGTATTGATGCTGGCCGTGCCTGAGATGTGCACCGTCTTCCGGTTTTCGATCTTGAAGGTCATGCCGCGAGAGAAGGCGGAACCATAGTTGAACGACTGGTCCTGCCGCGGACTGCAGCGGATCGGCTCCGCCACGGCGCCGGCGGGGCCGTCGCTTTTTAGCGCGAGTACATCGACCAGGCATTCCTCGTCCTCCATTCTTCCCTGTATGCCGGTGCTCGCCGGAAAGGCGGGTCCGCCTTTAACTCCGAGCCCCACTTGCGCGTAGTGCGCGGTCCGCACCCGGTTCAATTCGCCGTACCATTCGAGCAATCGGGAAACATAGATCCATGTTCGTACGACGTCCGGATAAGCCATGCCATTGGCCTGCAACCCGAGTCCGACATTCATGAACATCTGCTGCGCCTGCGCGGTGTGGCCGGCCGGCAGGGCTCCATCGGGCATCGTGCCGCGCACGGAGGGAAGATAGAGCATCTGGAAGCCGCGGCCGGTCCAAAGCCGTCCGTATCCCGAGGCTGGGTTCTCCACTGTCCAGACACACGTTTCGCCGTCGCGCGGTGTGATCCCCCAGATTTGCACACCGACAAAATCGCCGCCTTGCAGCGGGATGCCTTCGATCCAAGTCACCGGCACGCCCAGGTCGAGCCCGTGCCGCCGGTAGGCCGCCTCCCGGCGCCGGAGCACGTCCGCGCGCAGGGCCGACCGGCCGTAGAGTTTTTCCTGAATCGGCTGGATCTTCCGGTGAGCCAGCACCGCGGCGACCTGCCCGAATACATCATCCGCCGTGCACCCGGCGCCCTCGATCGTTGCGGTCACGTGGTATTCCACGAAGGAATCGCGGGGCGACTCCCTTACTTCCACTCGACATCCGCCCCGCGTCGCGGAAGTTTTGTGTTTCAACTCGGCTGCTGCCTCCTTGTGTGCAGGGGATTCAACCAGGGACACGGTTTGGATTGGTGAGGGCATGGTGTTCATTGAAAAATATTGGCGCAGCGGAGGGCTGGGCGAAATTGCCCCAACCGACGACCCAAAGCGCGAGGCTGGTCCCCCGGGATGAACCCGACCGTATTTGGGCTGTATACCTGTGTTTTCATGGGACGTCTTTCGCACAGCGGGTTCTGGTATCTTCCGCTTTAAAGTTGGGATTTGGCCACATGCGCCACGAGCTGCGGTCGTCGCATCCGGTCTGGCCGATCATGCTGGCACCCGCCGGCTTGACTACGCCGTAAGCACTCTCCTGGTCGAGGTCATAGCGTCTGCAACGAACCCAGAGGCACGGGGGTGCCTGCTCGGGACGGGGGGTTGGGGACAGTGCTATACTTCTGGACACAATAGAATTACTTATCTTGTTACTGGTCCTATATTAGCTAGATCGCTCAAGAAACGAGGGAACACAATTGGGGCCAACCGCCATTTATCGGTGGTGAATGGTTGTTTATTCGCCGCTGTTGGAAAAACACGGTCTCCCTCTCGTCAAAGCCGATGCCGGAAACTTCCATTTGTCCGCCTTTCCCAAACTCGTCGTGCAGGACTCGGATTGGTGCTGACCCAGGCGCGGCAACGCCATGGATCTGCTTGTGCAAGTCCTCGGCTGTTCCTCCCACGAATACATGCGCGGGCTGACCGGATCGTGAATCGTATTGTCCTCCCAGGCGCGCTCGCTGTGGTCGTAACGTTACGGAAGCGCTGGTCATTTCGCTTTGCTCGAGCGCCCACGGCCGACACAAATGCGCTCCGACATTACCTGGAGAAGTCGCGTGGCTGACCCGCTGCGAGATGAACCTTGCTGTCTTGACTGCGTGCGGGGGGAATTCCGGCTGGCGATGAAGAGCCCTTGCCGGGGCGGGAGCCTGTACTGCTAAGTTCGGAGTGTAAGTCGCAAGTCCAACAGCCTCCGCAACGAGAAGCTTGTTCAGGTGCTATTTTCACAAATGCTGGCATGGCACCACCCCTGCTATTGGTTGGCATTATTTCCGCCGCAGACCTCGCAGCGGATCGGGGGTAAGTTGCGCTGCGTCCGGTTTACCATCTCCATCCGTTCGCGCCGAGCGCCGAAGCAATGGTGGCAGGTGGAAAATGGCTCGAGGGCCCAGGTGTCGGCGAAAACCCGGCCGCGGCCCAACGCAAGCGCGCCCCGCTGCGCCGTCTCGAGCGCCGCGAGGGTCGGCGGAACGAACTCGCCCGACTCGCGGAGCCGCTCCATCGCACCGTTGCCGGTGCGCGTGGGGATCAGCGTCACCGTGCCCGCGCCGCACGCGAAGGCGAATTCGGCCGATTTCACCGCCCATTCCAGACTCGACCGCCCGTCGAGGAAAGGCGGATTCACGAGGATGAATGCCCGCAGCGCGATTCGCTCGGCCGCGAGGAATTCGGCGGCCCGCGCGAACTGGGCCAGGTCGAACTTCTTGTTCAGCTTTTCCAGCAC
>CAZBLQ010000002.1:0-82251 GCA_964492635.1 uncultured Oleiharenicola sp.
GGGGGGGGGGGGGGGGGGGGGGGGGGGGGGGGGGGGGGGCCCCCCCCCCCCCCCCGGCGCTGGCGGGACCAAGATTGGTCACATCATTGCTCCCGCCGGGAAACTGGAAGTAAGGCAGGAAATCCTCGGGGCGAGTGGACGGACGAGTGTCATCAGGCAGGATGGGAGAGGGTGAGTTGCTGACAGGGTTGGCGGGTTTGTTGACAGCGGAGTCGTCAGCCTTGCTCTCCGGTTTGATCGTTGGCGCTGCCGGGGCCGTTGCGGACACCGGGGCTGCATCCGTGACGGAAGGCGGGAAGGGAGGTGCACTCCCGGGCGGTTTGCTGGTCAAGTCGGGCGGCGGCGGGGCGGCGCTGAAACGCAGCGGGCGCGAGCCGATGACTTTCAAATAGGGGAGTGACTCCCCGTCGCTGGTCGGATTCTCGCCCATTTTCGAAGGCAGGCGCGAACGCACATTGGCGTCGATCATGCTGGGAGCCAGGGCGTGCTGGAGCAGCAAAAGTGAAAGCATCCGAGCAATACGATGCAGTCCGCCCCGAGGGGACGGTGGTTGATGAAGATTCATTGCCGTTATGACGTTCCATTGAGTTGGATCGTTGTGATTCGCCCTGACATCACCTTTATCGGCACGAAATACGGCGATCTGTAGCCGAATTATTGCAGCTAATAGCAGGGTCTCACGAGGATGAGAGAGGGGGCCAACCCGCCCGCCCGCCGCCCGGACGGTTCAGATTTGAATGGAGCCGTGGGAGAGGTTCTCGCCCAGCCGCTGGGAGGCGCGCTCCACGGCGATCAACATGGCTTCCTCCAACAACGCGGAGGTGAAATTCCACTCCATCAGGAGGTGGCCGTTGACCTGAAACAGAAATCCGTCCTCGGAAATGCCCGGGCCCATGCTCGCGGCCATGTACCGGCCCGCGTGGAGATGCGCCAGGAGGGGCAGCGCCGGTGCGGGAGCCTGCGCGGGGCGATGCTGGTATTCCGCCGCCGCTACCATGACATCCGGGAAACGCCAGGCGCGCAACAGCCGGGCGCCAACCTCAGCGTGCTCGTAGCCGAGCACATCCTTCTCCGCCTGCTCCCAGGTGGAGAGACGCTGTTGCTGGCAGGCGCGGATCAGAGGGAAAAAAGAGCCGCAGGCGTGCGCGAGAGCCAGCTTGCCCAACTCGTGCACCAGGCCTGCCGTGTAGGCGATCTGGGGGTCCACGCGCTCGGTGATCTCCGCCAGCACCTCGCTGGCAATGGCGGTGCAGAGCGCGTGACGGCAGAAATCTCCCGGTTCCCACTGGCAACCGCTGTTGTTGGCGGCGGGCCAGCGGCTGACCAGGGCGAGCGCGGCGAGGCGGTAGATTTCCTTGGCCCCAAGCCGCAGGATGGCCTGGTCAAGCGAGTCAACGGAGCGGCCGGCACCGCCAAAGAAGGCGGAGTTGGCCAGCCGGAGGGTCGCACTCGCGAGCGTGGGATCAATCTGGATGATGCCGCTGATTTCGCCGGTCGAGCTCGACTCGCTTTGCAAGGCTTGGGAAAGCCGGGGGAGCAGCGAGGGCGAGCAGGGCAGACGCAAGGCGGCGGTGCAGACTTCCTCAATGGTAGGGGCTGGGGTGGCTTGCATCGGGATGATCAGGCGGCATGCAGCAGGGAGCCGGGGTCGAGGATGAGGGCGATGTTGCCATCGCCCAGAATGGCGGCGCCGGCCACGCCGGGCAGGTTCTGCATGAAGGCGCCGAGACTTTTGATGACGACCTCCTGCTTGCTGATCATTTCGTCGACCAGCAGGGCGCACACCTTGCCGTTGGCCTCGACGATCACGACAATCCCGTCCCACGGCTGCTTGGCCTGGGACGGGATCCCGAAGCGGCGATGCAAGCGGTGCAGGGGCATGATTCGCCCGCGCAGCTCCAGCACCTCACCCGTGCCGTGCACGGTGACGATATTTTCGCGCGCCGGGCGCAGGGCCATCTGGACGGAAGTACTGGGCAGAATAAAGCGATCCTCGCCGACCCGCACCACCAGCCCGTCAATAATGGCCATGGTCAGGGGCAGCTTGATCGTGAAGGTTGAGCCCACGCCCACCTCGGAGGCGATCTCGACCTTGCCGCGCAGTCGCTCGATGTTGCGCTTCACGACATCCATGCCGACGCCCCGACCGGAGACGGCGGTGATTTTCTCGGCGGTCGACAAGCCTGGTGCGAAAATGAGAGCCAGGATTTCCTCCCGGCTGAGCTGGGCGTTGGCAGTGATGAGGCCTTTTTCCACGGCCTTCCGGCAGAGCGCATCTGGGTCGATGCCCCGGCCGTCATCACGCAGCTCGATGACGATATTGCTGCCCTGATGAAAAGCATGCAGGTGGACAGAACCCGCCTCAACCTTGCCTCCCGCCAGACGGACGGCAGGAGTCTCGAGCCCGTGATCCAGCGCATTGCGCACCATATGCACGAGGGGATCGCCGATGATCTCGACGACGGTGCGGTCGAGTTCGGTCTCTTCGCCGCTGGTGGTGAAGTTTACCTTCTTGCCAAAATCGCGGGCGAGATCGCGGACGAGGCGTTCCATTTTCTGGAAGGTGGGTTTGATCGGAATCATGCGCAGCCCCATGGCCGTGTGCTGCAGTTCCTTGGTGATGCGCGAGAGCTGGGTGACGTTGCGTTGCAGCGTGGGGTTGCCGGGGCCGATCTCCCGCGCCGTCTCGATGAGCTGGCTCTGGACGATCACGAGCTCGCCCACGACGTCCATGAGCGAGTCGAGCTTGTCGGTGCTGACGCGCACGGTCGCACTGCCGCCGCCGGCTTTGGACGCCGCGGCGCCGGGGGTGACCGCCGCTGCAGCCGGTTTGGGCGCGGGGCGCGCCGGTGCCGAAGATGCTGAGGCGGCAGGTTCGACCGGAGCGGATGGCTTGGGCTCAGGTGCAGCGACCGAGGCGGGCGCACTGGCGGCGAGTCGTTTCACCGCGTTGATCAGGTGGCTGACCGGAATAATCTGGTCGGGCAGATGTCCGGTTTCCAGGGCGACCGAGACCTGTTGAACCTGCGCGCGCAACGCGTCGCGACTGCGCAGGATCTCATTGATGATGTTGGAAGTGAGCCGCAGTTTCCGGCTCCGGGCCAGATCGAGCAATGATTCCACCTCATGCGCGAGTTTGTGCATCGGCATCAGCTGCAGGAAGCCGGCATTGCCCTTGATCGTGTGGAAGGAGCGGAAAATGGAATTGAGCGCCTCGGGATTTTCGGGCTCTTGCTCAAGGGCCAGCAAGGCGGCCTCGATCTGCTGCAGGTGGTCCACCGCCTCGGCATAAAATTCGGCCAGCAATTCGCGATTTCCAGCGAGGGTGAAAGAAAGCAGGCCGTCCACACTTCCGGCGGACGCCGGCTCGGTTGTGGTTTTGATCCCTGATGTGGTCGCGGCCGCGGGAATGGCCCCGAAGGGTGGGACTGTCCGGGTTGTCCTGGCGGCTGAGATGGCTTTGGGCAGCCAGTCAACCAACTGGCGCAACCGGTTAAGGCAGTCGTCGTCGAAGGGCTGGGCGGCATCGAGTTTTTTCTCCAGCAGGCCATACATCATCGCGACGGGCTTGCCCAATGACGGCTCGAGTGCACAGAGCTCACGGATTTCTCCCAGCAGGCTGTAGGAGGGAATCAGGCCGTCGTCACGGCCGGGTTGGGCCAGGATGGACTCGGCAGCGAGACGATTGACCGCGTCATCAAGGGCCGGGAAGGATTCCGAGGGAATGGGCATGGGCGCCAACAGGTTGTTGGTTGAAGGGGATCATCGTCACCCGGAAGGGAAACTTAAGCGTCACACCAGTGAGTTTCCCCTAAAGGCCGGCGACCGGCGGACCGTTACAGGGAAGATGGCCGGCGCAGTGCCGTGCATTCTTTATTTCCATGAGCTTACCCGTCACTTCACCCACCCCCGGCACGGACAAGCTGGCCGGCAAATATCTGACCATTTTGCTCGACCGTGAAGCCTATGGCATCGCGGTGCTCAAGGTTCGTGAGATAATCCGCCTGCAGAAAATAACCCCGGTTCCTCAAATGCCGGCCTTTGTCAAAGGGGTGATCAACCTGCGCGGCCGGATCATTCCCGTGGTGGATCTGCGGGTGAAGTTCGGGCTCCAGGCGGAGTTTGCCGAGCGCACCTGCATCGTCGTGGTCCAGGTCAGGCTGCCCAACGAGCAGGTGGTGCAAATGGGCATGATCGTCGACAGTGTCGAGGAGGTCGTGAATCTCAACGCAGCGGATATCGAACCCACGCCCGATTTCGGGGCCAAGATCGACACCACCTACCTGCTGGGCATGGCCAAGGTGAAGGGGCAGGTGAAGACGCTGCTCGACATCGATCGCGTGGTCTCGCCCGAGACCGTGCAGGCGATCGTTCAGTCCGCCGTTTAAGGCGCACTGTCAAGATGCACGGTCATCGCGAGGCCCGCTCGGTGGGCCGTGGCGATTCAGCCGCTTCGACAAACTCAAGGCCGCTAGCCGGTCGAGGGGCTGGTTTGCTTTGTCGTCCCGCGGTGGGACTCCTCGCAATGACAATTAAAGACATGGCCTGCTTGCATCGGATGTGAATCAAGCAGCGCTTGGAAAACTAGAGCGGGCGGCGCGCTAAGCACGCCGCCCGCACACACAACACCCTGCAAAATAGCGCCGGGGCCCGGCAATAAAGGCTATCAGACGGTGGCCAGTTGGGGCGAGGCCGCAGTCTGGGCTAGGCCCAGCTTGTTTCGTGCGTCCTCGATTGAATCGTAGAACGTCCAGTTCTTGGTGTCTTCGAATCCCTTGCATTCTGTGACAATCTGGGGATTGCCCACCAGTGCGAACTGCAGGGTGAGCTCGCTACAGGTCTGCATCGTCTGCAGCAGGAACTTGATGATGCCCATGTGCAGTGATTTCAGCTCGTGAATATCGATGACCATGCGGGTGTGGCCCGCGTCCACCGCCTCGGAAACCTTCGGCTTGAGATAATTGCTGACCTCGACCAGCACAGTGGGCGGGCAAGTTTCCGGCAGGCGCATGATGAGAAAACCTGGCTCAAGGATAAAGTAGCGCTGTGAGGTATCGAGGTTCATCGATTTGCACATCTTGGTCTCGAGGTCGACGAGGTCGATCGGCTTGGTGATGACGGCGGAGAAGCCCATGGTCTGGGCCTGTTGCTGCTGCCCGGTCTCGGTTTTGACCGCGAGCGCGAAGATCGGGGTGTTTTTGGTGTTCGCCTCGGTCCGCATCAGGCGGAAGAGGGCAAAGGCCTCCTCGTCGGGCAGCGAGAGACTGATGAGCACGAGGTCGGGCCGGGTCTTGGCGCAAAATTCCAGCGCTGCCTCCTGGTTGCCGGCGCCATGGATTTTCCAGGGGGTGTGCTTGAGCCCCTGCTGGATTTGCTGAATGATGGCCGGCTTGTCTTCCACGATGAGGATATCGGCCGGATCCAGGACGGACTTGGTCTTGGCGGGTTGATCGGCGAGGGGCTTGAGGTTGATGACGCGGCTGGTTTTCTCAATCAGCGCCTCTTCCTTGAAGGGCTTGACGAGGTAGTCGCGCACGCCGATTTTGGCGATCTTGAGCACGTTGTTCCGGCCGCCTTCGGCCGTGAGCATGATGACCGGGATGCCTTTGAGCTTTGGATCGGCCTTGAGTTTGATCAGCATCTCCACGCCATCCATCACCGGCATCGTGACATCGAGGAGGATCAGGTCGGGTGAGTCCTTGGAGGAGATGGCCAGGCCCTCGACCCCGTTGCTGGCTTCAAGGATTTCGCAATCGTAGGGCCGGAATGCCTTTCGCACGATGATCCGGACGGTCTTGGAATCGTCGACAGTAAGAATTTTATAGCGCATGGGAGGGAGAGAAATCAGTCGTTGGTCTTGAGCAGAATGTCGGCGACCAGTTTCTGGCCGGCGGACTCATAATGATAGACGTAACGAGTGGCGGAGCTGATGGGCTCGATGGAAAAATTACTGCCCCGGAGGATGGAGGGAATGGTGAGCTTGCAATGATAGCCGGAATCGCAGAGGCCGTTTTTGAAGCTGCCGGCGGTCATATTGGTCAGTTCCCCGATGGCGTCGTTGATCGCCTCGTCACCGGCTTTCCCCAGTTCGGCCGCGCTCATGCCCAGCAACTGGCAGGTGCAGAGCTGGGCGAAGGGCTCTTCCAGATAAAGATAAATGAGACCGTTGGCGTCACCCAGGAAACCGACGGTGCCGACCACGAAGGTTTTCGACCCGTTGGCGGGACCGGCGGTCGGTTTGATGTTCTTCTCCTCATGTACGGCTCCGACAAACACGGGTTGGTGGCCCAGCATGGTTTTGAAGACATCGCTCACGCCACGCGTGATGTATTCGCGGATTAACGGCTCGTTGATATCGGCGGCGACAGGCATGGCGGCAGCGTGAAGGGTGCTGCCAGACTATCGGCGCATTTCCGCCCCGACTTTACCTCATTTGCGAGCGGGTGCAGCCGGGCCGAAAGCCAAGGAAACCCGCGGAAACCAGTTTGCGGCCGCCGGCCTAGGCTTCGGCCGACTCCAAGCCTGCATCCACGGGGTCACCGGCGTCACGGTATTCCTGCAGCTTGTTGCGCAGGGTGCGGATGCTGATGCCCAGCAGGGCGGCGGCTTGGGTGCGGTTGCCCTCGGTCTGGCGCAAGGCCGCTTTGATCGCCTGTTTTTCGAGGGTGGCAATGGGAAGCACCCCGCCCGCATCGTCGGTGATGCTTACCGGATGATGAGCGGCGGTCGACACGAGATTGGCCGCAAAGTCGTTGGGTGAATCTTCCTGTACCATGGGAGGCGGCACCTCCGCGGGGAAATCACCCGGCAGGCCCAGCGCGGCGGCCGTCACCGGCCGGCCATTCTCGGTGAGAATTACGGCGCGCTCGATGGTATTCTGCATTTCGCGCACATTGCCCGGCCAGCGGTAACCGGCGAGAGCGGCGCGGGCCGAGTCGGAGTAACCGTTGACCTTGATGCCGTGCTTGCGGGCACAGCGGCGCAGAAAATGCTCGGCGAGCAGCAGGATGTCCTCGCCCCGCTCGCGGAGCGGGGGCACGTGCACCGGGAAAACATTCAGCCGGTAATAGAGATCCTGCCGGAAATCGCCCTTTTCCACGTAGCTGAGCAGGTCGCGATTCGAGGTGGCGAGCAGGCGCACATTGACCTTGATGGTGCGGTTGCCGCCCACCCGCTCGAATTCGCGCTCCTGCAGCACGCGCAGCAGCTTGGCCTGCAGGTTGAGAGGGATTTCACTGACCTCGTCGAGCAGCAGTGTCCCTTGGTTGGCCAGTTCAAAACGGCCCTCGCGCCGCTCGGTCGCGCCGGTAAAGGCGCCGCGCTCATGGCCGAAAAATTCGCTTTCGATCAGGGTTTGGGAAATGGCGGCGCAGTTGACCTTGATGAAGGGCTGTTTCCGGCGGGGGCTGGCGCGGTAGAGTTCGCGGGCGATCATCTCCTTGCCGGTGCCGCTTTCGCCGGTGATCAACACGGTGGCATCGGTGGGGGCCACGCGCTCGATCAGCTGGCGCAATCGCAGCATGGCCGGGCTGCGGCCGACCAGTCCGCCGTCTTCACCCTCTTCCGGATTGCTCAGGTAGCGGTTCACCTGCAGCAACTGGCGGTAGGACTGGGCCTTCTTGAGGATGATATCAATCTGACTGGGCGAAAACGGCTTCAGCACGTAGTCAAAGGCCCCGGCCCGCATGCATCCGACGGCGGATTCAATCGTCCCATAACCGGTCACCATCACCACGAGCGGGTGTTCCGGCAGCGTGGCCACCCGTTCGAGAAATTTCTGCCCGTCACCGTCGGGCAGGCGGAGGTCAAGCATCATCAGGTCGAACGAATCGGAGGTCAGCAGGGTCTCGGCCTCGGCGAGAGACTGGGCACAGCGCACCTGACATTTACGACGGGAGAATATTTCGCTCAGGAGGTTGCGGACGACAGCTTCGTCTTCGACAATCAGTACTTTTTCGAGCGATATGGCCATGCAGGACGGATGGGTGGGGAGAGAACGGCTAAACGGACGTGCAGCGCGATACAATCAAATCCCGCGCCTCCGCGCAATGCGCGGCTGGGGCTAGATGACCGAGAGCAGCTTCTGCAGTTTCTCGAACACATCCTCAAGCGGGTAGGGCTTTTGGATAAAGCAAGTCGGCCCACTGCGAGCGAGTGATTCCGCGGCTTCCCGCTGATAGCGGCCGCTGGAAAGCAAGACAGGCAGGCGGGGTTTTATTTCCCGCAACCGGCCGCACATCGCATCGCCGTCCATATCTGGCAGGCGGAAGTCGGCAATAACCACGCAGACCCGGTCGGTATTCTCCCCGAGGAGCCGAACGGCTTCCTGGCCATTATTGGCCCACAGGGTCTGGACCCCGAGGCGGGCTAGCCAACTGACGAGCAATTCGGCGATAAAAACCTCGTCCTCGACCAGCAGCACGGTTTTGCCGGCCAGGGGTCCGGCGGTGGAAGGCGCGACCGCAAGCGGGTGATGGGTTTCAGTCACGGGTTAAACCTGCCATTCGACACACCCTCCACCGACTTTAGCCAATTCCGCTAAACCCGCTGCTCTTTGCGCCGATATACAGTTTTGTAGTATCAGCCCCTTCGCGATCATGTCCAACCGCCTACTCTCATTGTTGACTGAAATCGAACGCGCCCTTGTCGCCAGCGAGCCCGCCCCCGATGGCGGGAAGTGGGATACATTGCGCCTCATTAATTTCGCCCAAGGCCTGGCCCGGCTGACGATTGCAGTAAAATCTCCCGCCCGGGTTACATCTGCGCGCGGCTCGATTCTTCTGCAGGCTTTCACGCTCGCCGACGGTTCGGAATGTCTGAAGGCGAATCTTTGCTGGCAGGGCGTGGATAATACATCCACGCACGCCGTCTATTCCCAGCCTCAGACGGACTGGTCCCGGGAAGCCGCCCAGATTGCGGCCAAATGGCGCGAGGGTCAGCAAACCGGGAGCAAAGTCCCGTCTCTGGTCGAAGGCCAGTCCCCCGAGCCGGTGCTGGAAGCGACCGGTTGATAGCTTGGACCTCTGGCGCATTTATCAGCCAGATTTGTTTTTGCCGGGCTGAACCGCGGTCTCGTTTCGATTGGCTGTCGAGTTGGCCCTGGACTTCCGGCTTACAAGAGTCCGTTCAGCATCGTGGGCAGCCGCTGCAGGGCGTTGGCCAGGTGCGCGCGGGCCAGCGCGGTCTCGTTTCCGTCCGCGCCATAGAGGATTTTCCAGCCATCCAGCTTCGTCCACGAATCGGCTTCAATCAGGTTGATGCTTTCAAAGCCGCCGGAAATGCCGGCATGGCGCACCAGATAGTCGGCCACCTGTACCGCCGCGGCAAACAGCCGGTGGCGGGGCGCCCGGTCGGGCTCGTTGTGATAGAGAACGGCAAAAGTGATTTCGTCCGACAGTTGATGCCGGCCCAGGTAGTAGGCCCCGATCCGGGCGTGGTCCCACCCGATGAGCTCGCACTCGAGACGGCAGACGTCCGCCGGATCCAGCAGGGGCGTGTACATGATCTGCTGCAACTCCTCGGGAAAGGCGTAGGCGATGACCACCTTGCCCACATTGTGCAGCAAGCCGGCCAGATAATCAGTGTCGTCATCCACTGCAATGCTCGTGGACAGCAGAATTTCGCGGGTCAGGGCGGCGGTGCCGATGCTGTGCCGCCACAATTCCGCCCACGGCAGCGGCGCTTGACTGGCCCCGCCGGGATGCATCGATTGCATTTCCTCGATGACGGGAGTGGCGGTGGAAAGCTCGCGGATCTGCCGCAGGCCGAGAAAGAAGACTGCTTCCTCAATGTTGCTGATGCGGGTGGAGTTTCCAAAATAGACTGAATTCACCATGCGCAACAACCGGGCTGACAGCGACGGGTCGCGCCGGATGATCGCCGCGATCTGCGAATTCAGGCTTTGCTCCGAATTTATCAAGGCGCGCAAGGCGCGGTTTATGGTCTGCAGCGAGGCCAGTTTGGGGCATCCTTCCAGCCTTCGCTTGATCTCATCATCGCGATAGGGTCCGGATTTCAATTCTGCTGGAGGCGTGAGTGGCGTGAGCATTTCTTGCATTATTGTGACGACAGGGGGCGAGCCGCCGGAACTGGCGATGCCCCCCTGTCTTCGGCGCAAACCCCGCCGAATTAAGCCCATTTGCAGCTTAAGAAAAAGCCCGGGCGCGCCGATGAAACAGTCAGTGCGATTCTCCAACCACCCAGTCCCGCCGACCCGACCCGGGGCGCCGCGGGCGGCTGCGTCCGCCCCGACATCAGTGCCGGAGTGCTACCGCCATGCCTCCGCATAGATTCCAGCAGCAGTTGCAGGAGGCGGTGGCGCATCATCGAGCCGGCCGGCTTGCCGCGGCGGAGGCGCTCTACCGCCGGCTGCGGCCCGCCGCCCCGCGAAACTTCGATGTGCTGAATCTCTCCGGACTGGTCGCATACCAGCAGGGTCGGATGCCAGAGGCTCTTGAACTGCTCGGCCGGGCCCATCAGGCGAATCCGCGCGATCACGTTTGTGAGATGAGCTACGCTCTGGCGCTGATCGCCGCCCGCCACACCACCGAAGCCGAGGCTCATCTTCGCCACGTCGTGCAGGTGCGGCCCGATTTCAGCGAAGGCTGGGAAAGGCTCGCTTATTGTCTGAAAGTCCAGGATCGGCTCGCGGAGGCTATCGCCTCTCACGAGAAAGTTGCCGCGCTCCAGCCCGGCCATGCCCCCGGTTGGTACGACTTTGGCCTCACGCTCAGCCTCACCGGTCACTTTGCCGATGCGCTGGTATGCCACGAACGGGCGCTGGTCGCTGACCCGGGTTATGCGCTCGCCCGCTTCGGTCGCGCCCAGGCGCTCCAGCAGGCGCACCGCCTGGCTGAAGCCGTGGGCGAGTACGAAAAATTTCTCGCTCTCGAGCCGCGCCATCACGAGGCGCGCAGTTTCCGGCTTTTTGCACTGCATTCACTGGACGGCATTTCCCGCGAACAACTCTTCGCCGAGCACCTGGCCTTTGGCCGTGCCGTCGGTTCGCCGCCCGCGCCGGCCCTGTCCAACACGCCGGACCCGATGCGCCGCCTGCGCGTCGCCTGCCTGTCGCCCGATTTGCGCGTTCATTCCGTCGCATTCTTCCTGGAGCCGCTGCTCAAGCACCTCGACCACGGTGAGTTTGAGCTTTACCTTTACCACGATCATTTTCGCGAGGATGGTGTTTCCACCCGGCTGCGGGCGCTCGCCACCGTCTGGCGCAATTTTGTGGGTCAATCCGGCGAGACCTTGGAGGCGGCGATTCGCGCCGATGCGCCCGACATCCTGATCGACCTTGCCGGCCACACCGGCATGACCAATCGCCTCCCGCTTTTCGCCCGCCGGCTTGCGCCGGTGCAGATCACCTATCTCGGGTATCCCAACACCACCGGCTTGTCTGCGATGGACTATCGTTTCACCGATGCGATTGCCGATCCGCCGGGCGACGCCGATGGCTATGCCACGGAGAAGCTGGTCCGTTTTGCGCCAACGGCGTGGGCGTATGCGCCACCCGCCGACGCTCCCGCGCTAAACCCGCCTCCCTGTCTTTCCCGTGGTCATGTAACCTTTGGTTGTTTCAACACCCCGGCCAAGATCACCGAATCCATCCTGATGCTCTGGGCACAGATCCTTGTCACCGTGCCGGATTCGCGGCTTTGCCTCAAGGGCGCGGGCCTCGCTGATCCCGCCATACGAGGGCGGTATGCGATGCGCTTCGCGCAGCTCGGCGTCACGGCTGATCGGTTTGATTTTCTCGAACGCACACCCGACACCCAGTCGCACCTCGCATGCTACCACGGGGTGGACGTCTCACTCGACACCTTCCCGTATAATGGAACGACGACCACTTGCGAGGCCCTTTGGATGGGGGTGCCGGTTGTGACACTGGCCGGCGACAGCCATATGTCCCGCGTCGGCGCCAGTCTCCTGGCCGCTGCGGGCCACCTCGAGTGGATCGCAGCGACCAAGCAGGCGTACGTGGAGAAGGCCGTCCGACTCGCTGAAAACTCCGGACAACTGGCCATGCTCCGGGCCGGCTTGCGCGGTGACCTGCAACGCGGTCCGTTGCTCGACCATGCCGGTCAGGCTGGGCGCTTTGGCGCCGCTTTACGCACTTGCTGGCAGGACTGGTGCCGGAAACAACCAGCGACCACGTCGCAGAAACCTGTGTCGCAGCCTGAGGCTGTTCTTCAAACCTGACGTCCGGGACCAACCACTCGCAGCCCATGCCAACGTTTCCTTTGGATTTTCCGCCGACACTCCCGACCGTACGGGCTTCCACCGCGGTCCGGCGGGTGCGGCTCTTTGTTTTTACCCCGTGGGCGAGTGACCTGCAGGATGGTGCCGAATATCTGCGCGATCTGCCGGGCATGGATCTCGCGAAGCAGGTGACCAATCCGACCGATGCGGCTTTGCTGCAGATGGCCCGGCTGGATTGCGACTGGCACGGCGAGAATGTTCGCGCCCTGGGTGCCACGTCCGCGGAAAATTTTGAATTTTTGTCGGTGCAGGCCTTGGGTCAGCCTGGACTCTCCAAGTTACTGACGGCCCGCCGGCCCGATGAGGAGGAATGGTGGCTGGTGCTGACCGGCCAGCATCCGCAAATGATGGTGGGGATGGTTGGCCGGCTCCTTGGTTTCCTGGCCAAGCGTGGCGTCCGCACGCTCTATTATGCCTTCGACGACGCCAGCCGCACCATGCCGGCTTTTGCGGAGATCGCGCCACATCTCTCCGTGCTCATCCACGACGAGTCGCCGCTGGCGGCGCCGGCCCGCGCAACTCTGCGGCCGGACTGCCACACCATCCATCGCAGTTGGGTTGCCAACCTGGTGCCATTTGCCACGCCTTTCGTTGAGGAGCCGGAGGAGAAAATAATCTTTCTCGGTTCGCGCCTGGGCCTGACTGCACACCGGCAGCGACAGATTGATTTTCTGCAAAAAAAGTTCCGGGATAAGTTTGCGGCCATCTGTGATCATTCGCTGCCGGTGGCGGACAAGGCCCGGCTGGCGAGCTTCAAGGCCGGCTTTTGCCCGGAGGGCCGGAAATTTACCACCGAGTCGATGCGCTTCACCCATACCGACCGCCCGTTCTGGGCCGGCGTGTTCGGTCTCGTTCCGGTCAGCGAAGATTCGCAGTCCGGCGGCCGGCTGGAGGAGTTGCACCGGGCCGGCCTGATTCTGCGCTATCCTCACGGCAATCTGAAAGCGCTGGGCGAAGCCTGCGAGCAGGCGCTGGCCACGGGCACCGACCTGCGGCGCCGGATCTATGATCATTTCAACCGGCACGAAACCATCGGCTCCGTGGTATCGTCGGCGCTCGCCGTTGCGGGTGAGCCACTCCTCTAGCCAGGGACCGTCGCCATGTCTCCTCAAGCTTTGTTTCTCGACCGCGACGGCACCCTGATTGTGGACCGGCATTACCTTTCCGATCCCGCTGATGTCGCGCTTCTCCCCGGGGTTCGCGAGACACTGCAACAGTTTGCCGCCCGCGGTTGCCGGCTTTTTCTTTTCACCAACCAAAGCGGGGTGGGGCGCGGCATGTTTTCCCTCGAGGCGGTGCATCGCTGCAACCAACGGATGCTGGAGCTGCTGGGTTTGCCGTCTCCCGCTTTCACGGAGATTTGCATTGCGACCGAAGTGACCGAAATAGCCGGTGGATATCGAAAACCTTCGCCCCGTTTCATTTTGGAAATGATCGCCAGACATTCCCTGGCGCTGGCGGAGACGTGGATGATTGGCGATCGGTTGAACGACATGCAGGCCGGCCTGAATGCCGGGGTGCGCACCGCCATTCTCACGCAGGAAAGGGTTGCCGCAGTTCCGTCCATGGTCTGGCAATGCCGCGACCTGCATGATTTTGAGGCGAGGCTGTTGAAAGCGGAAACGGCGTGAGGGTGCGCATTGCCGCGCCCAAAACCGGCAGTTTCTGCCGGACTATCGGAGGATGACTGACCAGCTCCTGAATGCCCGGATATATAATGTGTTTATCATTGAATAACAAATAATTGCCTGACTTGTATGGGCACCGGCACGGAACCTGCAAAATGGACCCGCCCTGCCATTCTTCCCGCCTCGGGCACGCTGAACCTCATGTAATTTTAGCCCATGTCTTCATCCCTGTCTGAGTCCGTCGCTTCCGCCACCCCGGCCCGGCTTCCCTTGGCCCCGCGGGCGTTGTTGTTTTTCCTCGCGCATCAGGACACTTATCGGTGGCCGCTGTTTTCCGGACAGGAGATTTTTTGCGGCCCGGATACCGATACGCGCATAACCGACGGGCGAGTTTTGGCGGTGAAGACTCCGCCGGGTGTTTTCGATGTTGGCATAATCCTGCGCCAGCTTCCCGCCGATCAGCATCCGGAGATTCTCATCGTCAAGGCCGACGCCACGGAGCGCAATTTTCCGCGGAATCTGGCCGCGGTCAACTGCCCGAAAGTGCTGCTGGTGGGTGATACTCATCACCTGGCTGAGCCCTTGGGCAAAGTGATCGACTATGCGCGCTCGGAACCGTTCGATTTCATTGTCTTCGATCACACGCGGCATCACGCGCGTTTTTTTGCCGATGCCGGGCTAAAGGCTCTGCACTGGCTGCCAGCGGTGGATTATGGCTATGTAAACCGTGAAGTCGCCGCGCGCCCCTCGCGTCCGCTGACCTTCGTGGGCCAGTGCGGCAAACACCACCCGTACCGCCGGCATGTGCTCGACCGGCTGGCTGCCGCCGGACTGCCGTTGGAAATCCTGACGGGCTCACTGGCGCAAACGGCGGACAACTACGCCGACTCGCAGATCACGCTGAACATTTCCCTCAACGGCGACCTCAACCTGCGGGTTTTCGAGGCGCTAGCCGCGGGCGGTTTCCTGATCACCGACGAGCTTCCCGCCGGATCCGGATTCTCCCTGCTGTTCAAGCGCGGTGAACACCTCGAGACGTGGCGCGATCCGGGTGAACTGATCGAAAAAATCCGCTATTACCACGCGCATCCCGCCGAGGCACGCCGGATTCGTCTGGCGGGCCAGGCCGAGATTGTGCGGGCACACCATCCCGAAGTCAAACTGCGCGAGTTCTACGATCTGGTTTTCAACGGCCGTGAGAATCCGCGGTACCGCCTCGAAACCTCGCAACGCGTCTCCAGCCTTGGTCAGGGTGGCGCTATCGCGGAATTGGTGCCGGCGTACGAATTTATCCAGGAACTGCACCGTGGGGCAGAACAGGTGACACTGTTCTGCGAACCGGAGTCGACCGCGTTTGTCAGGGAGTTTGCCGACTTGCGCCGTTGCGCTGTCCGGCCGGTTTCCGAGCTGGCCGCCGACACTTTCGATCCGTTGATCGCCCAGGAGGAACGAGAACTGCCGCGACATCATGTGCTCTGGTGGAGTGACAAGGTGGAGGGTTTGCGGGCAGTCCTCGGCGTGTTTTTTGGCCAATATGTGATTGCGCCGCAGGCCTGTGCCGCGGAACTCAACGAATGGGGTTATACCCCAGCTGGCACTGGGTACTATCAACTCACCAATCCTCTCGTCTGGTTGCAGGGCAATTCCGAAGCGGGAGCAAAGCGGCCAAGCGCGGCGCGGCTGAAGCATTTTCTCGACCGGGTCGACCGGGCGGAGGACGCCTTGGTTATTGCGGAGCTGGCCGGAAAGCTGGAACTGGCGTCCGTTTATCAGGACGCCCTGCATCGCGCCATCAGTCTCGATCGCAATTGCCTGCCGGCGCTGCTGCAACTCGCCAGTCTGTGCCTGGACGCCGGCCAACCCACGTCGGCGGCAATCGTGCTCAGCGAATCAGCCCGGCTGGGACCTTTGCCGGCCGAGATCGAATCGCTCCGCCAGGATCTGCTGTCCGCGCATGCCGCCAGCGACGAACTTAAGGTTTACCAGCGGATGATGCATGCGACGACGGAGCGGACCGCACAGCCGCGCCGGATTCTTCTCGTGACGAACCTGTTTCCTCCCGAAGAGCTGGGCGGCTACGGTCGCATGATGTGGGAGTTTGCCCATGGTCTGCGGGAGCGCGGCCATGAAATCACGGTGCTCTGCGGCGACGCTGATTACCTGCGCAAGACGCCGACCGGTGAGGAGAGCACCTTCGAGGCCCACGTCGCACGACGACTTCAACTCCTCGGCGAATGGCGTGAGGGTGCGCCGCGGCTGAAAGGCTCGCCCGCGCAACTGGCGAAAATGGCGGCAGCCAATGCCGGCTTCGTCGTGCAAACCGCTCGTGAAACCGGCACGGAGATCGTGCTGCTCGGCAATCTCGATTTTCTCGGCGCCGATCTTTTGCACGCCACCTTGTCGACCGGCGTGCCGGTGCTGCACACCCTGGCCAATGCCGCCCCCGGTTACGAGGTCGCCGCATGCCCCAACTCGCCACTCTACTGGGTGGCGCCCTGCAGCAACTGGAATGGCCGCGCTTTCCTCCAGGCCAAGTATCAGGCGGCCCGTGTCGAGACGGTCTATCCCGGCGCCCGGATCGATCGGTTCTACCATTTCTTTCTTCCGGATCTGCGGAAACTGCGCATTGCCTATGCAAGTCTCGTCATGCCTTACAAAGGCGCGCATGTTCTCATCCAGGCGCTCGCCCGGCTGCACCGGGCCGGGCTCGATTTCACGGCAGACATTGCCGGTGAAGGAACCGATCCCGCGTTTCTCACGATGCTGCGGAACTACATTGCCGAGGTCGGCATGACGGAGAAAGTCCGCTTCACCGGATTTCTGGACCGGAACGGACTGTCGGCGCTGTTTGCCCGCACCAATGTGCTCGTTTTTCCCAGCCAGTTTGCCGAGCCATTCGGCATTTCCCAGGTCGAGGCGTTGGCGTCAGGTCTGGTGGTGGTCTCTTCAGGCACGGGCGGGGCGGCGGAGATCATCCGTCACGGTCACGACGGTCTGCTCTTCCCGGCCACCGATCCCAAGGCGCTCGCCGAACGCCTGGCCGCGCTCGCCAGCCAGCCGGAACTTTTCCGTACCCTGCAGTCGAATGGACAGAAGCGGGCGCTGAACTTTTCCGTCGACCGGGCAGTCGCCAAGATCGAGCAGCTCATGAACGCAATGCTGCAGCGCTTGTCCACCAGTTCGGAGAATACAGCGATTTCACCCGGCCTCCTGGCTGCGGCAGCAAACGAACCACGGACCTAGCCCAGGTCCCCTAGTTAAGGGACCAATACATCCTAATGTCACAATGAGTCACCCCGACTTGTTGAGGTTGGCTCCGTCGTGTGATTCGGCTTCTTCTGCCGAGGCGATAGTTCGTATCCGTTAATATCGCTGACTTGGTCATCAACAAACGAGATGAGTAAAATCCACATTGAACCGTCCTTTCTTAAGGGATGATACGTGAATTCTTCTTCTCCGTGATTGAGATCTGAAACACCAAGAAACTTGCGGACGGCAGCCTGGTTTTCCCCCATCAGAGTGCGCTTGCAGACTGAAATGCCGTCAGCCGCGGACCGCTTGACGAGCGACTTCATGCCCTTCGTGATCTGATGCTGCCGCGTTCAAACATCGCCTTCTTGGTGCTTGTTTTCTGAGTTCGCTGGAAGTAGGGCACAGAGCAGCAGAAATATAACGAACTTCGGCATCTTTGCCGAACTATGGATATGCTCCCAGGATTGCCTCAATCAAATTGGCAATCGGCCAAGTAGAAGCGCACAAGAGGAACAATCCCCCTTGGGGAACTTTCGGTTGGGAGTGGCTCAGGCTTCCGGCGGAAGCTGCCCGGCCAGATCCTGAAACAGATAGTCGTTGTGGGTGCCGTCCCAGTGCGAGTTGTTGCCCAGATTGAAATCGGTGATGTTGCTGATGAGGCCGTAGCCCTTTGAAACCAGCAGCAACACGACGTCGTAGAACGAGCCTTTGTAGATTTCGACCAGGATGAAGCGTGGCCGGTACACGGTGTAATCCAGGCTCCGCAACACGTTCAGCTCGTAGTTTTCAACGTCGATAGACATCAGATCGACCACCTGATCCTTCAGGTGGGCATTGAAGACCTGCGTCAAGGACATCGCCCGGACCGCGACTGCGGCCGATCGTTGGAGCCTAACGCCGTTCACGCTCGCCATGGGATTGCCGTCGAAGTCGCCGGTGATGAATTCGACATCCTCGTCGGTGAGGGCGCAGTTCAACACCTGGCTCTGCTGCCGGTTCGCCTGGCAGGCGGCGAAGGCGCGGGCGGAGGGTTCGACCAGCACGCCGGTCCAGCCGAATTCCTTTTCGAGCCGGTAGGTATAGGATTGGAACTTGCCGTCGTTGGCGCCGGCTTCGAAGAAAACACCGTTGGGCTTGGCGATATAGCGGAGTAGTTTTTCGAAGTTCATGGGGAAAATGATTGAAGGATGGGTTTCGGTGAGGGAGAGGGTCAATTCAGGTATTCGGGATGCTGCGACAGAAACGAGGACGAGAGCCGGCTCGCGGCGACATTCCAGACGCCAATTGGGTCGAGACTGCGGACTTTTTCGGCGTGGGAGCGAACGACGGGTGTGGCGGGAACGCCAGTGGTACCGAGCACTTCCCGCACTCCGGCGCAAATCTCATCGGCGCTGGGCGGGATGTCCTGAAAGCGTTTCGCATCGAAGGCTGCGGGGCCGACCACGTCGTCATACATCTCCCGAAAGGAAGCGACCTGGCGGGAGAAACTCTGCACTTCGGTCGAGCCGTGCGCCCGGATGCGGCTCGGGACCATGAGTGTTTTTTCCGAGGGATGGGGAATGAGCGTCCAACTGCCAATCTGGCAGCAGGGAATGCCGAGCGTGTCGCAAAACAGCCCGGCGCCCGAGGGACTCACGAGGCCGAGGGACGCGCGGGCAAAAAGGAAAAAGTCGTTGCGGGGATTGGCGAACTTCGATTGCGCATAGTTCAACACGCCATAGCGCGTGAACTCCTCCGGGATCGGCTCGCGGCCGCCGAGGACGAGGGTGTAGCCTTCGTCCTTCAGGTATTCGAGCGTCGGCCGATACACCTCTCCGGCCAGCAGGCTGGCGGTGCCGTTGCCGATCTGGGCCTTGATCTGCAGCACCGCGTACTTGCGATTGCCAATGAAATCGAAAAACGCCGGATCAATGACAAGCGACTTGAGTCCCTCCAACAAGGGAAGCTGTCCGCGAGTCGCGTTCCAGCTCTCGTGCATCCGGATCAACTGGTTGACGAACTCTTCGCGCCGCAAGGCCCAGCCTAGGCTCAGCGGATAGAGGTCGCCGCATTTGCGCGGTGTCTTGTCGGGCAACACGAGTTTCCAATGCGCCTGGCCGATGTCATGGACGAGGTCGGGATGAAAAAGCTGGATGTCGCGCAACGCGGTGATGGCGTGCTGCTCGATGGCCACTTGCACGCCATTGGCGCGCAGCAGCTCGGCAATCATGGTCGCCATCGGCGTGGGCGGCAGCAGCACGACGGGCGTGCGGGTCTTGAGCAACGGATTGTGCCGGACTTGCCGCAGCAGCAGATCCGTCTCCGAAAGCATGTGTCCGGGCGAGTCGAAGAAGAACATGCCCCCGGCGATCAGGCGGTTCGATTTCCTGATGTTTTCTACAAAATTGCTCAGCATGAAGGACTGGAGTGATGCAAGGTTTCCGATCAGCCCGGTTTTGAACTCAGGCCCAAGGCATCGCCGGCTGGCGGGTGATGAACAGGCTGCCCCCCTTGTAGCTGGTGGGCATGTCAGCGAGTGCGGTGACTTCACGCCAGCCGAGTTTTTGTGCGAACATCCTCACTCCCAGCTTTTGCAGGTGATAGTAAATGGAGAGGGCGTTCTCCGCCGATCCCACCTCCAGCATCATGTCGGTCTTCCGCCAGTGCTCGGCCGTCGTGCCGGAGATGATGATTTTTTCCTGTCCCTCGGCGTCCATCTTCACGAAGTCAACCGTGGGCATGATCGTGGCGATCGATTCCACTTTAACAGGAAACTTTTCGAGCTGGCCGTAGGCATTGCTCTTGGCGCCGGCGAGATGACTGCTGGTCGTATTGCCGAGCACCCGGACAAACTCGAGCGTGCCGGGTTTGTCGGACACGGCGGCGTCGATGAGTTCCACGTTGGTGCTGCGGTTGAGCCGGAGATTGCGCTGCAACAGCGCGGCGTGCACCGGATCGGGCTCGTACGCCTTCACCTGCCAGCCGCACTTGCCCATGAGGATGCTGTGCAGGCCGAGATTGGCGCCGATGTCGGCGGCGCGCCGGTAGCGGTTCCGGTTCACCCAGTAGAAGGAAAAGATGATCAGCTCGTCCAAGCCGAAGAGATCGAGCGAATCAACGGCGCCCATCCGGTAGTAGGGCAGCTGGATCTCGCCGAAGCCGGCGAGCGACTCTCGCGCGCCCTCGGACCGGGCGAAGCGGCTGGCTTTGACGGCCTCGAGGGTGAGACGCGCATACTCCGCGTAAACCGGGGTCGTTCGGGCGTGTTCCGTGAATTGGGCGGGCAGCTCCTCGAGCAGCTCGCTGAGCGTGGTGGTAGTGGCGGAGTTCATTGGTTAAGGGCGAAACGGGTTTACCAGCCTTGGGCGGATTGCTGACGGATGGCGGCGACCTGATCGGATTTCACGAAAGGCGGGATGATCATCTCGGCTTCGAGCTGCGCGGGATCGAGCGCGGGCATCTGGTTTTCCAGGGCAGCCCCAAATTTCAGAACCGGGTACAGCTTCTGGTTGGGGTTGATCTCGACGTTGACAAAGGCCGGACCGGGCCGCGCATAGATGGCGGCGAGTTTTTCCGCCACCGGACCACTACCGTCCACGGTGACGGCGGGAATGCCGAGCGCCTCGGCCACGCGGGTGAATTCACCGGGGAAGGCCAGGCCGGAGCCAGGGTCGACGCAGACGTAGCGACCGTTGAGCCACGTTTCGAGCGTTTGCTTTTGGATGCCGTGGCTGTGATTGTTGAACAGGAGAATTTTGATGGGGAGCCGGTGTTTCGCGATCGTCGCCAGCTCGGCCAGGCAAAGCATGAGCCCGCCATCGCCAGTGATGCAGGTGAGCGGTCGGGCCGGATCAAACTTCGCGGCGCCGATTGCGGCCGGCAGCGCGTAGCCCATCGGCGTGTGGTTCCACGCGGAGTGCAGGTTCTGGCCCCGCTTGGGCGCGAGACCGTTGCAGGTCCAGGTCAGGTTCCCGCCGGTGTCGACGTAGATCAGCGCGCCCTCCGGAAGCACGGCCGAAAGATCGCGCATGAAATCGTAGGCATCCAGACACGGATGCGGGCCGGTTGCAGGCGGCGATGGATCGGGGGCAAAGGCCTGTTGCCAGTGGCTGATCTGATACTTCCATTGCAGCCATTCCGGAGGACTCCAAGTCGCGAGTTGCTGGTGAAGAACGGCAAAAAAATCGGCCAGCCGGGCCTTGAGGCGGAGGCGGACGCCTATGCCGCAGTTCTCGAATTTGCCCATTTCATGCTCGTCTGTATCCACCATCACGATGGTCGCCGCCCGGGCGAAGGAAGAGAGAATGCCGCCGGTCATGTTTTGCGAAAGCCGCGTGCCGAGGGCGATGAGCAGGTCGGCGTTTTGGACGGTAAAGTTACCAGCCCGCGGACCGTAAACTCCAAAAGTGCCCACTCGCAGCGGATGATTTGCCGCAATCAGATCAGTCGCAGCCCATGAAACCAGCACCGGGATGCCCAGACGCTCGATGCACTCCAGCAGCACCGGGCCGACCATCGGTGTTTTCAACCCTCCGCCCAGAACCAGGACCGGGCGTTCGGCCGTCTTGATTCTTTCCAACAGGGCGGCGACATCCGCGGCCAACTGGATCTTCGCGTCCGGTTGCGGCTCAGGGGCAAAACTTTGAAGACTCGCCGGATCTATTTCCGCCCGTTGCAAGTCGTCGGGAATGTCCAGTAGCACGGGTCCGGGGCGTCCCTCGAAGGCGAGGTGATAGGCTTTCTCCAAGTGATAACGGATCATCGATGCGCTTTCGAGCTGCACCGCGTACTTTGTCACCGGAGTGAAAATTGCCACGACGTCGGTTTCTTGGAAGCCGACCTGTCTCACTTGGCGGGCGCCCTTCAACCGGTGGGTGGCGACCTGGCCGGTGAGCATAAGCGTCGGCACGGAATCGTAATACGAGCAGCACGTGCCGGTCAGCAGGTTTGTGGCGCCGGGCCCGCTCGTGGTCACGGCGACGCCCAGGCGGCCGGACGCGCGAGCATAACCATCGGCCGCCATGGCCGCGCATTGTTCGTGCGTCATCGCCACGATGCTCATGTCCGGATGCCGGTCGATGGAATCGAACATGTGCACAGCGGCGCCGCCTGACATCCCGAAGGCGTGCGTCACTCCGCGCGCCGCGAGAAAATTAGCAATATAGTCGGTGAGTTTCATGGGCGGTGCGGCTTGCTGCCGTTGTTGCCGTGCCGGCGGAGTTTAAACTTGTCGGGATCGGCGGAGAGCGCCGCCGACAATTCGGAGCCGGGATTATTCCAGTGGTCGTGCACCACGGAGAAGTTGCGTCCCCCCGCCACGGTCCGTCCCTGCTCAATGCCCCAACGGATCATCGCGGCAATCTCGGCGTAGCCCGTACCGGGCTCATTCTTGTCAATGAACCGGCGCGTCAGGTCATAGCTTGCCCCGGCGCGTTGGCCGGCCGCCAGCGTTTGTTCATGAATTTTCGTGCGGACCCAGCCGGTGCCGACGATGAACACGTTCAGGTCCGGATTCTCGTCGTCCAGCAACTCGCACATCTTGATGAGGGCAATCTTTCCCAGGCAATACGCCGAGTAGGAACGGAACGGGTTGTTGGTTCCGCCGCCGGCGAAAAAGACCACATGGCTGATGCGATCGGTTTGCCGATAGGGGTGGGCGGCGTGAAGGGCGCGGAGCTGTGCGACGCAGTTGGTTTCCACCGACTGCGCCCACGGTTCGAAATCATTCTCGAAAAAATTGCCGACGGGCGCGAGCTGACCGACACATGAGATGAAGATATTCCAGCGGAAATCCTGCGTTTGAAAAAATCCGGCAATTTGATCCCGGCACTCACGGGCGGTGACATCGCAGCGCAACCCGGCAAAGTTACTTTGACCGGCCAGACTGGGCGGCAAGCTCTGGCGATAGGTTCCGGCGACGCGCCGGCCCCGGCGCAGGTAATCCAGCGCCAGCTGCTCGCCAATATCACTCGAGACCGAAAGGATAAAGACCGAGTCCGGTTGCGATGAAGGCGTGGATGACATCAGAAATGGATCATCGTGTGAATCGCCTCACCGGCGCGCATGGCCGCGATGGCTTGGTTCACTTCGGCAAGCTGGCAGCGGTGGGAAATCATTCCGCACGGATCGAAGCGGCAGTCGCGGATCATCCGCAGGTAGCGCGGAATATCGAGGTGCGGCTGGCTGGAGCCGCCCTCCGTGCCGGTGAGCACCTTGCCATGGTGCAGGGGCAGCGTGTTGAGGCTGAATTGCTGATCATGCCGCATGACGCCGACGAGCACGAGCCGGCCTTTCGGGCCGGTGAATTTCCACGCCTGCTCGATGACGGCGGCATTGCCGGTGACGTCGAAAACGGCGTCGGCGGGGCCGGCGAGAATGCGCTGGACGCTGTCGGCGAGGTTTTCGCGGCGGGTGTTGATGGTGTGGGTCGCGCCGAATTCGCGCGCCTTCGCGAGCTTGTGGTCGTGAATGTCGACGGCAATCACCGGATGCGCGCCGGCGAGGTGGGCACCGAGCACGGTGCCGAGACCGATGCCGCCGACACCGATGACGACGACGGCTTCACCGATGGTCAAGCGGGCGTCGCGGGTCACGGCACCGAAGCCGGTCGTGAGCGTGTCAGCGAGCAGCGCCGCGATTTCGAAATCCGTGTCTGTTGGGATTCGCGTGACGCGGTTTTCCGAGACAACGGTCAAATTCTGAAAGGTAGTGATGTTGCCCGCGTTAACAGTCTGGGAGCCGAGGCGGTATTGCGACGGAGCCGCTTGGATGCCGGCCCCGGGACGCCAGTGCAGGACCACGTGGTCGCCAGGCTTGACGTGGGAAACCTCCGGGCCGGTGTCGACGACAATGCCACCACCTTCATGGCCGAGCAGGTGCGGCAGGTATTTGTCGGGCCCCTTGACGCCCTCGATCTCACCGAGTTGCGAGCCACAGATGCGGCTCACTTTCACCTGCACCAGCACCTGGCCGTAGCCGAGCGCGGGCAATTCCACCTCGTCGATGAGAAGAGGCTGGCGCTGCTCCACAAGAATGGCGGCGGACGTTTTCATGGGATGAACCACCAGTAGTCGCCGGCGTAGCCGACCTCGGCGAAGAGCTTCACCCAGTCGTCGACATGCAGGTAAGTTTCGGCGGTGAGAATCCA
Organism: uncultured Oleiharenicola sp.; assembly: GCA_964492635.1. GTDB lineage: Bacteria > Verrucomicrobiota > Verrucomicrobiia > Opitutales > Opitutaceae > Lacunisphaera. The sequence continues at coordinate 24,268 of CAZBLQ010000002.1, forward strand.
GTCGAGGAGCCGCTGATGTTCTTCTTCGGTGCGCCAGGCGTCGATTGTCACGAACTTGTGCGCGCGGCTGACACGCTCCATTTCGGCCAGCGCTTGCTTGCAGCGTCCCAGTGGCAGGTTGTGGATGCTGTTGATCGAGATGACCAGGTCGAAGGATTCGTCGGCGTAGGGCAGTTTCTCCGCCGAACCGATATCAATAAGCGAGCCAGTCTGCCCGTAGGCATTTTCCTTGGCGTAGGTGGAGACATCGATCCCGCGCATGGTGGCGCCGGGCAGCACCTGCAGAATATCGTGCATTAAAAATCCTTTGGCGGCGCCGACATCGAGAATGCGCGCATTCGGGCGGAGGCCATAGAATTCAACCAGCCGGCGGGCCACCGGCAGCCAGCGGCCATCATAACGGTAGCCACCGTAGCCATGCCGGCGTTCGCCGTCGAAAAAGTCGCGACCGAATTGTTTCGCGAGGGCGCGGTCTTCGGCGGTCTTGGCGGCGGCGCGGGCCTTGGGATCGCGCTTGGTTTGCGGCAGGCGGTCGAGGAGATTGATCTCCCGACCGGGAATAAAAGTGGCGGTGGGCATGGTTAGAACGGTCCGGTGAAAGCCGGGTTGGGTTTGTCGAGTTCGGCGCCGGCGGGGACCAGCAGGTCGGCCTCGTCGGGCGGGCGCTGCAACGTCTCGCGCACGGCGGCGGCGATGTGGCCGGCACGCGGATAAAACTCCGCGGAAAGGGTCGGACTTGTTGGCGTGGGACAGTCAGGAAAGCACACCCGGCGTGGCGCGGCCTTAAGCGAGCCAAAGGCACCTTCAGTGGCGACGGCGATGATCTCGGCGCTCATGCCGGCGGTGCTCCAGCCGGTGTCGGCCACGACCAGGCGGCCGGTTTTGCGGAGCGAATCGAGAAGAAGGTCCCGATCGAGCGGACGCAGGCTGCGGGCATCAATCACCTCAGCGTCGATTTCATCCTCAGCGAGTGTTTGAGCGGCTTCGAGGGCTTCGAGCACCATGTAGGAAAACGCGACAATGGTCACATCGGTGCCTGCACGGGCAAGCCGCGCCGGTCCGATCGGCACGGTGTAGTGGCCGGCCGGGACTTCGCCCTTGATGTGATGCAACCAGCGGTGCTCGATAAACACGACGGGATTGTCGTCCTCGATGGCGGCGATCAGCAGGCCCTTGGCATCGTGCGGCGTGGTGGGCATCACCACCTTCAATCCCGGGATATGGGCAAACCATGAATGGAGACACTGTGAATGCTGTGGGCCCTGACCCCAGCCGCGGCCGAGGATCATGCGGAAGACGACGGGCATTTTCATCGTCCCGCCGAACATGTAATGCCACTTGGCCGCCTGGGTGCAAATCGGGTCCATGGCGAGCAGCGCAAAATCGAGGCGCTGGTGATTGAGCACGGGACGCAGGCCGTTGAGCGCCGCGCCGAGCATGACACCCGACATGCCGTTTTCGGCGCAGGGCATGTCCATGACGCGGTCGGCGCCGAACTGTTTTTGCAGATCGAGCGTCGTGCCGAAGAATCCCTTGGGGTCCGGCACACCCAGTCCCATCAGCAGCACGCGCGGATCGCGCTCAAGGGCGACGGCGAAGCCCTCGCGGATGGCCTCGGCATAGGTAAGTTCGCGACTGGTGGTTTTCATGATCCGGCGTAGACGTGGTCCATCAGGGTTGCGCCCGCCGGAAACGGCGCGCGCTGGGCCGCCGCAAAGGCCGTAGCGATTTCGAGTTCCACGCGGTCCTTGAATTGCGCGTGATGCAGCTCGTCGAATTCCCCGGACTGCAGCAGGCGATGCTCAAAAGTCGCGACCGGGTCGCGCTTGCGCCAGGCGAGATATTCGGCCTCTGTGCGGTAGCCGATGTGGTTGTCAAAACCGGCGCCGCAATGTTCGCGCCAGCGGTAGGTTTTCAGTTCGAGGAAGACCGGGCCCTGGCCGGAACGCGCGAGGCCCGTGGCGTCGCGCATCAGTTCGTAAACTGCGAGCGGATCATTGCCGTCGCCTGGATAGGCGGTGATGCCGTGGCCGGCGGCGAGTTCGCAAAGCCCGCGATGCGCCGGCTGGCGCACCTGCAGCGGGGAGTAGACGGAGTACAGGTTGTTTTCGCAGACGAAGACCATCGGCAGGCGGTGGAGCGAGGCGAAGTTGACGCTCTCGTGAAACACGCCCTCCTCGGTGGCGGCTTCGCCGAGAAACGCGACGGTGACCCGGTCGTGCTTGAGCTGCCGGTCAGCGAAAGCGAGACCGGTGGCGATTGAAATCGTGCTGCCGACGATCGGCACGGCGCCGACAAAGCCGGCCTTGAGATCGACGAGGTGCATGGATCCGCCGCGGCCGCGGCAGCAACCGGTTTCCTTGCCATAGATTTCGGCAATCATGGCGTTCAGGTTGCCGCCCTTGGCGAGGTAGTGTGCGTGAGAGCGGTGACCGCTCATAGCCAAGTCGCCCGGGCGCAATGCGGCGCAAACGCCCACCGCGGCCGCCTCCTGGCCAATGGAAAGATGCACGGGGCAGCGCATCTGCTGCCCGGCGTAGTGATCGGCAATCGCCTCCTCGATCATGCGAATCCGCACCATGCTTTCGAGCAGGTGGACGGACAGACCGGCCTGGATGGCGTTCGGATTTTGCGGTGAGACGAGCATGGGTTCAGGCGGCAATGGCGAGTTTCTTCATCGTCTTGATGTTGTAATAGCGTTCCTCGTCGCGCAGGCGGCCGTCGCGGTAGGCCGCAATCACGTCGCGGATGCCGTCTTCGACGGAGTGCCGCGGGACGAAGCCCGTGGAGAGGAGCTTTTTCGAGGAAAGCCGGTACGAGCGCGGATCGTTGGAGGGCGTGACGACGACCTCGGCGGGAAGATGGCGCTTCACCCGGTCGGCGATGTCGAGAATGGAAATGTTTTCAAAGCCGGCGTTGTAGACGCCGGGCAAGTCCATGCCGCGGTCGAGAAAATGGTGATACACGCGGATCATGTCCTTGAGGTGAATGTTGGGCCGGGTCTGATCGCCGCCAAAAACGGTGATGCGCTGCTTCACCAAAGCCTGCATGGTGAGCAGGCTGACCGAAAGATCGAGGCGCATGCGCGGCGAGTAGCCGCAGACGGTGGCGGGACGCACGATGTTGACGCGGATCCTGTCGCTGTAGCTGAGCAAGACGCGTTCGCTGACCATTTTCGTCTTGTTGTAATCCGAAATCGGAACGAGCGGAAGTTCCTCGGTGACCTCGGGCTCATCTTTGACCCCGTACACGCTGCCGGAGCTGGCAAAGATGAACTGCGGAATCTTGTGTGCAATGGCTCGCTCGACGAGCAGCATCGTACCGAGGGCGTTGACCTCCCAGTTCAGCTTGGAGTTCAAGTCGGAGCAGGGGTCGTTGGCGATATTGGCGAGATGCATCACGACATCGATACCGGCCATCGGGATGCGGTCGGCGTTGCGGATATCCTCGCGGATCACGGTCAGGCTCGGGTGGGCAGGCAGAAAATTGCCGAACCACTGGAGGTCGACCACGGTCACGCTGTGGCCCGCGTCGAGCAGGCTGAGGGTTAGCGGCGTACCGACATAGCCGCAGCCGCCGGTGAGAAGAATTTTCATAGGGGTTGAGTAAGAATGAAAGCTAGAATGCGAGCATGGAGACACCGCCTTTGAGGAGGCGGGATTTGCGGATGGGTTCGGCGTTGCCGACGATCTTGACGGCCTGTGCGCCGGCGAGCTGGCCCATGAAGGTCGCGACGTTGAGCGGGACGCGACTGGTTGCGGCGAGACTGGCGACCGCACAAAAGGCGTCACCCGCGCCAACGGTGTCGACCACGCTGTATTCGAGCGGGGGGCAGGCCGAGATGTCTTTCACGCAGTTGCGGCCGAGTGTCTCGTGGGCTCCGCGGGTCAGCCAAGCGTAGCTGCTGCCGAGATGGCTGGCGAGGGCGGTGAGCTCCTGTCCGAAGTCGATCTGGCGCCGGCCGACGGCGAGGTTCAATTCAGTCTGATCCAGGGTGAAGACATCGGCCCGCCGGTAGCGGCGGTTGATGATATTGAAGCCGTGATTGTTGCTGTTGGTCTGGCAATTGACCGCGAGGTAGGGCGCTTTCTGCTGCACGTAGTCGCGCACCAGGTCTTCGAGGGCGCCATGGCCGAAGTCCATCACGAGCACGAGATCGTAATTGGCGATCTGGCCGGCAACGCGATCCAGCAACGCCCGCTGCAGGGCTTCGCCCGGGGTACGCTGGTCGATGAAATTCACGGAGAAAAGTTTCGCGAGCTCCTTGCCCTCGACCCGCGGTTCGACAAAGCGCTGTTTGACCACGGTGGTGAATTCCGGTGAACGGACGATTTCGTCGCCCTCGGGGCCGATGAAACCGTCCAGCATGCGCTCGAGCCAGGGCTCGGTGCCGGTGAGCCCGATGAGCTTGACGTGGGGAGTGAACTCGCGCACGTGCCGGTAGACGGCGAGGGCGCCGCCCGCCTGCATTTCCTCGGTCACAAAGCGGCCGGAGAGGATGCGGTTCTTCGAGGTCAGGCCCTGCACCTCGACGGTGGAATAACGGTCGAAGATGATGTCGCCGACGACGAGCACGCGCAGCTTGCCGAACCCATCCACGATCTGGCGGAAACGGGCGGGTGGGCATTCCTGCGCGACGGCCTGGCAAAAGCGCTTCACTGCCGGCGGATAGGGATCGAAATGCTTGTTGAGCAGGCGGGTCGAGCTGAAGAGGATGGAGCCGAGATAACGCATCTCGCCGCCGACGCGCTGGACCGCGAGGATGTCGTCGCCGATATTGTTGGTGAGGTCGGCCGCGGGATCGGCGTATTCCCGCCCCTTGCAATAAAAATTTGCGCGGATGCACTCGATGGCCTCGACCGCCGCGGGGTGGGGCACGACGACCACGTAGTCCACGCATTCGAGTGCTGCGAGCCACCGGGAGCGCAGCTGGTCATTGAAATACGGCCGGCCCGGACCCTTGTTGACGAATTTTTCCGCCGTGATCGTGACGACCAGAATATCGCCGAGCGCCTTCGCCTCCTCAAAATGCGCGATGTGGCCGGGATGGACCAGGTCGAAGGTGCCGTGGCAGTGGACAATGACCCTGCCTTGGTCGCGCAAGCGGGCGCAGAGCCCACCAGCATCGTCAAAGGTCACGATCTTGGCCTGCGGCCGGTTTGCGGTCGGAGCCCGGCGGTCGATGATCGAGAGCCGGTTGGTCCGCTTGACTGGAATGTTTTTAAGCAGGGACATGCGGGGACTCAGGGCTTGTGAACGTAGTCGGCCGGTTGGCGGCGGAGCTCGTCGAGATGCTGGTCCACCCAGGCGATTGTGTCGCTGACCCCCTTTTCCAGAGCCACGTGGTCGCTCCAGTGCAGTTCCTGGCGGGCACGAGTACTGTCCAGTTGGTAGGCGGCATCTTTTCCCGGGCGGTCGGCGGTGACCGCGGCGACTCTGGCAAAATCTGCATTCATCATCCGGCAGATCATTTCCACCAGTTCGCGGATGGTGATGAAGCGGGCAGTCGAGAGATGGTAGCACTGGCCGGCCGGGGCCTGGCGGGCCACCGCGAGCGTCGCGGCTGCCACATCATCAATGTGGATGAACGAGCGCACCGAGTGTCCGCCGCCGTGCAGCTGGAGTTTCTGGCCGAGCCGGATCGAGAGTATCGTGCGCGGAATGATCCGGTAAAGCTGCTGGCCGGGGCCGTAGACGTTGGCGGCCCGGGTCCAGCTGACGGGGAAATTGTACTGGTGCAGAAAAGTGCGCAGGTGCAGGTCGCAGGCAGCCCGCGAGGCGGCATACGGCGTGCTGGGATTGAAGGGCGCGGATTCGTCGATGACTCCCGTTGTGCTGCCGTAAACCTCCGGCGTGCCGACATGGACGTAGCGCTTCAGCCAGCTTGCACGGCGCAGCCGGTCGTGGAAGAGGACGTTGCCGACGACGTTGGTCTGGTACCAGTGCGCGGGCTGCAGCCAGCTTTGCGCGACCATGCCCTGGGCGGCAAAGTTCACCACTGCAGCCGGCTGAAATTCATCAAGCGCTGCCATGAGCGAATCGAGGTCATGGTTCAGGTCGGCGCGGACAAAACGAAATCCACCCTGCTGCGCGGAAGGCAACCAGCGGTAGGGGAGGAAACAACCGGCCGGCTCAACCGAACGGCTGGCCCCGATTACTTCCAGTCCCTGCGTCAGGCAATGGCGCACAAAACTGGCGCCGGAAAACGAATTGCTGCCGATGACCGCTATTCTTTCGCTCATTGTACGGCCAGTTAACGTCCCCTGCCGGAGAGTTCCTTCATGATCATGTGCCCGACCATCATCTGGAGATCTTCCGCCACCTGCATGTCGTGCACGGGGAAATAGATCGGGTGATCGGCGAGTTCCAGCGCCCGGCCGCCGGTGAAGCCCAGGATGGCGAAACTGGTCACACCCAGTTTGCGCGCCCGGATCAGCGCCCGGATGATATTGGGTGAATTGCCGCTGCCGGAAAATACGATGAGCATGTCCCCCGGGTTGGCCAGCACCGCGAGCTGCTGGGCAAAAATATCTTCATACGCGATGTCGTTAGCCAGGCAGGTGAGCACGGCCGCGTTGGCGGGCAGTGCGTTGACGCGCAACCCCCGACCGGAGGTCTTGTCCACCCCGTAGAGCAGGTCGTTGGCGAGGTGGATGGCGTTGGCCGCACTGCCGCCATTGCCACAGAGAAAGACCTGGCGATTTTCCCGCCAGCAGAGTTGCAGGGCCTCGACGAGGGTGGCAAAATCGCTCCAGTCGTGTTCGCGCCAGATGCGCTCAAGCGTGTGCCAGTAATTCGAGACGACATCCGGCACAGCGGGCGCTTCGGTCGCAATCGGTTTTGCCGCGATGGCCGTGGCATGGGAGGACATGACCTCTCTGAAAGCAATGACCGGGCCATCGTGATCACCGGGCGCATAAACCGTTGAATCGTAAGATTAAAAATCCACTTTTAATTTGCGGGACACAATCGCCCGCCCTTCTCGCCATTTGTGGCTGGCTCGCGGTGGAAAAATTTGCCGCTAGCTGACTGAACATTAGCGAGGCGACTTCAGGAATGGATGCCATCGCGGCACAAGTTAACCGCTCCAGCAGGATTCAAGACTGCCTTCCCGCACACCATTTCCGCCAGCATTCACGCAGGGCGGCGCCGAAACGCGCCGCCTGTCCGCGGTGGTCCATCAGAGGAGAACGCTGCATTTCTCCCCGCAGTTCCCGGCGCAACAACGCCAGCTTGGCCGGATTGGCGGCGAGATCTTTGGCGATGCCGATGTAACTCTCCCGATCACTGGCGATCCACTCCGGGTGCCCAACGGTCTGCAGCAAACTGGCCCCGACGCGCGAGGCATGTCGGTCGCCCTGCAGGGTCACAACCGGCACGCCCATCCAGAGTGCTTCGCAGGTGGTGGTGGTGCCGTTGTAAGGCGCCGTATCCAGCGCCACGTCGACCAAGGCGTACGTCGCAAGATGCCCGGCGGTTGTGGCCGTGACTCCTGACAATTCAACCCGTTCGTCGGGCAGGCCGGCCTGGCGGAGCCGTCCGCGTACCTGCACGGCCACGGCGGGATCGGACAGGCCGGCGGATTTGAGCAGGAGGCACGAGCCCGGCACGAGTCCCAGCAGGCTTGCCCAGGTTCGGAGAATCTCGTCGGTCACTTTCGAAAAATTATTGAATGACCCGAAAGTGACGGTGCCGTGCTTGAGGCAAGGCGGGGGAGCCGGTTCAGGCGTTCCCGCTGGGGGCGCATAAACCCACGCGCAAGGCGCAAAGCGCACCAGGGTTTCCGTGGCAAAACGATCCGCTTCGCCAAACGGATCGCTGGTCGCATCGACCAGGCGGTAATTCATCGAGGTCAGCCCGGTGGTGTTGGGGTAACCAAGGTAGCTGATCTGCACCGGGGCCACGCGCCGGGCAAACACGGGCAGCAGACTGTTGCCCGTGTGGCCGACCAGATCGACGGCGATATCCGGCGCATCGGCCCGGATGATCGGTTCCAATACCGATTCAACCTGACTCGGGCAGTCGCGCCAGACCGTCGCCAGCCTGCGGAAACGATCCGTGACCGCATCCGGCTTGGGACAGAAACTATAGAGGAGGATTTCGAAATGATCGCGGTCGAGAAACTGGAGCAGCGGCTCCATGAAGTAGGCGACGGAGTGTTCGCGAAAATCGGCCGAGAAAAATGCGACGCGCAGCTTTCGCTCCGGGTCGGGGAGATTGGAAAATGCGGCAGGAGCAACGCCAGTCTCGATCAATTCCCCATAGGCCTTGTGCGCATTGAACAGCGAGGCGGGAGTCTGCCCATGCAGGTAGTTCAATGCGAAGAGCCAGTGACTCTGTACTTCCAATTGGCGGGGATTTTCCGCCAATAACGCCTCAAGTTCGCGCACCGCCTCCGGCAATTGATGGCATTTTTGCAGGGCGACGGCCAGGCCGCGCTGCGCCGGAGCGTAGGTGGGATCGGCGGCAATGGCGCGCCGCTCACACTCCAACGCTTCGGGTGAGCGATTCAGATTTGAAAGCGTCGAGCCGTAGCCGTGCCAGGCCTGGGCCGACCGCGGATTGAAAGTCACGGCCTGATGATGGCATTGGATCGCCTCTTCCGAGCGGCCGGCGGTGCTCAGCACGGCGGCAAGTTGATCCCAGATCCCGGCGTTTTTGGGTTCGAGATGCAGTGCGGCGCGCAGGTGGATTTCCGCCTTGGCCAGATCGCCCAGAGCCAGATGCGCGACCCCGAGGCAGGTCGCCGCGGTGGCGGAACGGGGATTGATCCGCAAGGCGCGGGCATACAGTTCTGCCGCCGTCGCGGGATCGCCCAGCAGCAGAGCCATGTTCCCGCCCAGGTGCCACGCCTCGAAATTGCGCGGAGCCGCACCGCGGATTTGGGCAAAGACCGCGGCCGCCTCCGGCAGCTTGCCCATGCCTTGCAGGGCGAGGCCTTCCTGTAAGAGGCGCTGGATTTGGTGATGATTCACGGTTTGATAAATATGTCGGGCCACGCCGACGAACCAGACGGCAAGAGCACGCCGGCATTTTCGGGAAAAGTCTAAGTCAAAAATGACCGGGTGTCCCGGAATCGAGGCGGTCTGCCGGAGAGGCCGGCCCTCCGCCTGTGGCGGGGCGGGCGGGCTGGAAAAGCGAAGGCCCCGGCGGTGAGACCGGGGCCTGCTTTCCAACTTTTCTTCAAGTGGTGCAACGGCAGTAGCACCAGTTTCAGAGCGGGGCCTCCGCTTGCAGTGGTTCCGTCCGCCTCGTCCGGACCGCCATTTGGCGGCCCGGACTTGGCGAATCAGAACAACCACTAAGGAGACTGTTACTGCAGCAGCTTCAGTGCGATGTTGGAGCTCGCATTGGCCTGGGCCAACATGGAGGTGCCGGCCTGGATCAGGATGTTCCAGCGTGCCAGCGCGGTTGATTCCGCAGCCACGTCGACATCCGAGATCTGGCTGGTGGCCGCGTCCGTGTTGGTTTTGTTCACAGTGTTCAACTCCGTGGCGAATCCGAAACGGGTCTGTTCCGACCCGTTGGTGGCGCGCATGGTGGCCACATTCTGAATTGCCGAGGCGATGACCGCGATGGTGATCGTGGTGTTGCCGAGGGAGGTCACGGCGGTGGACGTGAGCGCGCCGACACCGGAGGTGCCTGCGAGATCGGTTGAAGCGAGGGCCACCGTAGTACCGCCGTCTTCTGTCACCGCCACGCTGCCGATCGAACCCGTGCCGAACAGCGACACGCCGTTAAACGTGCCGGTGGTGTTGGCCGTGAGCTGCGCCTGCAGAGCATTGAACTCCGCATCATAGTTGAGCTTGTCGCTCGCACTCTTGGTGACGTCACTGTAGAGGGTCTTCAGTTCGCTGATGCGATTGAGAACCTCGCCACTGACCTTCAAGGCGCCATCCTGAGTTTGGAGGAGCGAAATGGCGTCCGTGATGTTGGCGCCAACCGCGGTCATGCGGCCGGAAGCCGCTGACAGTTTCATCGAGACCGCCAGACCGCCGGCATCATCACCGGGGTTGACGATTTTCGATCCGCTCGAGAGCCGCGCGAGGCTTTTCTGGAGCATGGCACTGGACGTGGCAAGGTTGTTGGAGGCAACCGTCGCCGCGATGTTTGTATTAATTACGACTGACATGGTATCTATCCTTGATTAGTGCGACTTCCGTTGTCGCCACGTATCCGGTTGAAACGGCTCCGGATCGCGCCGTTGGCGGCTTGGGCCGCAAAGGGGTTCACGCCGGGGGGCGTGGGAAAGGGAAAGGATTCAGAGGAAAGTGCGATGAACGGTCGGAGATGGCCGGTGTGGCGTGGGCGCCCGGGTTGCCGGGGGCCGCCTGGGAGGATTTCTCCGCGCCAACGACGGCGATAAAGCGGGGGTGGGCGGCTTCGACGGGGTTCGCCGAGGCGCTGGCCGCATGATTCGTCTTGCTTCCGACCGACATGGATCTTCCGTGATTGAGGGGGGCGACGTCCGTGCCGCGAATCGCCCGGAGTGATCGGCTTCCGGTCGCCGGTCGGGGGCACCGGCCCTCGACAGAGGAAGCTATCGTCGCGGTCCCGGGAAAACTTTATGCAATTTCCAGGAAATCATTTTGTTTCTGCCTGGCACTTCGGGCTAAATCCGCCTGCGGGGCGTGCCGATAAGGGGCTGGGGCAGTGTCCCTCCGCACCCGCAATCCAACCCCCTTCCCATGGCAAGCGTACAACTCTCCGGCCTCATCTCCGGCTCCTTCAACTGGCAGTCAGTCGTCGATCAGCTTATCACCGCCGAAAGCACCCCCATCACGGATCTCAATACCAAGAAGACCAAGAACAGCGACCAGACCACGGCGCTGCAGAGCCTCCAGACCGCGATGAGCGCACTGCAGGATTCGCTGCAGTCGATCCGGGCGGGCGGGGCGTTTTCCGGACGCACGGTGACCACGGACAACGCCAACAATACCTGGGTCTCGACCTCGTCCAGCGGGGCGGCCATCGGCACCTACAAGTTTTCCGTTCAACAGCTGGCCACCACGGCGCAGGTGCAGGGAGCGGCAAACCTCGGGCAGGGCCTGAGCGCCACCAGCGATGTGTCGGGTGTCACGATGGCCACGATGCGCACCGCCACGCCGGTCACGGCCGGCACTTTCACGGTCAACGGCCAGCAGGTCACCGTCGCGCTCACCGATTCACTCCAGGACGTGTTCAACAACATCTCCACCGCCACCGGCGGCAATGTGACCGGCAGTTACGATCCGGCAACGGACAAGGTTTCACTCACCAGCGCCAGCGGCGAACTGGTGCTCGGCGCGACCAATGACACGAGCAATTTTTTCCAGGTGATGAAGCTCAACAACAACGGCACGAACACTACCGCCAGTTCCGCCACGCTGGGCGTGCTGCAGCTCACGACCCCGCTGGCCAGCTGCGGCTTGAATACGGCCCTCACCGGGCAGGACAGCTCCGGCAACGGCTCGATCCTGATCAATGGCGTCACCATCAACTACAACATCAACACCGACAACCTCGGTCTGCTAATCAACAACATCAACCAGTCCGGCGCGGGGGTTACCGCCACCTACGACTCCGCGAATGACCGCCTCAACCTGGTGAACAACACCACTGGCGACGTTGGCCTGGGGGCCAGCGATGGGACGGGCAATCTCCTCGCTGCGTTGGGCGCCACCCCGGCGGCCGGCGGCGTTTTCACCCACGGCACGAACGCCCAGTACACGGTCAACGGAGGCCCTGTCTTGACCAGTGCCAGCAACACGCTGGACAGCTCCTCGCACGGGATCACCGGCCTGAGTGTGACAGTGAACAGCAAGATCACGCAGACGGTCCAGGTGCTGAGCGACACGGCCTCGATGATGACCTCGGTGCAGGATTTCATCACCAAATTCAACGCGGTGCAGACGGCCATCACCACCGATACCAACATAACTGCGTCCGGCGGCAATGTGACCACTTCCATCCTGTCGGGTAACAGTGACGTGGAAGGCTGGGCATCCAACCTGCAATCGCTCGCCTTCGACCCGGTCAGCGGGCTTAACGGCACGGTGCAGCGACTCGACAATCTCGGGATCGACTTCAACAGCACGACGGGCCAGTTATCGGTGGTGGACAGCGCCAAACTGAACACCGCGCTCGCCAACAACCCGACCGATGTGCAGAATTTCTTCCTCACCCCCACCACCGGCTTCGTCGCAAAGATGTTCAACTACCTGACCGGTGCCGTCAGCGATGATGTCACCCAACAGGCCCAGCTGGCGCAGGCTTCCAGCGACATCGACACCCAGATCGCCGCGATCCAAACCAAGCTTGACAATGAGCGCACCCAACTCACCAACGCCTTCATCGCGATGCAGAACGCCCAATCAGCCGCCCAAACTCAACTGCAAGCCCTGAACAACATTCTCGGGGGCGGCACCACGGCCAGCACCACGGCCAGCACCGCGGCCGGTTCGACCGCCGTCACCGCCAAAGTCACGGCATGAGGGCGCGCCCCTTGGAGTCATCGCGGATGTGTCAGCAGGGCGGGCTTCTCGCTGGCGCGCTCCTTTGGCTGGCATTTGGTCTGCTCGCCGGCTGTTCTTCCACCCGCGAAGGAATAGTCGACCGGGTGCAGGAGAAACAGTATTTTCGGCCGGCCAATTACAGCGGCGAACCGCGCCTGCCGGGGGATCTTCACCGTGTGCTTCTGCTGCCGGTCTGCGGAGGCTCGATCGTGCCGCCCGAAACGGCGATGGCGACGGAGGAAGTCTTCGCCACAGAACTGCAGCGGCAGCTTCGCTTCGAAGTCGTGCGGATGTCCCGCGCGGAATGTCAGCAGCGGTTTGGCGCGCCGGAATTTTCCTCCGCGGCCGCCCTGCCCCATGATTTTCTCGCGATCCTGGGCCGTGACTTTGCCGCCGACGCCGTCCTGTTTGTGGACCTGACCGCCTACCGGGCCTACCGTCCGCTTGCGCTGGGTGTGCGCGCCAAGCTGGCGACCGTGGCACAGACCCGGTTGCTCTGGACGTTCGACGAAGTTTTCTCAGCCGACGATCCGGCGGTCAGCAACAGCGTGCTTCGTTATTATGGGGCCACCGACCCATCGGGAATCCCCGTCAATGCCGGTCACGGCGCCCTGCAAAGCCCCGGCAAGTTTGCGGCGTATGTGGCGGCGGCCACCTTTAACACCCTCCCGCCACGCTGAATCACGGCCTTGTATTTTGCTAAAGTCCGCGCAAAACGTGTCGATAAATCAAGTATTCAACCAACGGCGTTCCCTGTATCGGCTCCTGTCAGCGGCTGACCGTTCTCGTCCCTGAACCTATGATACATTCCGCGTCCAACTCCCTCTCCACTGTCCGCAACGATGCGCTTGCCGCGGCGGCCACTTCCGCCAATTCGCGGCCAGCAGGCGGCCCGGCCGACCAGATCCATATCGACAAGGCGGCGGTCCTGCGCTCAAGCCTGCAGCAGGTGCCCGAGATGCGCCCCGAAGTTGTCGAGCGGGCCCGGGCGCTCGCTGCCGATCCCGCCTATCCTTCGGCTGACATCATCCGCAAGATCAGCGCGGCTATCGTCAATTCGCCGGATTTGTCCGAGGAGCCTTCCTAAAGCGCCGACATGTTCGCCCAAGGTTACGCGCGCACCTATCGTTCCAATGCCGTGCTCACGGCGAGTCCGGGGCAGCTCGTGCTGATGCTCTATGACGGCGCGCTGCGCTCCCTCGCCCTGGCGCGGAAGGCCTTTGACCGGCCCGCGGAGGACTCCCGGCGCATTGAGGTCATCAACCACCAGCTGCAGAAAACGCAGATGATTCTCGCCGAGCTGCAAGGCAGCCTGAATCTGGAGGCCGGGGCCGAAGTGGCCGTGCTTCTCAACCGGCTGTACGACTACTACAACCGCCGGCTGCTTGAGGCCAACCTGCGCAAACAGGTGGCGCCGGTGATCGAAGTTGAACGGCTGATCGGCGAGCTGCGGTCCGGCTGGGCCGAGATGCTTGCCCGGCAGGGCAGTGGGGTGTGCGCCGAATCCGTGCGCGGTGTCGCCTGAGCCATGGAAACGCCGGTCCAGATGGCAGCCCGCCTGCTCACCGCGCTCGATGAACTGACCGAGCAGGAGGGGATGTACCTGCGTGGCGGTTATTATGATCTCGCGGTGGAAACCCGCCAGCGCGCCGAGCCGCTTGTGCGCCGGCTCACCGGGATGGCCGGCCTGCCCGCGTTGGGCGAGCTTCGTTCGCAGGTCGCGGCGGTGCTGGAACACAGCGAGCGCCATGCCGCCTTCCTGCGGGAAAAACTGGAGGAGTTGGGCGCCGAGATCCGGCGCATCGATCAGGCCCGCCACCGGGTGGCACAAGTCGCCCCAGCCTACTCCCGTTCACCGGGTGCGGGAACTCCGCACTTTCAAGCTGCGGGATAATCGCTCCGGCTGCGGCGCGCAGCGGCCGACGGGGTTAAAGTCCGGACCGGGACAACCGATAGTTTTACCCAACAATGTCCTCTTTTTCCAGCGCCTCCCTTGAGTCGGCGCTTCCGCCTTCATCCTGCGACACGCTGCTTGGCCCCTGGTCCAACAGTGCCGATCCCGCCTATTGCCGGGACCTGGAGGGCCGGCTGCTCGCCGTGAACCACGCCTTCGCGCGCAAATTCGGCAAAGCCGCCTCCGAGTGGCCGGGCACGCCGTTGACCGGGATCGTGCATGCCGACGACAACGCGGCGCTCGCCACCGTGGCGGCGGAACTGGCCAGCCCCCCGCATTGCGTTTTGCGCGAGCACCGCTGCGACACGCCCCAAGGCTGGCGCTGGTTTGCCTGGGAGAAGACCCCGCTGTACGACAGTGCCGGACAGATTTTCGGGCTCCGGGCGGTCGGGCGTGACATCACCAAGCAGCGCCTGGCCGAGGAACAATACCTGAAACTCTCGCGCGCCGTGGAACAGTCGCCCGTGGCGATCGTCATCGCGGACGCCGAGGGCCGGGTGCAATACGTCAATCCGAAGTATACCGAGGCTTCGGGCCATACCCTTGAGGATATCCTGGACGCCAACACGGATGTCCTGCGCGACGGTCATCCGGACGATGCTTCCTACCGCGCCATGCTGCAGACGGTGCAGGCCAGCCGCGAGTGGCGCGGTGAACTGGTCACCCACCGGGCCGACGGCCGCGAAGTATGGGAGTCGGTGCAAGTGTCCAGCCTGCGCACTCCGGCGGGCGAGGTGACGAATCTGCTTTGCCTGCGCGAGGACATCACGGAGCGCAAACGACTCGAGCAGGAGCTGCGGCAGGCCCAGAAAATGGAGAGCCTCGGCACCCTGGCGGGAGGCATCGCCCACGATTTCAACAACCTGCTTGCCATTATCAACGGCTACGCCGAGTTCTGCCTCATCCACAACTCCGAGGCCGCGCAGGTGCGCAAGAGCATGCAGGAGATTCACCGGGCCGCCCAGCGCGCCAGCGGGCTGGTCCGGCAGATCCTGACCTTCAGCCGCAAGAATGAGGTGCGGTTTGCGCCGTTCGACCTCAACCACCAGGTGCGTGAACTTGTGGCACTGCTGGCCGAGACTTTTCCCCGCACGGTGGCGTTTGACGTGCGGCTCGCGGAAAAACTGCCGCACCTCCTCGCCGACCAGAACCAGGTCCAGCAGATTCTGCTCAACCTCTGCGTCAATGCGCGTGATGCGATGCCCCAGGGCGGCACCATCACCGTCAGCACGCAGGTGCGCAACGGCGCTGATTTCCCGGGTGTCATCGGGGTGGATCCGGCCAAGACCTACGCCTGCCTGAGGGTGGCCGACACCGGGACCGGGATGACCCCGGAGGTTCGGGCGCGCCTCTTCGAGCCGTTTTTCACCACCAAACCGGGCAGCCAGGGCACGGGCCTCGGACTGGCCGTGGTTTACGGCATTGTGACCAGCCACAAGGGTTTCATCGAGGTGGAGAGCAAGCCCGGCGCGGGCAGCGCCTTTCTGACCGGTCTGCCGCTGGCGGAGGAAACTGTTGTCATGCCCGCCATCAGAACCGTGGGCGAATTTCCCAGTGGCACCGAGACCGTGCTGGTAGTGGACGACGAGGTGTCACTTCGCCGACTGCTCGAGGCCACTCTCACGTCCCGGGGCTACCACGTTGTCACTGCGGCCAATGGTCTCGAGGCCATCGATTGCCTGAGTCGCAATGAGCAACCGCTCGACGCCGTGCTGCTCGACTTGAACATGCCCGGCGCCAACGGCATCGATGTCTTCAAGGTCATCCGGATGGGCCGGCCCGATCTCAAGGTGCTGATCCTCAGCGGCAATTTGAACGCCGATGCGCGCCGCGAGTTACAGGGCCTTGGCCAGGGGAATTTCGTGCAAAAGCCCTATGCGCTTGAAGAGGTGGGCCGACGTTTGCGGGCGTTACTCGACAGCCGGGCCACCGCCTGAACAGGAAAGGCGAGCGGACGGGGCCGCACTGAGATTGCCCTGATTTATCGGAGAATGCATCGGGGCTCTCCGATTCTTGCCGCAGGTTGTTTGTAACGTATTATATTACAAACAGGCGAAGCCCCCAAGGTTGTCCAAGAAAAAAGCGGCAGTGCGATTGAATGACTGGGTCTTTACATGCTGCGAATTCCGACCACCTTAAGTCACGCATATCCACCACCCATGACCCAATCTCTCGACCCTACCCGTATCCAGCTTGTGCCTCATGCCAGTCCCTATCCCAAGGTCTCGCATACCGCGCCGCCGTCGCGTGCAACCAGAGAAACCATTCTGGTCATCGAGGATGATGCCGACGTGCGCGAACTTGTGCAGAAGCTGCTGGAATTTCTCGGCTATCACACTCTCATGGCGGAGAATGGCACGGTCGGGCTGGCACTCTACCGCGAACATCAGAAAAAGGTGCTCGTAGTGCTCACCGACATGAAAATGCCCGCCATGCAGGGCGCGGAAGTCATCCAGACTCTGAGGACCATCAATCCCGAGGTGCGCATTGTGGTCATGAGTGGGGTGCCGGAAGAGATGGCGCGCGTTGTAGAGGAACCCGGCCGGCTTGCCTTCCTGCAAAAGCCGATGACCAAGAAGGATGTCGTCCGCGCTTTCCAGTTCGTGCTGAAAAATCCGACGGCGGCACCGCTGTAGGGCCAAGCGGCCTTGAGGCCAGGTCCAAGGCCCCACCGAAAAATTCGGGGCGGAGCTTACGCCGCGAGGCTGAATTGCTCGTTGGCGAGTGGAGTTTTCAGGTTGATGGCGCCGCTGCCGATCTCGAGATGAATGGTGCGGTTGATCGAGCCACCGACATCCCGGTGGCACACGGGCAGGTTGTTTTTTGAAAGAAACTCAAAGGTTACGGTCGAGTTGCGTTCGCCGATCTTGAACGGATCCTGGCCGCTGAGCATTCCGGCGCCGCCCGCCACGAATATGCGCAGGCGCTGGCGTTCGGCCTTCAGGCCGGCCATCGCCTTGAAGAGCAGGGGCAGCCCGGTGTTGGCAAACATGGCGGGCTGCCGGGCAGCTTTATCCGGCGAGATGGTGGAGTCGGGCAGCAGGAGATGCAGGATGCCGCCGACTTTGCCGACCGGATCGTAGGCAATGACTCCGATGCAGGAACCCAGCGCATAGGTGCTGAGGATCACCTGTGGATTGTTGGACACCGCCATGTCCCCGACACCCACAATGACGCGCTGGGCAAAGAGGTTGGCATGCAGCGGCGGGCCCATGGTCAAATTCCGGGTTGGGCCGGGGTGCCAACCGTCGGACTGATGGTGAGAAATGACATGAAGGTGAGCGCCCGGGTGAAAGAGACACCGGGGGCAGATAGATTAACGACCCGGGCCGGATGAAAATTAAGCGGTTCTCGCGGCCAGCGGGCCGGACCGCTCACAAATAGACCAGCAGGCGCTGCTGGATGGGGGTGATCTGGTTGTGGCTGCGGATTTTCGCGATGGTGGCGGGGCCAAGTTCCTGCCCTTCGCCGATGAGCAGCAGGCCGTGCGGGCTGTAGATGCCGCTGGCGAGCACCATGCCGGCCTCGAGTTCCTCCAGCATGATTTCGCGCACCTGGCGGGGCAGCCGGGCGAGCTGGGTGACTTTCAAGAACAACCGCACCGCCTCCGGGTCGTAGGCCTGCCCGGAACCGGCCAGCAGCGCATCGAGTGCCGCCTGCTTGGGCAGACCGGATTCGACGAAGTCCACCGCGACCGCGAGACAGCGGGCGGTCCAGGGGATGTTCTTGCCGGCGAGGCCATCGGGGTAGCCGCGGCCGTCGAAACGTTCGTGGTGGGCACGGATGGTTTCGCCGAGGGCGGGCCGGCTGTCGACATAGGTGGCGAGAGTCTGCGAGAATACAGGGTGATTGCTGAGCATGGCGCGCTCGCGTTCGGTCAGGCGCTCGGGATGGGTGCGGAAGGCGCGGAACAGTTCGCGCGGGATGCCGATCAGACCGAGATCACACAGCAGCGGGGCCGACCGGAGGACCCGGCGCTCCTCCTCGGTGAAGTGCTCCGTTTCCGCCATGCGGGAGCAGACATCAACCAGTGTCTTGGCCTGGCCGCCGAGGACGGGATCGAAGGTGGTGAGAATGCGGCGGCAGAGTTCGAGGGAATGCTCGTAGGAGGTGGCCAGCTCGCGATTGAGGATGTCGAGCTGCTGGCGCTGCTGCTCGAGGTCGCTTACCTTGGCCTCCAGCGTGGTATTCGCGACCTTCAGCTCAGCGTTCAGGCGGAGGGCCTCGGCCTGCAGTGCAGTGTTGTGGGTGATGAGCTCGTAGCGGTGAATGGCGTTGCGGACCGTGGCGGTCAGTTCCTCCCGCAACCAGGGTTTGGCGATAAAACGGAAAATTTCACCCTTGTTGATCGAGTCCACCAGCGTGGGCAGCGAGAGCACCGCGGTGATGAGGATGCGCGAGGTATTGGGCCGGAGCCGCTTGCTTTCGATGAGGAAATCGAGGCCCATCATTTCGGGCATGCGCTGGTCGGAGATGATGACGGCGAAGTCGCGCTCGGCCAGGATGGTCAGGGCCTTGAGGGGACTGGGGACGGCGACGACGTGGTAGTTCTCGCGCTCAAGGGTTTCCTTGAGGGCGGAAAGGACAAAGGGCTCGTCGTCGACGACGAGGATGGCGGGCTGTTCGGCGGGGGAGTCGGAAAGGCTCATGCGGAGTGGGCGGCGACGGGCTGCGCCGCGGAGTTGAGGACGAACTGGTTGGTGATGAAATCGGCAACCTGGCCAAGCGGAAGCTGGCGCTGCGCCGCGCCAATTTCCCAGGCAACGCGGGGCATGCCATAGACAGCCGAGGAGTGTTCGTCCTGGGCAAAAGTGGTGGCCCCTCTCTCCCGGAGACGCAGCAGGGATTCCGCCCCGTCCTTGCCCATGCCGGTGAGCAAACCCGCAATGGTGTGCGGGGCCGCGCCGCAGTCGGCGGCGGATTTGAAAAGCAGGTCCACTGCCGGGCGCTGATGCCAGATCTGCGGTCCGGCGGCCACCCGCACGCGATAATGGTCGAACTGCCATTGCAGCAGGAGGTGAAAATCGCCCGGGGCGACCAGCGCAACGCCCGGTGCGAGCCGGTCGCCGTCGACCGCTTCGCGAACATCAAGCGTGCTGAGGCTGCGCAGGCGGTCGGCAAAGGCGCGGGAAAACAACGCCGGAATATGCTGCACGATGGCGATGCCGGGCAGGTTGGGTGGCAGGCGCGTGATGATTTCGCGCAATGCTTCCGTCCCGCCGGTCGAGGCGCCGAGCAGGATGAGGGCGCGTGGGTCGAAAGGCTGGACCGGGGCGGGTGCGACCGCCTCGTGCGGCCCGGGGCGGGGGACGCGCCCTGCGGGCGGCATTGCGCGCAGGCAGGTGCCGGCGGCAGCCTTGATCTTGATGATCAACTGCCCGCCGAGATCTTCGAGGGAAAAGGGGCCATCGGGTTTGCCGAGCACATCGCAGGCGCCCAGCCGGAGCGCCTCCAAAGCGTGTTCCGAACCGCGCTGGGAAAGTGAGCTCAGGACAATCACCGGTGTCGGCCGGCGCTGCATGAGGATCTCGAGAAAAGTGAGCCCGTCCATGCGCGGCATCTCGATATCAAGTGTGATGACATCGGGGCTGAGCTCCTTGATCTTGTCGCGTGCGTCGTAGGGATCAGTGGCCGTGCCGACGACCTCGATTTCAGGATCGTGGCGCAACGCCTCCGCCTCCATCCGGCGGACCACGGCGGAATCATCGATGATCAGGACACGTATTCTCCGGGGCGGCATGGGACTAAGCAGCAAGGGGACGCTGGTAGACGGCGGGGCAGACGCTCAGGAGCGAGTGCCGGATGCCGGTGAGGCTTTCCGAGTGGCCAACGAAAAGATAGCCGCCGGGCACGAGGCAGTGCGTGAGTTTTTGCACCAGCTCGGCGTGGGTCGGCCGGTCGAAATAAATCATCACGTTGCGGCAGAAAATAACGTGGAAGGGATCGCGAAATGGCGGTTTGCCCTCGAGCAGGTTCAGGTGCCGGAACGCGATGCCGGCCTGGAGCGCGGGTTTGATCCGGTAGTTGCCCGCTTGCGGGCCGAAGCCCCGCTGGAAATAATTGCTGATGAGCGCCGGGGCGAGCTTGTCGACCGTTTCCTCGCGATAGATCGCGGCCCGGGCCCGGTCCAGGACGATCTTGGAGATATCGGTGGCCGCGATGTGCCACGACCAGGTGTCGCCCAGGCACTCGTCAAGGGTCATCGCAATGGAGTAGGGTTCCTCCCCCGAGGAACAGGCGGCACTCCAGATCTTGAATTGCGGCCAGTGTTCCTGGTGGGCCCGGGCTTGCATCTCGGGCACGACCACCTGCTGCAGAAAGTCGAAATGCGCAGCTTCCCGGAAGAAAAAGGTGTGGTTGGTCGAGATGGCATCAATCAGGTGCGCCAGCTCCTCGCCGTCCCGCTGGTTTTGCAGAAGATGGCAGTAGTCGCCCACGGTCGCCTGATTGGTGGCGCGCAGGCGCTTGCCGAGGCGCGCGGACACGAGCTCGCGCTTGTCCGGTCCGAGGTTGATGCGACTGTGCTCGTAAACGAGGCCGCGGATGAATTCGAATTCGTTTTCCCTCATGGGGTCGCACTTTGTATCGACGCAATTCCACCCAAATGAAGCATTGTCGTGCGGGCGTTTTCTACGGGCGGCAAAAATTGCCCGGCCGGCCGGTGGTCCAGCGCAGTGCTTTGGGAATCAGCCGGCGGACGTGCTGGAGAAAATTTTATCTCCCTGAAAAATAGCGGGTTCGGGTTTCAAGAAACATACTGGCATGGCGGTTGCGTTACGGCTGAACGCAAATGGTCGATCCCATCTTCCAGTCTGACAATTACGTCCTGGCCCGGAAGCTCCTCGATGCCGCGGTGGTGCGGCAGGAGGCCATCGCGGCCAACGTCGCCAATGCCGAAACCCCGGGCTACCACCGGGTCGACGTCTCGCCCGATTTTGCCGCCCAGTTGAAAGCCCGGCTGGCTGCCGGCGATCTTCCTGCGACCGCCTCCACCCTCAATCCGCAGATTGCCGAGGATCCCTCCGCCCGGTCCCTCCGCCCCGATGGCAATTCCGTGGAGATCGAGCACGAGTTGCTCGCGATGAACCGCAACGCCGTCGAGCACCAATACCTCACGGAAATCATCACCCAAAACATCAAGCAGCTGAAAATGGCCATCACCGGCCGCACCGGCTGATTCGGCTCCGTCCGCCTTACCCCATGAATCTAATTTCCGGAATTGACATCAGCGCCAGCGCCCTGGCGGCCCAGAAGACCCGGCTCGACATCGTTGCCCAGAACATCGCCAACGCCCAGACTACCCGCACCGCGAGTGGCGGCCCCTACCAACGCCAGGTCGTGTCATTTGAAACCGAGCTGGTTCGCAATCAAGGTACCACGGGCGGATCGCTGCAGAGTGTCCGGGTCGCCCAAGTCAGCACGGACCACACGCCCGGCCAGCAAATATACAACCCCCAGCATCCCGACGCGACGGCTGACGGTCTGGTGATGATGCCCAACGTCAATCTCTCGCAGGAAATGGTGGATCTGATCACCGCCTCGCGCACCTACGAGGCCAACCTCTCTGTCGTCAAAAACGCCCGCCAGATGGCGCTGCGAACCCTGGACATCGGCAAATGACCGCTGTTTCGCGCCGCTGAATTCATCGCATGTCTCCCGTCGGCTCCGTCACTCCCATGCTCTCCGGCGCCACCCCGCTCACCCGGGTTGATGCTCCGCTGCCCACGCTGCCCGGAGTGCACCTGACGCCGGCCGGGACCACACCCGCCGACGGTTTCGGCCACCTGCTCGACGGCCTCGTCGCCTCGGTCGATGCCAAACAGGCTGACGCCCAGGCGATCACCAAGCGCGTGCTGCTCGGTGAAAGCGACCAGCTGCACCAGAGCGTCATCGCGATGCAGGAGGCCGGGGTCTCGTTTTCCCTCATGGTCGAGGTGCGCAACAAGCTCATCGATTCCTACCAGGAACTTATGCGCATGTCGGTGTGAAACTCCGCCCGGACTTTATAAATGAATAATTTCGCCAAATCCCTCCTCGCCCTCTGGGGTGAACTCGGCCTCAACCAGCGGGTCTCGCTCGTGGTCGCCTCGCTGGCCGTGCTCGGCGGCCTCATTGCCGTGGTGGTCTGGTCGCGCCGGCCCGATTACCAGCTGCTCTATGCGCGCATGAGCGAAAAGGACGCCGCCGCCGTCATCAGCCACCTTGAGACTCTGAACATTCCCCACCAGGTCACCGCCGGTGGCACGGCGGTGCAGGTTCCCTCCGACCAGGTCTACAAGCTTCGCATGGATCTCGCGGCGAAGGGCCTGCCCAGCGGCGATGGCGTTGGTTTTGAAATCTTCGACAAAGGGCAGTTCGGTCTCTCCGACTTCGTACAGCGCACCAACTATCTGCGCGCCATCCAGGGTGAGCTCGCCCGCACCATCACCCAGTTGCAGGGCGTCCGCGCCGCCCGCGTGATGATCGTGCAGCCCGAAAACCGGCTTCTCCTCACCGAGCAGGGCGTCAAGCCATCCGCTTCCGTCTTTGTGGACGTCGGCGGCGGCCACCTTGAAACCGAGCAGGTCAATGCGATCCGCAACCTCGTGGCCAACTCGGTGCAGGGTCTGCAACCCGATCTCGTCGCCGTGGTCGACAACCGCGGCCATGTGCTCTCCGACGAATTGAAGCAGGATCCCGCGCTGGGCACCGCCTCCAGCCAGATGCGCTACCGGCAACAGGTGGAGGATTATCTTTCCAAGAAGGTTGAAACCATGCTCGCACAGGTCATCGGTCCCGGCAACGCCGTCGTGCGTGTCTCGGCCGAGATTGAAACCGAGTCGACGACGTCCACGCAGGAGAAATACGATCCGGACGGCCAGGTCGTGCGCTCGCAGACTATCACCGAGGATGTCTCCAACGCCACCGAGCAGCGGACCACGGGTGGTGCGGTCGGCGTCAGCGCGAACACCCCGGAAAAGGCCCCCGCCGCCACCGAGGCCGCCACCCGCCCGACCTCCACCACCGAGCAGAATCGCAAGAACCGTACCACCACTTACGAGATCAACCGCGTCACGACCAATGTCACCCGCAATCCCGGCACGGTGAAGAATCTCAGTGCGGCGGTGTTCATCGCCCAACGCCCGGCTGTTCCGGCCGTCGCGGGCAGCACCCCGGCCACTGAGACGCCCGCCGCCAAGCGTACGCCGGAGGAACTCAATGCCCTTCGCCAGATCGTGCTCAATGCGCTTGGCCTCAAGCCCGTCGCCGGCCAGTCGCTTGATTCCCTCGTTTCATTGCAGGAAGTGCCTTTTCAATCCGTGGAGCACCTGCCCGCACAGATTGCCGCCATCCAGAGTGAAAACCGCTGGATGGGCTGGGTCGAGGCCGCCAGCCGCTGGGCTGCGGTCGGAATCGCGATCCTCGTCTTCGGCTTTTTCCTCCGCATGCTTTCCCGGCAGAAGCCCGAGCCGGTGCCCCTCGAGGTGCTCGCGCTGCCGCCGGAAGCGATGGGCCGGGCGCTGCCCCATTCCAACGGTGTGACGCCCGAGATGCTCAACCAGCTTATCCGGAACAAACCGGCCAACATTGGTGTGGCGTTGCGCGACTGGGTCGCCACGTCCGCCAGCAACAAAAACTGACACCATGGCCGAAATCGACTACCCGAAACTTTCCCGGCAGCAGCGACTCGCGGTCTTCCTTATCGTGGTCGGTCCGGACGCCGCCGCCGAGGTGCTGAAGCATCTGGATGACGCCACCATCGAGCTGCTTTGCCGCGAGATGTCCACGTTCCCGATGATCCCCGAAAACGTGCAAAAACAGGTCATGGACGAATTCGGCGGCATCGTGGCCCTGAGTGTCAATGCCGCGCTCGGCGGCCTGCCGTACGCGCAGCGCACGTTGGAGATCGCCAAGGGTGACTTCAAGGCCTCGGCCATCATTGGTCGCGTCGGTCCGGTCGGCACGTCGGTCGATGTCATCAAGGACATCAGCGAGATGGAGGGCCGCCAGATCTACAATCTCATCAAGTCCGAGCAGCCCCAGACAATTTCCTTCGTGCTGTCCTACCTCGATACCGCCAAGGCCTCGGAGGTTTTCTCGCTGCTCAGCCCCGAGATGCGCGAGGATGTGGTCGAGCGCCTCGGCACCATCGAGTCAACGTCGCTGGACCTGGTTTCCAAGATCGTCCGGGCGCTGGGCAAGCATTTTGACAGCAAGGCGCGGCCCTCCTTCCATCGCAGCGGCGGCGTGCGCGCCGTGGCCGACCTGCTCAACGAGTTGGACAAGGACATGTCGAAGACCCTGCTCGGCCGCCTCGAGGAGCGCAATGCCCAGCTCGGCGCCGCCATCCGCAAGAAGATGTTCAGCTTTGAGGAGCTTTGCCGCCTGCAGCCCGCCGACCTCCAGCGCGTTTTGCGCGAGGTCGACTCGGCCAACCTCGGTGTGTCGATGAAGTCGGCCAGCACGGCGCTCCGGGAAAAAATCTACGCCTCCATCTCCAAACGCGCGGCGGAAAGCCTGCGGGAGGAGATCGATCTCCTCGGACCGGTCCGGCTCAAGGATGTCGAGACCGCGCAGGATGCCATCATCCAGGTGGTTCGCCGCCTCGAGGAGGAAGGGGCGATCACCCTCGATTCCGAAGGTTCCGAAAGCCTCGTTGCCTGACGCCCCCATGGCCCACACCAAGCTCATTCCCTTCGACCGCCCGCTGACCGGCACCATCTCGCCGGGCCAGGCCGGGCGCCTCTACACCGAGGCGGAATACAGCGCCCATGGCGAAGCCTCCTACCGGCGCGGCGTGGATGCGGCCCGCGCCTTGGCCGACCAGCAGATGGTCGAGATCCGCGCCGAGGTGGCCCACCTGAGCGGCAATGTGATGCCGCAACTGGCCCAGCTCGAGGCCGGGTTGATGAAACAGCTGCGGGAGGCATTGCCCGCGCTTGCCTTGGACATCGCCCGGCATCTCCTCGCCGGCTATGAGCCGCCCGCCGAGACGATTGAGCGTCTCTGTCGCGATGCGCTCGACCAGCTTTTTCCCGAACGCGAAAACCTTGAGCTCATCCTTTGTCCGCGCGATGCCGGGCTGTTCAACCAGTTGAATCCTGGCTGGCTTGAGCGCTATCCCGGCCTGCAAATCCGCCCGGATCCGGCGCTCGTTCCCGGCGATTGCCAGGTGCGCAGCCGCTTCGGCCTCACCGATGCCCGCCAGCAGACCAAGCTGGACGCTCTCTCCCACGCCCTGGCTGTCGCATGAATGTTTCCGTCACACCGCTCATCGAGGCCGTCCGCTCCCAGGTGCGGCACCTGCCCTCTGTGCAGCGGCTCGGCACCGTCACCGCAGTCACGGGCCTGATCATCGAGTCCGACGGGCCCAACGTTGGCCTCGGGGAACTCTGCCTGCTGCGTTCGCCCCGTGCCGATTTTTCCGTGCAGGCTGAGGTGGTCGGTTTCCGTGAACACCGGGTTCTGCTCATGCCGTTGGGTGATACCAATGGCCTGCACGTCGGCTGCGAAGTGGCAGCTTTCGACCGGCCGCCGCTGCCGCGTCCCGGTCCGGAAATGCTGGGCCGCGTGCTGGATGCACTCGGCCGGCCGTTTGACGGCCGTGGGCTGTTGCCGGTCGAGCAAAAAGATTACACCACCGGAAAGCCGCCCCATCCGCTCCGCCGCCAGCGCATCCGCACGCCGTTTGGCACCGGGGTGCGCGCCATCGATGCCTTCGTGCCGCTGGGCTGCGGCCAGCGCCTCGGCCTGTTCGCCGGCTCCGGCGTGGGCAAGTCCACGCTGTTGGGCATGATTGCCCGCGGGGCGGAAGCCGATGTTGTCGTTGTCGCCCTCGTGGGCGAGCGCGGCCGGGAAGTCCGGGAATTTTTGGAAAAGGACCTCGGCCCCGAGGGTCTGAAGCGCTCGGTGGTGGTGGTTGCCACATCCGACCAGCCCGCGCCGCTGCGCCTGCGCGCCGCCTTCACCGCCACGGCCATCGCCGAGGCCTGGCGCAACCAGGGCAAGAATGTGCTGCTCCTCATGGACTCGGTCACCCGGTTTGCGATGGCGCAGCGCGAGATCGGCCTGGCCATCGGCGAGCCGCCCGCCAGCCGCGGATACACCCCCTCGGTCTTTGCCTTGCTGCCCCGACTGCTGGAGCGCTCCGGCGCCGGCGAACGCGGCGTCATCACCGCGCTCTACACCGTGCTGGTCGAGGGCGATGACATGAACGAACCCGTGGCCGATGCCGTGCGCGGCATCCTCGACGGGCATCTGGTCCTTTCGCGCCACCTGGCGCATTTCAACCATTACCCGGCCATTGATGTGCTCGAAAGCGTCAGCCGCCTGACGCAGGACATCTGCACGCCCGGGGAGGTTGCCTTGGCCGCACGGGCGCGGGAACATCTCGCGCTTTACCGCAAAAACGAGGACCTCGTGTCCATCGGCGCCTACCAGAAGGGCGCAAATGCGGCGCTCGACCTGGCCATCGCGTTGCATGAGCCGCTCGGAAAATTTTCCCGTCAAACCGTGCACGAGCACACCGCCCGTGCGGAAAGCTACGCCACCCTCAAACGAATCCTCACGCCATGAAAACATTCCGGTTCCCCCTGCGGCCCGTGGCCGTTCTCCGTGCGCACCGTCAGGCACGGGCGCGGCTGGCCTTTGCGGCTTCTGCGCGCACCTACGTCAAGGCCGAAGAATACCTCGCCTCCATCCGGGCCCAGCGCCACGAGCTCGAAATCATTCTGCATGACGGCCGCCGCGGATCGTTCAAGGTGGCGGACGAGATCAGCTTTTGGAGCGCCTATCGCCGCGTCTGCGCCGAGGGGATGAAGGCGGAACGCCAGTTGATCGAGGCCCGCACGGCCATGGAGCAGCGCCGTCAGGAATACATGGAATCACACCGCGCCGTGAAGGTGGTGGAGAAACTCGAACAGAAGGCGCGCACCCTCCACCGGCGGGAGAACGAACGTGAGGCGCAGCTCGAGCTCGATGAACTTGCCGGGTACCGGGTCGCGCGCCGGCTCGCGGCTTCCACCGTGGCGGCTTCATGAGCAAGCTCGCCAATCCCTTTGTGGCCGCCGCCCTGGGACTCACCGTGGGTCTGGGCACCGGCCTGCTGCCCTTCTGGCGTGCCGCCGAGGCTGCCCTTGAACACGCGGTCCGGCTCGTGCCGCACAAGGATGCGCTCGGCGGTGATGAGCGCGAACGCGGCTGGAACTTCTGGACCATCGAGATCGAGAATCTCGCCAGTGAACTGAAAGGGGAGCGCGACCGGCTGCATCTGCAGGCCGAACAGCTTGACCGCCGGGAAACCCAGCTCGCCGCCGAGCGGCAGGAGCTGAACAAAATCCGCACCGAGATCGAGGGGCTCCGCCAGGAAATCGCCACCAAGGTCATCGAAATCAACGCGGATGAAATAAAGAACATCCGCATCCTCGCCCAGACTTACACCAATCTCACGCCCAAAGCGGCGGTCGCCATCATCCGCGAGATGGACGATGTAATGGTCGTCAAGATTCTCTCCATGATGAAACCCGATGTCGTGGCACCCATTTTCGAGGAAATGAGCCGCACCATCGGGGCCGACGGTACACTGGCCCGCCGGGCCGCGCTGCTGTCCGACCGCCTCCGCCTCATCCGCTCCACCAAGACCGCCTCGAATCCTTAAGCCCACATTCCGCCGCCCACGGACCGGGCGGTCGCACTCCACGGAGGGAAATGCATTAGATACCATGCAACTTTCCCTTCCCGTTCCCGTTTCTCCAGAACCCGCCGGCCCCACGGCCAGCGCCGGTGCGGCAAATCCCGTGAGCGGAGTTCCCGGGCAACTCCCGGCGGGCTCCGCCGTCGTCTCGTTTGATCAATTTCTCCCCGAGGCTGGAACAACACCCAAGCCGGCGGCCAAAGAGGAAACCACGGACGCCGAAAAAAACGCGGCCATCCTGGTTGCTTCCTTTTGGATGCCTGCGGTGACGCCTCCCCCTCCGGTGATGCCGGTGACCGACACGGTTGGAACGGGGCAGGTCGCGGCTTCCACCCCGGCGCTGGTTTCAGTCTTCTTCGCTTCGCCTTCTTCCCGAGCATTTGTCCCGTCCGCTCCGGGATTTTTCACGGTCACGCCGGTCCCGCCGGGCAAGTCAGCGCAGGTAGTTGCCACCGCCAAGGGAATGCCGACCGCATCCACTGGCATCGGAATCATGCCGGCGGATCTGCCGGCGGATCCCACGGTCCGGTCCGTTGCCACCATGCAGTCTGTGCTGCCAGCGGCCACCGGGCAATGCGCGCCGCTCGTTGCCACGGATCAGTCAGTGCGTCAGCCTTTGCTGGTCGGCAATACACTCGTGACGGAAAAAATTGCCGCTGCACCAACCTTGTCGCCGGAAACATTCCCGGTGGCTGACCTGGCTGATAAAAAAGATTTTCTAAACACTGGTTACACGGCTGTTACCATGCCGGCTGCCAGTGTTGGCATTAGCGTTGCTCACATGGCTGGCGTTATGCCTGCTGTCCTGCCCAACCGTTCGAAGACCGTTGCCACCACC
The DNA here is from genome assembly GCA_964492635.1 of uncultured Oleiharenicola sp. Lineage (GTDB taxonomy): Bacteria > Verrucomicrobiota > Verrucomicrobiia > Opitutales > Opitutaceae > Lacunisphaera. Next base: position 53,226 of record CAZBLQ010000002.1, read on the forward strand.
GAGCTGGTGGCGGTTGGAGCGGTGTCGAGCGATACGCGACCGGTTTTGAGCTTTGCTCCGGAGGCTCCGGCTCCCACGGCGACTCTGCGCGAAACAATGGCGGCCGTGGTTACCGCGATTACCGCACTGGATCGTCACGAAGGTCTGGGGCAGAAAATGCTCGATCTTCAATTTCATGTGGGCGACGAGCGGCTCGCCCTCCGCGTGGAGCTTAAAGATGGCACGGTGCACACGACCTTTCACACCGAATCGGCCGAGATGCGTTCTGCCCTCACGCAAGAGTGGCAGGCCGTGGTCCCGTCTGCGGTCGGTCGCGAAATACGCCTTGCGGAACCGGTTTTCAATTCATCCCCGACTGGCGGAGACCAATCTGCTTTCAGCTCGCTTGGTCAGGGGGCCCCGCACCAACGCGGCCAGGCGGCTCCGGAACCCGTCGCTTCTGCCCTCATGCCAGATTTTTCAGATCCAGTGGCGGTTGAGTCCGTCTCGGCCGCCACTGCCACCCCCGGTTCCACTCCCTTGCTCCAGGCATTCGCCTGATTCTACCATGACTGTCACCCCTGTTTCATCCACGCAGAACAATACAACGACTGTGCCGGTGGTTAATGCCCCCCAGACGCTCGGCTCCGCCGATTTCATGAAACTTTTGGCCGTCCAATTCCAGAGCCAGGATCCCCTGAAGCCGATGGATGACACCGCGTTCATCGCCCAGATGGCGCAGTTCACCTCGCTGCAGCAAACCCAGACCATGACCACGCAGATGACCAAGCTCAGCGCGACCCAGGATCTCGTGGCAGCCAACAGCTATCTGGGCCAGATGGTGACAGTGGATGACGGCAACGGGGGCACGGCCTCCGGCATCGTCAGCGGCGTGCAGGTGGACAGCACCGGGCCCAAGATCGTCGTCAACAACAACCCCTATTCGATTTCCTCGGTGCTCTTTGTTCAGCCCGGCACTGCTTCCACCCCTGCAACCACCGCGACGCCATCGGCCAATGCCGGCGGAGCCTAATCCTCAACCACTACTCCACCATGTCACTCATCGGCACATTGGGCAGCGGCGTCAGCGCCCTGCGTACTTTCATGAAAGGCCTCGAAGTCATCGGCAACAACATCGCCAACGTGAACACCACGGGCTTCAAGAGCAGCAGCGCGGAATATTCCGACAGCTTCAGCAACATTCTCCAGCGCTCTTCGCCGAGCGCATCCAGCGTCCCGGGCATTTCAGTCGGCACGGGCGTGAAACTGGCCGGCATCAGCACCAATTTCACCCAAGGATCCATGGAGACCACGGGGCAGGGCTCCGATCTGGGCATTTCTGGTGAAGGTTATTTCCAGGTGAAGAACCCCACGGATGGCACCGTCTACGCAACGCGTGACGGCACTTTCAGTTGGGACAACAAGGGATACCTGGTAACCGCCCAGGGCTACCGGGTGCAGGGCCTCACCGGTGCCGGGCTCGGCACCGTGGGTGATATCCAGCTCGGCACGCCGCCGTCTGGCGCCCAGCTCCAGTCCGTGACCATCGACAAGGGTGGCAACGTGGTGGAATTCTACTCGGACGGCACTTCCGCCACCAACAACCAGGTGGAACTCCAAGTTTACGCCAACCAGTCGGCGCTGGTGAAAGAGGGCAACAATCTATTTTCCGGCATGCTTGCGGCCGGCCCGGTGGGAGCGGCCTCTGGAAGTTTTGCGCTTCAAGCTGGGGGCATCAACGCACCGGGCACAAACGGCCTCGGCTCTGTCCAGTCCGGCGTACTTGAACTTTCCAACGTCGATCTGACCCAGCAGTTCTCGGATCTGATCACCACGCAGCGCAGCTTCCAGGCCGGTTCGCGCCTGATCACGGTGTCCGACACCCTGCTCGAGGACATCGTCAACCTGAAGACCCGTTGAGCCGGACCGGCTCATTCTTACCATGGCCACCAAAGCCGAAGCCTCTGCCACTCCCGCTGCCGCCGCTGCGGCCGCCGCCACTCCTGCCACGCCCGCGGCTCCCGCGGCCTCCGCTTCAAAAAGCGCGGCTCTGGCTCCCTGGATCCCGGTCATTGCGGCCGTGGTGCTGGCGCCCGTGCTCAGCTGGGTTGTCGGCGAGTTTGTGCTGCTGCCCCGCATCCAGAAAAAACTTGCCACGGTCAAGGTGAGCGAGGTGGCGGAGGAACATGCCGCACCGGCACCGGTGCCCGAAGCCAAGGGTGAGGCGGGCGGGAAGGGCGCCAAGGGCGGCAAGGACACGGTCAATCCCGCAACCTATGAATTCCAGAACGTGGTCGTGAACCTGGCCGGCACCATGGGCACACGCTACCTGAAGACTTCCTTCATCGTCACCGGCATTGATGCGAACATCAAGAGCACCTTCGACGGCCAGAAGGCCAAACTCACGGATATCACGCTCAATGTGCTTTCGTCGCTTTCGCTCGCCGACCTCGAGGAACCCGGGGCCAAAAACGTCCTCCGGGAGAAACTGGTCCAGGCCTATAACCAGGCGCTCGGTCATCGCGTGGCGGACCAGGTTTATTTTTCCGATTTCGTGGTGCAGTAACCTGACCGACCATGGCCGAGGAACCGCTTAACCCCACCACTGATTCACTCGACCAGTCCGAGATCGACCGGCTGCTGGCCCAGACGAACGATCTGCCGGCGCTGAAGAGTCACTTCCTGCGGGCGGACGGCCAGCGGACGGCCCCCGGCACCAGCCTCAAGGTCGAGGCCTATGATTTCCGCAATCCGGTTTTTCTCTCCGATGGCGAGTTGCGCCGGCTCCGGGCCCTGCATGAGGAATTCGTCCGTTACCTGAGCGCACGCCTGTCGCTGTTTCTGCGCATGGAGCTGACCCTGAAGCTGGCCAAACTCACCACGGCGACCTACAGCAAGTTCACCGAGGCGCTGCCCAGCCCCACCCATCTCTGCCTGTTCAAGGCCGAGCCGCTGATCGGCGTCGGCATCCTCGACATCAATCCCCGTCTGGCCCTGACCATCGCCGACCGCCTGCTGGGCGGCCGGGGCCACTCGGTGAAAGCCGAGCGTTACCTGACCGAAATCGAAGTCGCCCTGCTGGAGGATGTCGTCCAGATCATTCTCGAGGAGTGGTGCGGCCAGTGGAAAGGCGAGCAGGAGCTGCGCGGATTCATCATCGGCCATGAAAACAACGGCCACTATCTCCAGACCTCGCCGAAGGACGCCGTCATGCTCGTCCTTTCCCTGGAAGTGACTTTTGGCGACTGCACCGAGCCGATCCAGATCGGCGTGCCCTATTACACCATCGAACCGCTGGTCAAAAAGATGCAGGCGCGCCGCCAGAAGGACGCCACCATTTCGCAGGTTGAAAAACATTCCAGCTGGCAGAAGAGCTACGACCAGATCACCGTGCCCGTGCGGGCCGAGTGGCAGGCGTTTGAGCTGAGTCTCCGGGAGATTTTCAGCCTCCGGATCGGCGATGTGCTGGAGATGCCTGCCGCGCACCTCCAGGAGACTGCCGTGCTGCTTAACGGCCTGCCCAGATTTACCGGTACCGTCGGCCTTGATACCGACCGGATCGCCGTGAAACTCACCCGCAAACTTCCCTCCGAGGAAACCAATCATGCCTAATCTAATGGACGAAAAAGCCCTTGATATCGTGCTCGATGTCAGAGTGAAAGTCACCGTGCAGCTCGGCTCCTGCCAGTTGCCGATGCGCGAAGTGCTCGAGCTGGCCCCGGGTTCGGTCGTGCAACTCAACCAGCATGCCAGCGACCCCGTCGGCCTTTACGTCAACGAAAAGCTCGTCGCCTACGGTGAGGTGGTGGTGGTCGAGGACAACTTCGGCATCAAGATCACCGAACTCGTCGGCAGCGCCAAACCCCCGGCATGATCCGGCCGCGTCATTCGCTGCCCGATGCACCTGCCCGTCAATCTGGGCAGGGAGAGAAATCCGGCATTCTATCCACCGGTATGAACCGTGCGGGATTATTCTCTGCGTTCAGGGCAACCCGCATCCTGTGGATGCTTTGGTTTGTGGCCGCGATAGTGCCGCCCGCTTCCGCCCAGGAAAAAGCGGCCGAGGCCGTGGTGATCTACCCGCACAGTCCCGGAGCCCGGACCGAGCCAGCCTCCCGGAGCGGTTCGGGGTACGCTTCCATTCTCGTGGCCGCCTTTCTGCTGGCCGGGGCCGGTGGCTGGCTGTTCTGGCGCGGTCGAACCACCTTGGGAACGGCCGCAGCCATGCGCAAGCTTGCCATCGCCGAGACCAAGTCGCTTGGCAACCGCCAGTATCTGGTGGTCGCTTCCTACGAGGATAAAAAATACCTGCTCGGCGTCTGCCCGGGTCGCATCGATCTGCTCACTCCGCTGGATGGCGCGCCGGTTGCCAAATCCCCGTGAAACGCTTCCATGGATTTTTTGCCGGGGCTCTGGCCGTGCTGATTTTCGGAGTGCTTGCCCCCGCGGGGCAGGCCCAGCAGAATGCCGGGACGTCGTCCACCATCACGCCGGGAGGCATGCCGCCGGCGGTCGCACCCGCGGCACCTGCCGCCGGCAAGACCGATCCACTCCACCTGACCATCGGTCTCGACGGATCACAGCGTTCCGGTGATGTGAGTGTGGCCGTGCAGATCGTGATCCTGATGACGCTGCTCACGCTCGCGCCGTCGATCGTGCTGCTGATGACCAGTTTCACCCGCATTGTCATCGTGCTGGGCTTCGTGCGCACGGCGCTCGGGGTGCCCAGCGCACCCTCCAACCAGATCATCATCGGCTTGTCCCTCTTTCTGACGTTTTTTTTGATGGGCCCGGTTTTTGACCGGATGAACGCAGAGGCCATCCAGCCCTACCTGGCGGGCAAAATGACGTCGGTCGACGCACTCGACAAGGCATCGGTGCCGTTGAAGGAATTCATGCTGAAACAGACCCGCACCCGCGACCTGGAATATTTTCTTGAACTGGGCGGCTTCGGTCCGACGGCGGTGAAGGATCTGTCGATGCGCGTCGTCGTGCCGGCGTTCGTGGTGAGTGAACTGCAGACCTCCTTCCAGATGGGCTTTCTGCTTTTTCTGCCATTCCTGGTGATTGATTTTCTCGTATCCTCCGTGTTGATGTCACTTGGCATGATGATGATGCCGCCGGTGGTCGTGGCACTGCCGTTCAAGCTGCTGCTCTTTGTGCTCGTCGACGGCTGGCATCTGGTGGTCAAGGCGCTCGTGCAAAGCTTCACCGGCTGATCTTTCCGTTATGAATCCCGAACTCGCCGTCGATATTTTCAAGACCACCATTATGTTCGCGCTCTATGTGGTCGCGCCCTTTCTGGGCGTCATGCTGGTGGTTGGCCTGCTGACGAGCCTGCTGCAATCGGTCACGAGCCTGCAGGAACCCACGCTGACTTTTGCGCCGAAGTTGCTGGCGCTGGCGGGGGCGTTGCTGCTGCTGACCCCCTGGCTGTTGCGTACGCTTTCCGAGTTCACCATTTCATTCATCAGCCGCATGGGGACGCTGGCGCACTAGCGCCGGCTGACCGGGCTCCCGCCCCATGAGCCTTGAATATCTCCTCACCTGGTTGATGGTGCTGCTGCGCTCGCTGGGCGTCATCATGCTGCTGCCCACGCTGGCTGGGCGGCCGCTGCCGGTGACCGTTCGCGTGGCGCTGGGTGCCTGCCTGGCGACACTGGTCGCGGGCATCGTGCCGTCGGCGGCGTTGCCACCGGACCAGTGGGGTCTGGCGCGGGCGGCCGCGGGGGAGGTGGTTCTGGGCCTTGTGCTGGGGTTCATCGGCCGGCTGACCTTTACCGCGGTGGAGATGGCCGGACGCATCATCACGTCCGAAATCGGCTTCTCCGCTTCACCAGGCCTGGGAGTTCCCGAGCCGTCGCATGAGCCACTGGCCGCGTTTCTCGGCACCTTTGCCGGGTTGCTATTCTTTCTGGTTGGCGGACATCTGGCGGCGATCACGGCCTTTGCCCGCAGTTTCCGGCTTGCGGCGCCCGGCCATCCGATCTTTCAGTCCGTCGCTCCCGAATACCTGATCCAGTCCACCGCCCATGTGATCGAACTGGGGTTGCGCATCGCGGCGCCCTTTATCGCGCTGAATTTCCTCGTGAACCTGGCGTTTTCGGTGCTCGGTCGGGCCGTGCCGAAGATGAACGTGTTCATTCTCAGTTTTCCGGTGCGCGTGCTGGCCGGCATGATGTTGTTTGCCGGTGCGGGTGCGCTTATTGCCCGCTACCTTTACATCGAGTTTGCCGATCTGCCGGTCAATATGCTGCGGATTTTGTCGGGGGCGTGAGTTGGTTGCGTTTGCCCGCCGGCAGCAGCGCGCGCCGGAGAAGCGCCGGAAACAACCGCCGCTTGAATGCTGAGACATTCCTCGCAGCTTGCTGCGGGGTTTCCCCAATGAGATTAGGACGCCGCCCGGCCAGCCCCGTGCCAACGCGGCTGTGCAAGCCGCGCGAAGTTCCGAGCGCAGCGACATTCGGACATCCTCGAGGCTTGCCCCGGGGAGTAGCGTTGGCGAAATGGCGGCGTTCAATCGCAGTAAGCGGCAAATATTTCCCGCCGGTCCGGCCTGATCGACTCGCAAAATGGAATCTTGAGCGCCTCGAAACTCAGAATGCCACAAGTAATTGATGACATATGGTTAAGGGTGGTGAGCCGGTAGTTGGCATCGGCATTGCTCATGTGAGCCCGCGCATGTCCGAAGTCGACCAGGAACAAAAAACCGAGCAACCGACCGAGAAGCGGGTGTCCGACGCAGTTGACAAGGGACAGTTTGCGAAATCGCCGGAGCTGCAGGTGCTCATCCTGCTCGCCGCGGCACTCGGCGTACTGGCCTTCACCGCGCAATCAACTGCGCGGGATGTCGCGGAATATGCGATCGCCGTCTTCACCCGTTTTGCCGTGACCCCGGTTCAACTCGACACCGTGACGACGCAGTTGAGCGAAGTGATGTTCACCGTCGGGAGGGCCCTCATGCCCGTGCTGCTTGCCTGCGTGGGCGCGGCCATGCTCGGCGGCGGTCTGCAGAGCGGATTCAGGCTTTCTTCCGAGGCGATCGGGCTGAAATTTGACGGACTTGATCCGGTGGCCGGCTTCGGCCGGGTTTTTTCCAAGGCGGCCCTGGTCCGGGGCGGCATCGACCTTTTGAAACTGGTGGCCATCGGACTGGCGTTGTGGACGGGCGCGAAGCACCTCGTGGCCGACCCGTTGTTTACCGCACCCATTGAAGCCGCCTACCTCGGGCAGTTCCTCCATCACGCGACCCTGGATTTCTTCGGCCGGCTGCTGCTGGCTCTCGGGCTCATTGCCGCCATCGGCTATGCGTATGAAAAATTCAAGAACTCGCAGGACATGATGATGACGCGGCAGGAGGTGAAGGACGAGCGGCACAACGCCGATGGCAGCGCGCTGGTCAAGAGTGCGCAACGCCGCCTGGCCCGCCGCCTCATGCAAAAACAGATGCTTTCCGCGGTGCCGACCGCCGATGTGGTGCTGACGAACCCCACGCACTATGCCGTGGCCCTGCGCTATGACCGCGGCAAGGACCAGGCGCCCGTGGTGCTCGCGAAGGGGGAAAACCGTTTCGCGCAGCGCATCAAGGCCCTCGCGGCCGAGCACGGTGTGCCCACCGTCGAAAACAAGCCGGTCGCGCGCCTCCTGTATTCGCTCGGTCAGGTGGGGGAAACGATCCCCGCCGAACTCTACCAGGCCGTCGCTTCGATCCTGGCCGTGGTCTACCGCACGCACCGCTACTATTTCCACCGCCTGAAGTCGCGCCGCTTTGAGGCCGCCGCCTAAGCCATGCCTGTCGTACCGGTCAATTTCATCACCCGTCTGTTGAAGCGCGCCGACCTGCTGCTGGCCGCGGGTTTGTTCGGGACCGTGCTGCTGCTGGTGGTGCCCGTGCCGCCGTTCATGATCGATATGCTGCTGGCGCTCAGCATCGGTCTCTCGCTGCTCGTCCTGCTGTCCATCCTGTACGTGAAGGATCCGCCAGAGTTTTCCGGTTTCCCCACGATGCTGCTGACCCTGACGCTTTTCCGCCTCGCGCTGAACATCAGCTCGACTCGGCTAATCCTGGGCAACGGCTATGCGGGCCACATCATCGAGTCCTTCGGCCATTTCGTCATCCAGGGCAACTACATCGTCGGCGCCGTGGTGTTCCTGATCCTCGTCGTCATCAATTTCGTCGTCATCACCAAGGGCGCGGGCCGCATCGCCGAGGTGAGCGCCCGGTTCACGCTCGATGCGCTGCCCGGCAAACAGATGGCCATCGATGCCGAGTTGAACGCCGGCATCATTGACGAGGTCACCGCCACCGCCCGCCGGGTGAAGGTGCAGAAAGAGGCCGATTTTTACGGGGCGATGGACGGAGCGTCGAAGTTCGTGCGCGGCGACGCCATCGCCGGCATCATCATTACGCTGGTCAATGTCATCGGTGGTTTCGCCGTCGGTGTGCTGCAGATGGACCTGTCGCTCAGCGAGTCGTTGCAGAAATTCACGCTGCTCTCGATCGGTGACGGCCTCGTCACCCAAATCCCCGCCCTCATCATTTCCGTCGGCGCCGGCATTTTGGTCACCCGCGCCTCGGATAACAACAATCTTGGCACGCAGATCGCCGGCCAGCTGATTCGCTATCCCCGGGCCCTGGCCATCGCCTCCGGTTGCCTGGCGGTCTTCGGGCTCATGCCCGGCATGCCGGCCCTCCCGTTTCTGGCGCTCGCGGGATTCGCCGGGTTTGCGGCCAAAACCCTCAAGGAACAGGAAGACAACTCCGCGCTGGGATCCGCGTCGACCGCGGCAGGAAAATCACCCGGAAAGGGTGCTCCGGCCAAGACAGGGGAGGGCGCGGCCTCGGCCCCCACGGTCTCGACCGCGGCGGGAGCGGAAGATGTGCGCAAGCTCATCGACGTGGACGTGTTTTCCATCGAGATCGGTTACGGCCTGCTCAGTCTGGCCGATGCCAAGGTCGGCGGCGACCTCCTGGCGCGCATCACCGGTGTCCGCAAGACGCTCGCGCGCGAAAAAGGCATCGTCGTCCCGCCGGTCTCGGTGCGCGACAACCTCGAGCTCGAGGCCAACGAGTATCGCTTTCTGCTTCGCGGCAAATCGCTGGTGCGTGGCCAGCTGACGCCCGGCCGCTGGCTGGCCATGAATGTTTCCGGCAGCACCGTGCGCCTGCGGGGCGCGGCCACCCGCGAGCCGGTCTTCAATCTTGAAGCCACCTGGATTGACGAGGCGGAGAAGAAGACCGCCGAGATCAACGGCTACACCGTGGTCGATCCCTCCTCGGTGCTCATCACCCACCTTTCCGAAACACTCAAGACCCACGCCCATTTGCTGGTCACCCGGCAGGACGTGCAATCGCTGGTCGATCACGTCAAGGCCACGCATCCCGCCCTCGTGGCCGAGCTGCTGCCCGACCTTGTCAGCATCGGCATCATCCAGCGCGTGCTGCAGAACCTGCTGCGCGAAGGAGTGTCGATCGCCAACCTGCCGGTCATTCTCGAGGGCATTGCCGACTTCGCCTCGCTGTCCAAGAATCCGGACGATCTGTCCGAACTCGTGCGCCGCCGCCTCGGGCTTTATTTTGTGCCGGAATACGAAAGCCGGCCTGGCATCATCAAAGCCCTCACGCTCGACCCGCGGCTGGAACAGCTGCTCACGGGCAAGATCAACCGCACGGCGACGGATGTCGGCCTTGCTCTCGAGCCGGCCATCGGCCGCCACCTGCTCGACGAGTTCAGCCGCCGCACCACCGAGCTGGCCCAGAGCGGGCTGCCCGCGGTGCTGGTTGTCTCCGCGGATGCCCGGCTGCCTCTGAAACGTTTCTTCGAGCCCTCCTTCCCCCGGCTGATTGTGGTCTCCTTCCAGGAACTGCCCGTCACCACCGAAATTGAGAATGCCGGCATCGTGCCGCTGCCCCTGAATCTGCCGCGCGGCGAAGTCGTTGCGATCAAAGCCGCCGCCTGATCCCCATGAACCTGTCCGCCACTGATTCCGCTCCCGCCGCCGGCACCTGTTACCGGTTTGTGGTGGAGTCGGCCGAGCAGGCGGCGAAGCTGATTCGCGAGCAACTGGGCGAAAACGCCCGCGTGCTGTCGGTCCGTTCGGTCGAGGGCAGTGGCTGGCGGCGGCTGGTGTCATCCCCCAAACTGGAAGTGATTGTGCAGCTTGATCCGCCGCCGGAGCTAGCCGCGCCAGCCGCTGTGGAAATAACCACGGAGCAACCGGCGGTTGTGATTTCCCCGGCTACCCGCCGGCTGAAGTCCGACAATTCCACCACTTTGCCCGAGCTGCTGCGCCGCTCCGGATTTTCCGAAACCGTGCTTAACCGGCTGGAGAAAGCGCCGGATTGGACCGAACTCTCCGTCGCGCCACTTCACCGGGCGGTGGTTGGGGTCGGCCGTCAGCTTTGTTCCCAGATTGAATCGCGGCCGGCCCGTCCGCCGCTGAGCCGGGCGGCGTTTCTCGGGGCACCCGGGGTGGGCCGCACCACCGCGCTTTGCAAATGGCTCGCGGCCGAGATATTCCGGCGTGCGCGGTTTGGCCATGTGGTCATAGCTGAATTTGACCGGCCCAATACCCCCGGCCCGCTACCGGTGTTTTGCGAGGCGCTCGGTGTGCCGCTGGCCCATTATCCCGCCAGCACCCAGCCGGTGATGCCGGGAGGGTTTGTCTATTTCGACCTGCCGGGCCTGTCATTGCGGCAGCCGGATGACAACGCCGGCATCGCGGCGTTTCTGGCCCAGGAACAGATCACCGAGCGCGTTCTCGTCCTGAATTCCGCCTATGAACATGCCGCGTTGCGCCGCGCGTTTGCCGTGGGCCGCGAGTTGGGCGCCACGCACGTCATCTTCACCCACCTCGACGAAACCCCGCAGTGGGGCCGGTTGTGGGAATACCTGCTCGAAAGCGAACTTGAGCCGTTGTTCCTCTCCACCGGCCCGTCGCTGACCGGCGATTACGAAGTGGAGGCGGCCCAGACCCTGGCCCGCCGCACCCTGCCGGTCATCGACTGACTTTAACCACCAACCCGCCCCACCATGCGTTTCGTATTCTTATCGGGAGGAGTTCTCGGCTTCGCCCTCGCCGCCACGGCGGGCTGGCTGGCCGACCGCACCCCCGACCACATCCTGCTGGACGCGGCATTCGGCTGCCTCGCGGGGGCCCTGCTTTTCCGCTGGTTCTGGACCGTGCTGTTGCGCGGTCTGCGCGAAACCATTCTCTCCCGGCAAAAGGCCGCCGCCGCGGCAGCCGCACCGGGCCCACAACACTAACCCCCGCCCTATGCCATGAACGTCACCGTTCCAGCAGCAGGCATGGATGCCGCATCAGCCACCGCGTGGCGCACCTACCAAGGTGTCAGTACTGGCGACCTCGATCAAAAGGAATTGATCGAACGCTACCTCCCGCTGGTCCGAAATGTAGTCGACCGGATCAAGCTCAATCTGCCGTCGCACATCGATGCCGACGATCTCTACAGTGTCGGTGTCACCGGACTCATCGCCGCCGTGCGCAAATACGATCCCGAGCAGGGCAGCACTTTTGCCGCCTATGCGACGATGCGGATCCGCGGCGCGATCCTGGACGAATTGCGCCGGATGGACTGGTGCCCGCGGCGCGCCCGCGCCCGCGCCCGCAAGATGAAGGAGGCGATCAACACCCTGGAGCAGCGCCTCGGCCGCGTCGCCAAGGAGGAGGAGATCCGCACCAGCCTTGGCCTGAGCGAGAAGGAGTTTGCCAAATGGCTCGAGGATTCCAAGCCGGTGACGTTCATCGCCATCGACCAGCGTTCGGAGATGGAGGATTCCGAAGGCGCGTCATTGCACGAACTTCTGGCGGACGAAACGGATGTCACGGGCCGCGACCGGCTGGAAAAGGCCGAGATGATGCAACTTGTGGCTCAACGGATCAAGGAACTGCCCGATATTCCCCGGAAGATACTAGCCATGTATTACTTTGAAAGCATGCGGCTGGCCGAGATCGCCGCGGTCTTCGGCCTGACGGAATCCCGGATTTGCCAGATTCACTCGCAGACCATCCTCGGGCTGCGGGCCTTTCTGAGCCGCGCCCAAAACCGGTGAGACACCGCTCATGCTGATCCTGGTCGGAGCCCTGATTGTCTTCGCGTCGACCCTCGGCGGCTTCATGCTGGCCGGCGGTCATCCCGGGGTATTGCTCCATCTCTCGGAGTTCGTGGTGATCCTGGGCATCGCGCTGGGGGTGCTCGTCATCGCCAACCCCTCGCATGTGATCAAGGAGATCATCCATAAGAGCACGGAGTCATTGAAGGGCAAGTCGGCCAGCCGGAAGGATTTCTTCGAACTGCTCAAGCTGCTCTATGAGGTTTTCATGATCGGCCGGCGTAACGGTCTGATCGCCCTCGAGGAGCATGTGATGAGCCCGAAGACGAGCGCCGTTTTTCAGAAGTACCCCTCGGTGCTGGGCCATCCCGAGCGGCTGGAGTTTTTGTGCAACGGGCTGAAACCGGTCATTGACGGCAAGATCAAGCCGGACCAGCTTGAGAATCTCATGGGCGCCGAGCTGGAGGCCAAGGAGACCGAGGCGGATCACCCGGTGCATGCCTTGCAAATGATCGGTGATTCCCTCCCCGCCATTGGCATCGTGGCGGCGGTGCTGGGCATCATCAATACCATGAACGCCATCGCCGACGGGCCGGAGGCGGTTGGCGAAAAAGTGGCCGCGGCGCTCACCGGCACGCTGCTCGGCATCTTTTTCGCCTACGGTTTCATCAATCCGATGTGCGGCCGGATCAAGCACAACAACGCTTCGGAGCAGCAGTGCCTCCGCTGCATCATGCAGGCGGTGGCCGGCTTTGCCAAGGGGCTCGCCCCGCTCACCGCCGTCGAGATCGCCCGGCGTTCGCTCGACAGTTCGGTCCAGCCTGACGGGGATGAACTGGAAACGGCACTGAAGGGCCTCGGCGCCAAGTAACGGAACGCAACATGGCGAAGAAAAAAGAGGCGCATCACGGCGGGGCCTGGAAAGTGGCCTTCGCGGATTTCATGACCGCCATGATGGCGCTGTTCCTCGTGCTGTGGATCTCCGCGCAGGATCAGAAGATCCTCATCGCCACGGCGCAATATTTCCGGAATCCCTTCAATTCACCCACCGACAAGTCGTCGGGCATCATGCCCTTCAACAGCAACAAGAGCACCAACGCGCAGGGCAACGACGAGGGCACAGAAAAGGTCTCGGAAAACAACAAGCAGATCCAGCTGGCCTTTCTCAACTCCGTCGCGGCTGATTACTACCGGCTGCTGCATCTGGATGAAAACCTCGCGGACAAGCCCATCGACATCCAGGTGACCTCCGACAGCCTGCGGGTGACGTTGTTTGACCGGGCCAGCCGCCCGCTCTTTGTGAAGGACACCGCTGAATTCACCGAATGGGGGCGTTACGCCATGCAGGGTCTGGCCTGGATGATTGAGCGCCATCATTTCCGGGTGACGATCGATGGCCACACCAGCAAGCCGGGGACGGAAAAATCCCCTGACTATACGGCGTGGGAGCTTTCGACCGACCGGGCCAACGCTTCACGGCGCAGCCTGGTGCACTATGCCGTGGATTCGGATTATATCGAGCGCATCACCGGTTACGGGGGCACGCGGCCGCTGCCGGGGGAGAAACCCGAGGCCGAGGCGAATGCGCGCGTCACTCTGAGCCTGAGCCTTGCGGCCAAGCCGCAAAAGGAACACCCGGCCGATGCGGTCGAAAGTGCGCCGGCCCTTAAAAACGGCGCCCGGCCCCGCGTCGCGGACAAAAAGCCTCTGTCATGAAATCATTTCTGCAAGGGAAACGCCTATTGGATGTGGCCGCATTGCGGTCTCCGCAGACGGGAGTGACGGTGACTGGCGCCGCGCCCTCCGCGCCGACCGGAATCTCCCCCCACGTCGACATCGTCAAGCAAGGCGACAAGATCGTCCGCATTGTCGTCACCTGCACCTGTGGTGAAAGCACGGAGATCGAATGCCTTTATCCGCCCGGCCAGTAGGCGCCGGCCGGTGAATCGCGTGGGCAGAATCTGCCGGGAATTTATTGGGCAATATTTGCCAGAACGCCGGGTTGATTTTGTAAGATGTTTGCCCGTTGCGAGTAACGATCTTGGCACAGGCCTTGCATAACAGCCGGCTGGATGAACATCGGTCTCTATCAAAGTGCCTCGGCCCTCTCCGCCTTGGAGCGCTGGCAGGATGTAGTGACGCAGAATATCACGTCCAGTCAGACGTCCGGTTACCGCAAACGGACGGTGAATTTCAGCTCGCAGTTGAGCGGTGAGTTGCAGACCGACTCCAGCGGGCGGGGCGGGAGCGATGGCAGCGGCCTGCCCGCGGTTTTTCCGACGGTCAACTCGGGCATCAATTTCACGACTGGAGAAACCCAGCCGACGAACCGGAATCTGGATGTCGCGATCCAGGGCGAGGGATTTTTTGAAGTGCAGATGCCCGATGGCACCAAAGCCTACACCCGCAGCGGTGAATTCAACGTGCGCTCGGACCGCACGCTGATCACCACGGGAGGCCAGGAGGTGATGAGCGAAAGCGGCAACCCGATCACCCTCGTGCCCGGCTTGCCCGATATCACCATCAATCGCGACGGTTCGGTTTTTCAGGGTGACACCTCGTTGGGGAAACTTTCTGTCCAGACATTCGCCAATCCCTCCAAACTCACCCCGGTGGCGGGCGGATATTTCCTGGCGGGCGCCGGGGTGCAGCCGGTACCGGTTGAAAAGCCGGAACTGATGCAGGGTTATCTGGAAGGCAGCAACGTCGCGCCCCTGCGCGAAATGGTGGACATGGTGCTCATTTCGCGCGCCTACGAGGCGAACCAGAAAATCATCACCACCGCCGACCAGACGATGCAGAAGGAGCTCGATGCCCTCGGCTAGGAAATTCGCCATGAGCTTTGTTCCTGATCACCCGTCCGCCGCCATTCTTCCCTTACGCTGCCTATGAACCTTTCGCTCTATTCCGCCGCCACGGGCATGGAGGCCCAGCAACTCAACCTCAACACGATCGCGAACAACCTCGCGAACGTCAACACGCCGGGCTTCAAGCGCAGCAAGATCGAGTTCCAGGATTTGCTTTACCAGAAGCCGCGCGCCTCCGGCGCTGACTCCGGCGGCGGCAATCTCGTGCCCACGGGCCTGGAGGTCGGCAATGGCTCGCGCGTGGCCGCGACCTCCAAGGTTTTCACCCAGGGCCAGCTCACGCAGTCCGGGCAGAATTTCGACCTGGCAATCCAGGGCGACGGTTTTTTTGAGGTGCAGAAACCCGACGGCACGATCGGTTTCACCCGGGACGGCTCGTTCAAGCTCAATGCGCAGGGCCAGGTGGTGACGGTCGACGGGTTACCCGTACTCAGCGGATTTCAGGCCATCCCGGTCGGCGCGAGTTCGGTCAACATCGCCCAGAACGGCCAGGTCACGGTGCAATCCGCCAGCGGCACCCAGTCGTTCCGACTCACTCTCACGCGCTTTGCCAATCCCTCGGGCCTGCAGAGTATGGGCGGCAATCTTTACAATGAATCCACCGCCAGTGGTCCTCCCGAGACCGGCAATCCCACCGAGGCGGGCTTCGGCAGCATCATGCAGGGCTATTCCGAGGCTTCGAATGTCAACATCGTCGAGGAGATGGTGAACCTGATCACCGCGCAACGGGCTTATGAGATCAATTCCAAGTCCATCCAGACCTCGGACGAAATGCTGCAGAACGTTGCCCAGATGAAACGCTGATCGCTCATGCACCGCCTCCTCAAATCTTTTGTCCTCCCGGTTCTTGCTTTCGTCATGGTCGCCTCGGGCCGGGCGGCCGATCCCGCCACTGGGTCGGTTCCGTTCAGCCGGGAGGAATTTGTCGCAGCGCTGGCAGGAAATTTTACTGAGCATTACAAGCTGGAGGGCGAGTTGCAGCTTGAACTGCTGCGCACTTGGTCTGCGCCGATGCGGATGGCGCACGTGTGGACGGTCGAGGTGGCGGATTATCCCGCTGTCATGGCGTCCGCCATGCTGGCCCGCTGTCGCATTTTGGCCGACGGTCAGATTGCCGGCGAATACACCATCACGCTGCACGCGGCGCTCTGGCGCGATGCCTGGTCCGCGCGCCTGCCGCTGCCGGCCAACGGTACGTTTGATCCCGCCCTGCTGGAGGTACGCCGGGTGGATTTCCTGCGCGATCGCGATGTCCTGCCCGTGGCCGTCGGCGATCGTGGTTTCATTTTTTCGCGCTCGATCCAGCCTGACCGGCTGCTGACCTGGCATGATGTTTCCCGCCGGCCGCTCGTGCGCAAAGGCGATCTGGTCGAGGTCGCGGCCATCGACGGCCTGCTGCAGGTCACCATGAAGGGGCTGGCCCTGGAGAATGGCGCCCAGGGCGACACTGTATCCATCCGCAATCCCGAGTCCAAAAAGGATTTCGCCGCGCAGGTTGTCGCCGAAAACCGCGTGCAGATTCATTTCTGATTTCCCCATGCACTTTTCCCGCCAGCTGTTATCCGCCGTTGCCAGCCTCACTCTGGCGCTGCCCGCCTGGGCCGGTTCGCTCTGGGCCGACGGCACCGGTGACCGCAGCATGTATGCCGACCGCAAGGCCGCGCGCTCCGGCGACATCCTGACGATTCTTGTGAGCGAATCAATTGCGGCGCAGAGCAGCCAGAGCAAAAAGTCCAACCGCGACTCGTCAATCACCGACGCCGTGCAAAGTTTCCTTTATCCCACCACCGGTCTGCATAAGGGCGCTCTGCCCAGCATTTCGTTGAGCGGCAAAGCGGCCTACGACGGCGGCGGCGATGTCAGTAACAATCAAAGCCTGGTCAGCCGGGCCGCCGTGCTGGTCACCGATGTGCTCCCCAACGGCAACCTCGTCATTGAGGGTGTCCGCGTGGTCACTTTTTCCGGGGAGACCCAGTACGTGGTCCTCCATGGCCTGGTTCGCGCCGACGACGTGGCCAGCGACAACACCGTTCAATCGAGCAATATCGCCGAGGCTCGCGTTGAGTTTGTCAGCGAGGGTTCGCTGACCGATGCGCAGAAACGCGGCTGGCTCGCCAAAGTCTACGAAAAACTCCGCCCCTTCTGATCTCCCTGGAAACGCCATGACACGGATGTTCATCTCTCTTTTCCTCAGTCTGGGCCTCCTCACGGTCGCCCGGGCCAGCCGCATCAAGGATCTCACTCTCATTGAGGGCGGCCGCGACAACCAGTTGGTCGGTTACGGCCTCGTTGTAGGACTGGCCGGTGATGGCGACAGCAACGCCGCCACCACTCTCCGCAGCATCGCCAACGTTTTGCAGCGCTATGGACTCACCCTCAACCCGACGGACATCAAGTCCAAGAATGTCGCGACCGTCATGCTGACGGCCGACATCACCGCGTTCCTCAAGCCAGGCGCCCGCATCGATGTCACGGTTGCCTCCATGGGTGACGCAAAAAGCCTGCAGGGCGGCGTGCTGCTCCAAACGCCGCTGCTCGGTGCCGACGGCCGGGCCTACGCGGTGGCGCAGGGTCCGATCGCCATCGGGGGCTTTCTGGGCGGGCAGGGTGGGGCGGGCGGCGCCACGGTGCAAAAGAATCACCCGACGGTCGGTGCCATCAGCAATGGCGCGATCGTCGAGCGCGAGATCCCTGCGCAATTTGTGCACGACAACATGCTCCGCCTGCTGCTGCACAATCCCGATTTTGCCTCGGCCTCGCGCATGGTCACGGCCATCAACGCCGTGTACCCCCAGGCCGCCTTCGCGCCCGACTCCGCCACCGTTGCCGTGCGGCTCCCGGCGGAGTTTGCCGGCCGCGACGTTCCTTTCATCGCGGAACTCGGTGCGATTGACGTCACACCCGATACGCTCGCCCGCATTGTGATCAACGAGCGCACCGGCACCATTGTCGCGACGGCGACGGTGCACCTTTCGCAGGTCGCCATCGCCCACGGTTCGCTGACCATCACCGTGACCTCCAACGTCGGGGTGTCGCAACCCGCCCCCTTCAGCAATGGCGGCCAGACCATGGCCGTGCCTAGCACGCAAACCAACGTCAACGAGACGAAAGGCAGTTTTATCGTCATGAACGATTCGCCGACCATCGAGCGTCTGGCCGCCGCGCTCAACGCCCTCGGTGTATCCACCCGCGAGATGATGGCGATTTTCCAGACGCTCAAGCGCTCCGGTGCGCTCCAGGCCGAACTGGTGATCAACTGACATGCAGGTCCCCCCCGTCAATTCCACCGCCCGTCCGCCCGCCGTCGTTCACGATCTGGCGGCGCTCAAGCGCGGCAATCTGCCGCCCGCCGAGCAGCGCGCCGCCGTGGCCAGCCAGTTTGAGGCCATTCTGCTCCGGCAATTCTTGCAGGACAGCATCGGCTCAATGATGGGCGGCGGCGACAATCCTTCCGGCAATGTCTACGGCTACATGCTGACGGACACTTTTGCGCAGAAACTTTCAGAAGGCCGCGGCATGGGCCTCGCTCCCATGATCGCCCAGCAACTCGCACCGCGCAGCGCTCCAGCCGGCGCCGCCACCCCGCCGGTTACTCCCCCATGAGCACCCCCGAACCCATTTCCGCAACCTGGCAGAAGATTGCCGAGTGTCTGCGCGCCGAGCTCGCCGAATACGGCGGTCTGCTCGCCCTGTTTGAAGAACAGCAAAAATTCCTGTTCGCGCGCAAGGCTGGCGAGGTCTTGCGCCTCTCGAATGCCATCGAGCAGCAGGTGCAGTTGCTCCACGGCTTTCGTGACCAGCGCGAGGGCGCCGTCGCGGCCTTCGCCGCCGCCCACGCCCAGCCGCCCACCGCGACGCTGCGTTCGCTGCTGCCCCTGGTCGATTCCGTCGCGCGTCCTCTCCTTGAGGCACTCATCGGCGAGGTCAACGTGTTGATTCACCGCGTTCGTCGCGCCAGCCGGCACAATCACACCCTTCTGGCCCGCACGGTCGAGGTGCACCAGGAGACTCTCCAGCAGCTTCGGCCCAACGCTTTCACGAAAACCTATTCGCCCGCCGGGCGTGTCACCATCGCCACGGCCCACGCCACCTCCACCCTTCGCGCGGCCGGCTGAGCCCCGGAATTTTACTCCCGCCATGTCCGGTCTCTTTGCCAGCCTCCACGCTTCAGTCGACGCCCTCAGCGTGCAAAGCCGCGCCATCGAGATCGCCGGACAAAACCTCGCGAACGTCAACAACCCGAATTATGCGCGCCAGAGCGTCCAGATCGGCTCCCTCGGCACCATCCAGACCGCGCAAGGCACCGAAAGCATGGGTGTGACCGTGCTCTCGATCCAGCAGATGCGCGATTCGCTGCTCGACCAGCAGGTGATGCGCGAATCGGCGGTCACCGCGGGCTACACCGCCGAGCAGCAGGCCTACCAGCGTGCGGAGGCCGGCTTGGGCCAGAGCGTTGATGCCACCCAGAACACCAGCGGCGCGAGCAGCACGACTGACAACGGCGTTGCCGCTGCACTCACGGATTATTTCAACGCCTTCCAGACCCTGGCCGCCAATCCGACCGATTCCGGCGAGCGGCAGACCCTGCTCGAAAAGACCGGCATTCTCACGGACCGTCTGCAACAGGCCAGCCAGAGTCTCTCCCAAGTCACGAGCGATCTCAACACGCAGGTCAGCACCGATGTCGGCACCACCAACCAGCTCCTCCAGACCATCGCGGGTCTCAACGCCCAGATCACCAGGTTCGAAGGCGCCAATCCCGGTTCCGCCCTCGATCTGCGGGATCAGCGCCAGGCCGATCTTGAGCAACTGGCCACGAAACTCCCGATCCAGACCCGGACCACTCCCAGCGGCCAGTTTCAGATCTTCGCCAAGGACAGCGGCGGGAGCGACGTGATCCTGGTGGCCGGTGCCACGGTCACCGGTCCCGTCGCCTTCACCGGCACCCAGATCACCGCTGGCGCGTCCGCGACCGCGCTCGCGCTGAGCGGCGGTTCGATTCAAGGTGCGCTCACCGCGCGCGACGGCGGCGTGCAGACCCTCCGCAACAATCTCGATCAACTCGCCTCGCAGCTGGTCACCTCGGTGAACGCCGCGTACAATCCCACCGGCACCACCGGAAATTTCTTCAATCCCGCTGGCACGACCGCTGCCACGATTGCCCTCGCGGGTGGTGTCACCGCCACCACCCTCAAGGCCAGCGACGGCGGCCCGGCCGGCGACAACACCATCGCCCTCGCCGTCGCGCAACTCGCCAACACGAACTTTTCCACGGCGGGTGGCGACGCGATTGATGGCAGCTTCAGCGGATTTTTTTCCACCACGGTCAGCAATCTCGGCCAGGCGGCGGCCGGCGCCAACGCGCTGGTCACCGACCAGACCAGCATCGAGCAGCTCGTCCGCTCCCAGCGCGACACGGTCAGCGGTGTCTCCCTCGATGAGGAGACGGCCAATCTGCTCAAATATCAGCGCGCCTTCCAGGCGTCGTCGCGCGTTTTCACCACGATCGACACGTTGCTGGCCTCCGTCATCAACCTCGGGCAGGCCACCTCCGTTTAACCTTTTTTAGCCATGCGCATCGCCACCAACAGCATTTCCGATGGCATCATCAACCAGATCCAGCAGCTCACCAGCCAGCAGGCGAAGCTGCAGAATGAAGTCAGCACCGGGCAGCGGATCAGCCAGCCCGAGGACGACCCCGCCGCCATCGGGCGCGTCCTCAATCTCGAGAGCGAGGGCCGGCAGATCAGCCAGTATGCCAGCAACGCCGCCAGCGCCCTGCAAATGGCGCAGGCCTCGTTCTCCGGCCTGTCCGCCATCAAAAAAGTCTCCGATCGCGCCGGTCAGCTCGCCACGCTCGGCACCGGGGTGATTGGCAGCACGGCGATGAGCGCCTACGCAACCGAAACCAATCAGCTGATCGAGCAGGCGGTGCAGGCCGCCAACACCCAGTTCAACGGCAACTATATCTATGCCGGTACCGCGGTCACGACGCCGCCGATCACTGTCACCCGCGACAGCACCGGCCAGATCACGTCGGTCAGCTACGTGGGCAATTCCGCGCAGGCGGCCATCCCGCTCTCCGAGGCCACCAGTGCCACCCCGTCCACCTCTGGCGCCACGAACACCGGCCTCGCCGCTTTCATCAACAATCTGGTCAGCCTGCGCACCGCGCTCAACAGCGGGGATACCGCGGCGGTCAGCGCCGCCGAGCCCGGTCTCACCGCCAGCGAGAATGTGATCGTCTCGGCGATCGCGGACAATGGCGGCGTGCAGATGCGGATCGAGGCGGCCCAGGCGCAGCAGACGGAGAGCACGGCGAGCGTCAACCAGTTGATTTCCTCCGAGACCAGTGCCGATTTGCCTTCGACGATCGTGAAACTGACCCAGACTCAGACAGCCTACCAGGCCGCGCTTCAATCCGCCACCATCATCATGAAGCTCTCGCTCCTCGACTACATCAAATAACTTGCGCCGCCCTTTGCCATGAAAGTCCTGCCCGAACTCTCTCCCACCGACTTGGAGTCACCGGCCGCCAACTCGTTCACGCTGCCCGGCGGTTTGATCGGCTTTGAAGGTTACCGGCACGCCGAGCTGCTCTACCAGCCCGAGCACCTGCCGTTTCTCTGGCTGAAGCTGACCGGGCCCCTCGGCGCCATTCATTTCGTCGTGATCGAGCCCGGCGGCATTGTGCCGGATTATGAACCCGAGCTGTTCGACGAGCACGCCCTCACGCTGGACCTGAACGACGCCAGCGAGGCCCTGGTGCTCAACATCGTGACACTCCAGCACAAGAATCCGCTGGGGGCCACGGTGAATCTGGTCGGCCCGATCATCGTCAACCGCCGTACCCGCGAAGGCCGGCAATTTGTCATTTCCAACTACTCACGCTACAGCGCGTACCATCCCCTCGTCGAACAGACGCCGACGGCCGGACGCGTCGCCACTCACTAAACCCAAGACACGGAGGTCGCCATGTTGGTTCTTTCCCGCAAAGTCAACGAAGCCATCGTCATCGGTGGCAACATCGAGATCCGCATCACCCGCATCGAAGGCGATGTCGTCAAGATTGGCATCGAGGCGCCGCGGGAGATTCCCATTTTTCGCAAGGAAGTGTTGGCCACCATCGGCGCTTCCAACCAGGCCGCCGCCCTGAAGCCCGCGGCATTCCCCGGGGCCAAGCTGCCCAGGATTGTCCGCACCGACGGGACCGCCCCGGCCACCCAGCTGCCGGTTGTCCCTTCCTGACGTCATTTCGCGCCCCGCCACCCCGCACCATTCTCCACCCTGCATCCATCCATGAGCGTCATCGATACCAACCTCACACCCATTGGCACTTATCTCAGCCAGAGTCCGGAAATCCTCGGGCGCTCCCTCACACGGCTGACCGCCGACTCCCTTATATCTCCGCCCCCTGAGGATGCTTCCAGTCCGGCTGTCTCGGATAATCTGGCCGCGCAAAACCGCCAGGCGCAGGCCGCCTCCACCGGCGTGCAGAATGCCGTTTCCTATCTGCAGACGGCGGACAGTTTCATGGGCGGCGTCGAAAAAATCCTTTCCCGCATGGGTGAACTCGCCGCCTCCGCGGACAACCCGGGCGCGGGTGATGCCACGCCGGCCCAGACGGAATTTCAATCGCTGCAGGATATTCTCCGGACCACGATCGGCAACGGCGCTCCCGGCGCATTCAGCGGCGGCCTCAATCCCGGCTCCCGTGCGCCCGGTCTCGCGGCCACGGTTCCCTCGCCTGACCTGCAGCAACCCGCCTTGCAGGGCGTCATCAGCCGGAACAGTTCGGGTGTCTATGATTTGAGCGCCGCGACGCCCGACGCCGTGACGCAAATCTCCAGCGCCCTTCAGCAGGTGGCCACGCAGCGCGTTTCCAACGGTGCCGCCCAGGCCCAGCTTCAACTGGCCGCTTCCCAGTTGATGATGGAGCAGGTGAACCTCGGTGCGGCGATCCCGCGCATCAACAATGCCGGTGACGCGGAGGCCACGACACAGTTCGCCCGGTTCAGCATTCTCACGCAGTCCAGCACGGCGATGCAGGCACAAGCGAATCTGTCGCCCGCCGCCGTGCTGGGACTGCTTTAGCAGGGTGTTGATCCTGCGCTTGCGGGGCTGGTCCTGTCCTCCACAGTCTTGACGACGGAGGAAGCCCCGGCTCCACTCAACTGCCGGGTTTGCTGGCCGGGATTTTCGCGAGCCACTCGGGCAACTGGTCGGCGGGGTAGGTGGGGTAGCTCATCTCCAGCAGCGAATGCGTTGGCACCGGAAACTTCGCCTGGCCGGAACTGCGATCGACCAGCACCGCCACCGCTAACGCCGTTCCGCCCATGCGCTGCACAATCTCCAGGCATTCCTGCACGCGACCGCCGCGGGTGATGACATCCTCGACCACCAGGATTTTCTCCCCGGGACGGAGGGTGAAGCCGCGCCGCATCACCAGCACGTTGTTTTCCTTCTCCGCAAAAATGAACCGGGACTTCGCCTGCCGGGCCACCTCCTGGCCGATGACGAGCCCGCCCATCGCCGGCGCCAGCACCGTGTCGAAGGCCAGCCCGCCCAGTTTTTGCCGCAGCAGGGTGCCGAGCCGCTCCACCGCCGGCATGTCCTGGCAGACCTGCGCGCACTGGAAGAAATGCCCGCTATGCAGCCCCGAGCGCAGGACAAAATGCCCCTGTAGCAGCGCCTTGGTGCGCACAAAAATATCCGTGACCTCCTGTTGAACCGTGTCCATGCGAAAAAAGTTGTGGCAAACCGCGCGGGAAGGGAAATCATTTTCTTGCCTCGATTTCGCCTCGCGAAAATCGAGGACAAGCCCCGGGCGCCCGGCAGGACGCAACGGTGTATTTTCCCTTTCACTCTCACTTCTCAGTGCAACCCTTCTCCGCCAATCCCGCGCTCGAAGACGAACTGGGCGACGTGCTGGAGAAAGCGGCACGGCACGCCGGTCTCAGCTACGAGCGCCTCGCGGCCTTTGCCGACGTGGAGTTGTCGCGTATCCAGGACGCCCTCGACTACCGGCCGGAGCTGACGCAGGCCGAACTCGGCCGGCTCGCCCGCGTGCTCGGGTTGAACGAGGTCGGGCTCAACGCGCTCGCGCAAGGCGCGTACCCGGGCGCCGAACTCGGCGGCCTGCCGTTTTGCGTGAACCCGCTTCGCATGCCCTTCGGCGTCGGCGTCGCCAACGCCTACGTTGTTTCCACCGGCGGCGACACTGCCATCCTGTTCGACACCGGGGCCAGTCACGCCGAGTTGCACCGCGCCTGGCCGGCGCGCATCCAGCAGATCGAGGCGGTGTTCATCACGCATTACGAGGCCGAGCACATCGGCGGCCTGGAAGTCGTGCTGCAGGAGACGGGACTCAAGGAATTCTATGGCCCGCCCACCGGCCGCTGGCCGCAATGCCACGGCCTCGGCGAGGGCCAGACCGTGCAGTTCGACAAGATCTCGGTCACGGCGTTCTACACCCCGGGCCATGCCGCCGAGCACAACTGTTATCTTGTCCGGTCCACCATCAACCCGCCCGGCTCGGCGCTGCTCATTTCCGGTGACCTCATCTTTGCCGGCTCGCTCGGCGGTGGCTATTTCTGCTGTCAGCGCCAGCTCAAGCACTCGCGGCGCATCCTCGAGTTGCTGGCAGACGACACGGTGATTGCCCCCGGCCACGGCCCGCTGACCACCGCCGCCAACGAGCGCCGCTTCAATCCGTTTCTGGCCAGCTAGCCTGTCGGCCCGCCGTGGGAGCCGGCATGGCCGGCACCGGCTGACTCCATGCCGGCGGTGAACCGGGCGTTGCGGACGGATTTTTTATCGACCGCCTGGCTGCATTGACGATTTTCGATGATTGTCATTGCCCGCCTCCTTCTTTGGGCGAACACACTTGGGCCATCAGAACGGACATGGTTACCTTTCGTCGAGTGACCCCATCATCGCTTCCCACCGGAGCGCGACGGATATTCGCTGGGTGTTTATTAACGGCCTGTTCGTTCTCCGTGTCGTCGGCCCAGACTGTGGTGAACGATCCCGACGTGCCCGGCGCAGGTTCTGTTGCCGCAGCAAGCACGGCGTTGAACGGAATCCGCCCCGACCATCTTTGGACGGTCGATTATCTGCAACTTGTCCTCGGTGACACGAAAGCGATCCTGACCGCTCCGGCAGGCTGGGATCGGGAGCAATGGCTGGAAGTCGCATCGGCGGCAGCCGGAGTCGGTGTCACGGCGGTGTTTGACCGCACGATCCGCAATAATGTCCAGGCCGGGCGCTCCCCGGGCGAAGACCGGTTCATGAACCGCTGGCAGAACATCAATACCTTCTACGTGCTGGGAGGATTTGAGGTCTGGGGCGAACTGGGCGGTGATATCCGCGCCAGGAATGTCGCGATGGATGGTCTCACCGCGAGCATCATTGCCTCCGGCCTCATCACTCCCGGTCTCAAGTTCGTCGTTGGCCGCGAACGGCCGAGCACGACTCCGGCAACGTTCAAGTTCCGGCCGTTCAGTGGCAATTATTCCTTCCCCTCGGGGCATGCGACCCAGGCGTTTGCCGTGGCGACCGTCATTGCGGAGCATTACCCGGTTTGGTGGGTCGAGGGCCTCGCCTACGGATCCGCCGCCCTGATCGGATACGCGCGAATCGAGCAGAACGCGCACTATGCCAGCGACGTGGTCGCCGGCTCGCTCATTGGCTGGTCGGTCGCCCGGGCGATCGTGCATCGCCACAATGGACCGCGCGACCCGAGGAAATTGAGCTGGAGTCCCTACACCAACGGCGGCGGCTCGGGTGTCGTGTTCTTCAAGACGTTTTAAGAACGCTTCGCCCCGGGCTCAGGGCGTCGTTTGATTCGCCTGCCCGAACTGCAAAGCGCTGAGCCGGCGGTACAGACCTCCGTCCTGATCGGACAGCTCATCGTGGGTGCCGAGTTCGACGACCCGGCCCGCCTCGATCACGGCGATCTTGTCGGCGTTGCGGATGGTGGCGAGCCGGTGCGCAATGATGAAGGTGGTGCGGCCCAGCATCAGGTGGTCGAGGGCGCCCTGCACCAGTTGTTCGCTCTCGCTGTCGAGCGAACTGGTGGCTTCGTCAAGGATCAGGATGGCGGGGTTCTTGAGGATCGCCCGCGCAATGGCGATGCGCTGGCGCTGGCCGCCGGACAGCTTGATGCCGCGGTCGCCGACCATCGTCGCATAACCTTCCGGGAAGGCGCGGATGAAGTCGTCCGCATTGGCCTGGCGGGCGGCTTCGCGTACCTCGGCTTCCGCGGCTCCGGGCCGACCATACACGATGTTCTCGGCGATAGTGCCGCCGAACAGCACCACGTCCTGCGGCACGATGGCCATGTTGCCGCGCAGCCAGCCCAGCGGATAGTCGCGGGCATCGCGACCGTCGATCAGGAGCCGGCCGGTTTCCGGCGTGTAGAAGCGCAGCAGCAGGGCCGTGATGGTGGATTTGCCGGCGCCGCTCGGCCCGACCAGGGCGATGCGTTCGCCGGGACTCGCCGCGAGGCTGAGATCGCGCAGCACAGCCACTTCCGGGCGCGCCGGATAACGGAAATTCACCTTCTCAAACGCGACCTCGCCCCGCAACCGGGCGGGCAGGCCGCCGCCGGCCGTCAATGCCGCCCTGCCGGCTTCGTCCTCGACGGGCTCACGAAGGAGCTCGCGCACCCGCTGGGTGGCGCCGACGGTTTTCTGGATCTGGCTGAACAATTCCGCGGCCTGGCCCATGGCGCCCGCGACAAAGATCGTATAGAACATGAACCGGGTCAGTTCACCCGCGCTGATTTCACCGCGCTGGAGCAGGCCGGCGCCGAACCACATCACGATCACGATGCCGCCAAAGAGCGCCAGGATGAAGAAGGCCACGAACACCGCCCGCCAGCGTGCCGCCCGCAGGGCCGCCGCCAGCACGCGGGTGTTGGTCGCGTCGTAGCGCTGCACCTCGAAGGCCTCGTTGGCAAACGCCTTGACGCTGGCGATGGCCTGCAGGGTTTCCTCGACGATGGTGTTGGTCGCCGCCAGTTGGTCCTGGGTTTCGCGCGAATAACGACGGAGCCGTCGGCCGAAAAACACTGCCGCGGCGATCAGGAGCGGCAGGGTGCCGAGGATCACCAGGGTGAGCTTGGCGGAGGTGATCGCAATCAGGGTGACGCCGCCCAGCAGAAACACGACTTGCCGGCAGATGGACGGCAGGGCGTCGATCAGCGCGCCCTCGATCTGGGCGATGTCGGTGGAGACGCGGCTGGTCAGCTCACCCACCCGACGCTGCCCGAAGAAAGCCATCGGCAGCGCGATGAGCCGCTGATAACACTCGCGCCGCAAGTCCGCGAGTGCGCTCTGGCCCACCCGATTGAAGGCGAGGGCGCTGTTGAAGGAACAGAGAGCCTGCAGGGTCACGCTGCCGGCCAACAGGGCTGCCACCTGGCCCAGGGTCAGCACACCCAGCAAGGGCAGGCGCGCACCGCCCGGCTTCATCGCGGCATCAATCAAGGCGCCCGCCAGCAGCGGGAACGCCAGCCCGAAAGAAGCGCTGATGAACAGCGTGGCCAATCCAGCCAGAAAGCGGGTCCGGTAGGGCCGCAGATAGCGGGCGAGGATGAGTGTATCCCGCAGGGTTTCGCGGTTGAGTGGCGCCTTGGGCAGCCGGTCGAGGGCAATATCTTCCTGGGAGGGATTGCGGCGCGCCATAGGCCGCAGAAGGTCACCCCGGTGCGGCGAAAACACAAGTCACGCGCCGCTTTTATCCCGCCGGACGTTAGCCAAATGGTCGGGACGGCGAGATTCGAACTCGCGACCTCTTGCTCCCGAAGCAAGCGCTCTACCAGGCTAAGCTACGTCCCGATTTTTGGCTCCGGTTGTCCGGAAAAGAGCGGTCAAGAGACTCCAAAGGCCGGCGGGTAGCAAACAAAATTTTTCTCCGCCCGTCGGGGTGCGTAGCGGGCCGGAAACCACCAAACGAAATTCCCGCCCCGGCCCCGCCGGCCTTTATGACAGGATTAGCCGTCGGCCCGGAATCATTTCTGAGAGGAGCACGCAGCACACTGCGGCGCTTCTTTGTCCGAACGCAAAAAACATGATTGCAAGGACCGGCCGGGCCGCGTGTTGATTGTTCTCCTGCGTCCGGGCGTGAGACTGCCAGAATCTGCCCGGATCGTGGCACAAGAATAGCTGCACCAACATCGTCCGCCCCATCCACGTTGAGCCAAACACCGACACCCAAGTCCGCCCTCCCCGGAATCGCGCCCGCCCACCGGCCTGACCGCCATTCCAAGTCCGTTCGGAATGTCAGCGCCGGCGCCAACCCCGCTCCCGGATTCGGCCGTCCCGGCAAGCAGGGCCTCTACGATCCGTGGTTCGAGCACGATGCCTGCGGGGTCGGCTTCGTCGTGGACATGAAGGGCCGCAAGTCCCACCAGATTTTGCAGAACGGCCTGCAGATCCTCCGCAACCTCGACCACCGCGGCGCCGCGGGCGCCGAGCCCAACACCGGGGACGGCGCGGGCGTGCTGCTCCAGATGCCGCACAAGTTTTTCTCGGAAGTATGCAAGAAGGCGCGCATCGCGCTGCCCGCCGCCGGCGACTACGGCTGCGGCCTCCTCTTCATGCCGCGCAACCCGAGCCTGCGCCGCCGCCTTGAGCAGCGCTTCGAGCAGATCGTGCAGTCCGAGGGCCAGACCTTCCTCGGCTGGCGCACCGTGCCGGTGGACAATTCCTCGCTCGGCGAAACCGCCAAGTCCAGCGAGCCGTTCATGCGCCAGGCCTTCATCGGCCGCAACCCCGCACTGCCGGACCTGATGGCCTTCGAGCGCAAGCTCTACCTCATCCGCAAGCGCGGCTACAGCGAGATCCGCACCTCGACCCTCGGCGGCGCGGAGTCCTGGTACGTCGCCAGCCTGTCCTGCAAGACGATTGTCTACAAGGGCATGTTGCTCACCGACCAGCTCGGGAAATATTTCCCCGACCTGTCGAACCCCGCGATGGAGACGGCCCTCGCGCTGGTGCACTCGCGTTTCAGCACGAACACCTTCCCGAGTTGGGACCGCGCGCATCCCTACCGCTACATCGCGCACAACGGCGAGATCAACACCCTCCGCGGCAACATCAA
>CAZBLQ010000003.1:0-81507 GCA_964492635.1 uncultured Oleiharenicola sp.
TAGTTCTTCGCGGCGTTGATGCCGCCCTGCGCGGCGATGGAGTGCGCCCGGCGCGGACTGTCATGGAACACAAAGTTCTTCACGCGATAGCCCAGCTCGGCGAGCGTGGCCGCGCAGGAGGCGCCCGCCAGGCCGGCGCCGACGACGATGACCTCGTATTTGCGCTTGTTGGCCGGATTGACGAGCTTGATCTCCGTCTTGTGCCTTTGCCATTTTTCAGCAAGCGGGCCGGAGGGAATTCTGGATTCGAGTTTGGCCATGACGGGGGAAGATTAGACGTGGGCTTTGACCAGACCGCCGAGGATCGCGAGCGGAATGGCGGCGTTGAGCAGGAAGTAGACCCAACAGTAGGCCACGGCGAAAAGCTCGAGGCCCCGGGTCCATTTCTCATTCTTGAGGCCGAGGGTCTGCAGCATGCTGACAATGCCATGGCTGAGGTGGTAGCTGAGCAGACCGACCGCGAGGATGTAGAAAAAGGATACGCCGGCACGGCTGAAGCCGTGCACGATCATCGTGTGCACGTCGCGCACCATGGCGCCACCCGCCAGCTGATAGGAATGCTCGCCCCACTCCGGATGCTGGACGCGCAGGGTGAAGTCCAGCAGGTGATAAACTAGGAAGGCCAGCACCACGAGGCCGGTGCGCGCCATGACGCGCGATGCAAGCGTGGCGCGGTTGGTGAAGTCGACCCCGTATCCCGCCGGGCGGGCGGCCCGGTTCTCCAGTGTGAGCTGGATGGCAACCCAGACGTGGACAACCAGGCAAGCGAGGAGAAAGAGGCGGATGAGCCAGAGCGCGGCGCCCAGCGACTCGAGCATGTGTCCATAGGCGTTGATTTTCTCCGGCGGGAGAAAGATCTGCAGATTCCCGAGCAAGTGGCCGGTCACGAAGCCGAACAGAACGAGCCCGGTAAAGGCCATCAGAAATTTCTTGCCGATGGACGAATGGAAGAGCGAGCCAAGGAGGTTCATCACATGGAAACTTGAAGGGGGGTCAGATGGGCTGGAATGTTTTCAGGGGGCGGAGATAAACCAATGAAGTCGAATAATGTAAATGTAACGCCGCTGAGCCAATCCCGTTATTAGCGAACCTAAATCGACCGAGAAGCCTGCACGCCCGCACCCCCGTGTCCGGCAGCTGATCCGCCGGCCTGGCCACCGCATTCTGCGGGCGGCGCCGCCAGTGCCGCGGGATCATCGCGGCAGTGGCTTGAGCAGGGCAAATTTTCCGCTGGCCGCCGGCTGGATGAATTTCCGCCGGAAAAGATTCACCCGCACATTGGCACCCAGGACCACGGCGAGGCCCTGGTCCATGCCCGGGGGTGCGACTTCGTCGGCCACGTACTGAAAATCCCACCGGTTGTCCGAGACCTGCACCAGACTCCAGTGCCAGCAGGCAAAGCTGGCCGGCAGGGCGGCATCGATCTCGAAGGCCGACACGACGCGCCCGTCCGCGGTGAAAAACAAATCCCTTTCGCGCCCGAGAATCCGGTAGCCGACCGGCGTGCGCCGCACCATGTCACCCGTGAAATAACGCAACAGCGGCATCGCCTCGCGATCGCGTGTCGTCACGTTGATCTGAAAGATGTCCGGCAGCTCCGCGCGCCACGGAACCAGCTCGACGAACGCGTTGCCGTCGATCACCTGCAGGTTGTCCTTGAACGCGTCACCCACAAAGATGTAACCCGCCTCGGTTGAGCCATACAGATCCACCTGCGCAGCGGGAAAAACCTCGGCAATGCGCTGGCTGTGCAGCCGGCTGGCCTTGCCGTAGGTGAGGATGACCGTGCGCAGACTGGGCACGCTCACCCGCCGCCGTTTCGCCGCGCGCGCCAGCAGGGCGAGATAAACCGGTTCGCCCTCGAGTACTTCCGGCTTGAGCGCCTGCAACTCCAGCACGATGCGGTCCCATTCCGCCTCGGGAAAGGCAAACGGATCGCTCGAGAGATTCAGGTAAACCGTGCCGTCGAAATAGCGGTGGGGAAAAGGATGATCCTCGTAGGGACAAAGGTTGCTGGAGCAGCCAATCGGCGCGAGCACCGCCTTGCGATAGGGCCGGCCGACATATTGCGCGAGCTGCGGGTGCGCGAGATAGGCGCGGCGCATTTGCGCGTTCCACCAGCCGTCCTCCATCACCACGGTCATCGGTCCGCTGGTCG
Source organism: uncultured Oleiharenicola sp. (assembly GCA_964492635.1). GTDB lineage: Bacteria > Verrucomicrobiota > Verrucomicrobiia > Opitutales > Opitutaceae > Lacunisphaera. The sequence continues at coordinate 2,159 of CAZBLQ010000003.1, forward strand.
TGCCGGACGTATGCTCGTATTCGTATTTTTTTTCCTGAAGGCCGCGCTCGATCTCCGCGTAGTCCGCAAAAAACGCCGTGTGCCCGTGGTCAAGGATCTCCTGCTTGGTCAGCACCGGAATCTCGCGGTAACACGACCATTGCAGCGGCTCGGGGTGCAGCGGGAACCTCCGGCCATAAAGCGGGCTGCGCCGGTAGATCGACCGGATCTCCTCTTCCAAGGGCCCGAAAAGCAATTCGGCCGGGCCACGGCCCAGCGCGGCGGGGGCATTGGCAAAAATGACGGCTGGCGTGGCGGTTCCCATCGGCGAGCGGAGTAAAGTCCGGGCTTCGGCAAAGTCAAACTGCGCCCCGGCGCAGCTCCGCCCAGTGCGGCGCGAAGAGCAACAGGGCATCCAGCACCAGCGCGTGCGTGATGCCGCCACGATAGGCCAGCGAGTAAACTTCGTCCACCGGCTTGGTCATGATTCCGATCTCCTCATCGGGATCCCAGTCGGGTTTTGCCTCGGGCCGCGCATTTTCCACCAACACCAGATGGCAGCGGTTGTTTTGCATCGCCGGATTGGGATGCACGCTGCCGAGCAGACGGACCGGTCCGCCAACATAGCCGGTCTCTTCGCTCAGCTCGCGCAATCCGGCCGCGATGCAATCCTCTCCGGGATCGATGACCCCGCCGGGGATCTCCAGGGAGAAGTCGTCGATGCCGAACCGGAACTGCCGCACCAGCACCAGTTGGTGATCCGGAGTCAGTGCGATCACATTTACCCAGTCCGGTGCGTTGATGACGAAAAAATCCTGCTCCCGGTCCCGATCCGGATGGCGGTAGATTTCCCGCGTGACCTCGAAGATGCGGGTCGTTGCATGCGGCTCCGAGCGGAGTTTCTGCCAGCGCTGCGGTTGGGGCGGTGTGTCGGCCATGCTAAATAAAAATGCCTCCGCGACGCGAGGTCTTGGAGGCATTTGAAGTTTTTTCCGGACGCTTACTTCTTTGGAATCTTGACCTTCTGGCCAACATGGAGCTTCGCCGGATCAAGACCGGGATTCTCGGCTTCGATGGCGTCAACCCGCGTGGCGAATTTCTTCGCAATCTTGGAAAGTGTGTCACCCGGAGCCACGACATAGTTGCCATTGGCATCCACCGTGCCGGTCACGACACCGCCCTTGCCTCCCTTGCCGGCGGGAGCCGCGGCCCGGGCTTTCTGGGCTTCCTCGATTTTGGTGATCTTGGCATTGATCTCGCCGATAGCGGTGCCAACCCCATTGAAAGCATTCTGAAAGCCATCGCGCAAGCCCTTCAGATCGCTCTCGGATTTGGCCGCGACCGAGCGGATATCGGTCTCCAGAGTGCTGATCTTCACGATTGCCTCATCATGTGAAGCCACGGTCTTTTGGAGCGTGGAAAGTTTGACCAAGGCCACGATCGAAAGGACCAAGGCGAGACCGCCGGCGATCACGCCAACGAGAGGCAAGATGCTGCCGGAGCTATTACTGTCGCGGGAAAGAGTATCCATTTTTATAAGAGATTGAAGGTCTGTATCTAGGAGGCGTTTAGAGGCGAGGCAAGAAACATTTATTAACAGTTTTCAGGCCAACCGGTCCAGTCTTCGAGATTGATTCCTCTCTAACCAGCCGGGCTTTACGCCAATTTGTCGGAGCAAACGCCGTCTGCTCGCGGTTTGCAATCCCCTGAAGTTTGACGGCGACATTGACAGATTGGGAACACCTCCCTCCCATTAGGCCGCAACGGGGTGTAGCTTAGCCTGGTAGAGCGCCTGGTTTGGGACCAGGAGGTCGTAGGTTCGAATCCTATCGCCCCGACCATTTCCCATATTTTCACCCGAAAACAGAAAAACCCGCCTGCACGGCGGGTTTTTTGTCTGGAAATCGCGTGCTTGGCTCAGCCGCCGGGTTTGAAAGTGATGGCAGGTGTCGCCGCGGGGGATGGCTTGGTGCCTGCCTGCATGCTCGCAAGCAGCATGGTGGCACGCTGGGACCACGATCCACTCAGATCGATCTTCACAATCTCATCCACTAATCTTTTCACGTCTTCCAGCCTGCCTGCGTCGTAGGCGAGCGAAGCCAGGTGATAGGTGGCCTCGGCCCGCACCCCCTTGAGCAGCGATTGGTCAGCGCCCACGGCCTTGAGGGCAGTTTCGCCACCTACGATGTCGCCGCCATTGATCAGGCTGATGGCGGCGCCTAGCCGGGCGCGACCGAGCAATACCTCGTTTTTCAGGCTGGCCGCTGCTTTCGAATAAAACGAGCCGGCCAGCTTGTAATCAGCCGCCTCGAATTTCTGGTCGGCCAGCTGCAAGTAGGCGACCCCGGCCAGCGCATGACCGGAGTTGGTGTCAGCAAAAGCGGCCAGCATGTCGGTCTTGTCACCCGCCTTGGCATAGTCCTCCTGCACGCTCCGTTCATGCATCTCCGAAAAATACTGCCAGCCTTCCCGGCCCACGATGACCAGCAGGGCGGCGGCGCAGGCCAGCATGATCAGGGTGCGGTTTTTTAACCAGAATGCATGGATTTGGGTTTCAAAGCCGGGTTCCACGACCGGAGCAGTGGCAGGTCCGGCCCCGTGGGGTGATGGATTGACAGACGGAAGTTGACTCATGGAACCGCGCAGGTTGAGCCGCGCTCCCCGCCGCCTCAACGCCAAAGTTTGCCGTTTTTTGGGGGCTATGACGCTCGACGGACCAGTGGAGAAGTCCCCGATGGCAAGCCGGGGTTCAGTCAAAAACCACCGTCTTGTTGCCGTAGACCAGGATCCGGTTCTCCAAATGCCACCGCACTGCCTGGGCCAGCACTGATTTCTCCAAGTCGCGCCCTTTGCGGATCAAGTCGTCCACACTGTGGCGATGGGTCACCCGCGCCACGTCCTGCTGGATAATGGGGCCGTCATCCAGGATGGCGGTGGCATAGTGCGCGGTGGCCCCGATGAGCTTCACCCCGCGTTCATGGGCCTGGTGATAGGGTCGGCCGCCGGCGAACGCCGGCAGGAAGGAATGGTGGATATTAATGACGGGCCGACCCAGTTTTTTTAAAAAAGCCGCTGACAGCACCTGCATATAGCGGGCGAGGACCACAAACTCCACGCCAGCCTCAACGAGCAACTCGAGCTGCCGGGGTTCGGCAGTTTCCCTGGTCACGGCGGTAACCGGCACATGATGGAAGGCCAGCCCGTAGTGCCGCGCGGCATCGGAGAGGTCCGGGTGGTTGGAGATGACGCAGGTAAAGTCGCCCGTGAACTCACCGGCCTGCCCGCGGAGCAGAAGGTCGTGAAAACAATGGTCGGCTTGGGAAACAAATATCGCGCCCTTCGGCCGGTGGGTCGAACACGCCACGCGCACGTTCATGTCAAGCGACGCGGCAAAGGCGCGAAATTCCTCCGTCTCCGCCTCTGGATCAGGCCCGGCCGGAACCCACTCGATGCGTTGAAAAAAAATCCCGGCCTCCATGTCCCGGTGCTGGTCGGCGTGGAGGATGTTTCCCTGTCGCGCGTAAATCCAGCCGGCGGTCCGGGCCACCAGCCCGGGTTGGTCGGATCCGTGCAGCAGGGCAATAAGAGTGGCGGGGGCTTTCATGGGGAGCGGTTACATCGGCACGACGCTGCCCCGGTATTGTTGCAGCGGCCTTACCTCCACACGTTTCTGCTTCAGGGCCCGGATGCCGCCGAGCGCGGCTTGGGCGCCGGTGATGGTGGTCATGATGCAGACATTGTTGGCCCAGGCCGCGGCACGGATAGCATTTTCATTCTGGCGTGGGATCATGCCCCGGGGGGTGTTGATCACCATGTTGATCTCCCCGTTTTTGATCATGTCGATGCTGTTTGGCCGGCCCTCCATCAGCTTGTTGACGTGTTGGACCTCGACGCCGTTTTGTTGGAGAAGTTTAGCCGTGCCGCTAGTTGAGCAGAGCGTGAACCCGAGTTCGAGGAAGCTGCGTGCGAGTGCGACCGCGTGGGGCTTGTCCGAGTCCTTCACGCTGAAAAACACCTTGCCCTTGAGCGGCAGGCCGGGCTTGGCCGCCATCTGGGTCTTCGCGAAGGCGATGCCGAGATCGTCGTCCATGCCCATGACCTCGCCGGTGGAGCGCATCTCGGGGCTGAGCACGATCGCCGCACCGGGGAAACGGTTGAAGGGAAACACGGCCTCCTTCACGCACCAGTGCCTCGGCTGGATCTCCTGCGTGAATCCAAGGTCTTTGAGTTTTTTGCCGGCCATGGCCTTGGCGGCCAGCTTGGCGAGCGGCACGCCGATGGCCTTGGCGACAAACGGAATGGTGCGTGACGCGCGGGGGTTGACCTCAAGCACGTAGAGCAGGTTGTCCTTGATGGCGAACTGCACGTTCATCAGGCCGACAACCTTGAGTGCCTTGGCCAGTGCGTAGGTGGCGGTGCGCACCGTCGCAAGCATGTCCTTCGAGAGCGTGTGCGGCGGCATCACCATCGCGGCGTCGCCCGAATGCACCCCCGCATATTCAATGTGCTCGAGCATGCCACCGACCAGCGTCATCTCGCCATCGCTGAGGCAGTCGACGTCGAGCTCGATGGCGTCCTCCAGGAACTTGTCGATCAACACCGGCTTGCCTGGCATGGCCTCGAACGACTGGCGGATAACCGCCTTGAATTCCTCCTCGCTGTAAACGATGAACATGCCCCGGCCGCCGAGCACGAACGAAGGGCGCAGCAGCACAGGAAAACCGATCTCGTGCGCGAACCCCAGTGCGTCGGTCTCGTTGAGGGCGGTGCGGTTGGGCGGCTGCCGGAGTTCCAGCTCGCCCAGGATGGCGGCGAAGAGCTTGCGATCCTCCGCCTGATCGATGCTTTCGGGTGAGGTGCCGATAATGTTCACGCCCCGCGCCTTCAGCGCACTGGCGAGATTGAGCGGCGTCTGGCCGCCAAACTGCACGATGGCGCCGAAGCACTGCTCCTGCTCATAAATCTCCAGCACGTCCTCCAGGGTGAGGGGCTCGAAGTAGAGGCGGTCCGAGGTGTCGTAATCGGTCGAGACGGTCTCGGGATTGGAATTCACCATCACGGTCTCGAAGCCGATTTCGCGCAGGGCAAACGAGGCGTGGACGCAGCAATAGTCGAACTCGATGCCCTGGCCGATGCGGTTGGGACCGCCGCCGATGATCATGATCTTTTTCTTCTGCGACGGCAGGATCTCACTCTCGTCGCCGTAGCTGGAATAATAATAAGGCGTGAACGCCTCAAACTCGGCGGCGCACGTGTCGACCAGCCGGTAGGTGGTTTTGACGCCGGCCGACTTGCGATGCGCCCGCATGGTATCGAAATCGGTTTCCAGAATGTGGGCGAGCTGGGCATCGCTGAAACCGAACTGCTTGGCCCGGCGCAACACCGCGACGTCCAAGGTCTGCAGGGTGCGGGATTTCAGGTCCTCCTCCATCTCATGGATTTCATGCAGTTGGTGGAGAAACCATGGGTCGATCTTGGTCAGCTTGAAAATGTCGGTGACCGTCAGGCCGGCCATGAAAGCCCAGCGAATATAGAAGATGCGCTCGGCGTTGGGTGTGCCGAGCTTCTGCCGGATGGTGATCTCGTCGGGCAGTTCGTCTCCGCCAAATTTGCCGCCACCGCCCAGGCCCCGCGCGCCAATTTCAAGCGAGCGCAGGCATTTCTGGAACGACTCCTTGAAGGTGCGGCCAATGGCCATGGCCTCGCCGACCGACTTCATGGCGGAGGTGAGCGTGGTGTTGGCGCCGGGAAATTTCTCGAAGGTGAAGCGCGGAATCTTGGTGACAATGTAGTCGATGGTCGGCTCGAAGCTGGCGGGGGTGAGGCGCGTGATGTCGTTGCGCAGCTCGTCGAGGGCGTAGCCGATGGCGAGCTTGGCGGCGATCTTGGCGATGGGAAAACCGGTGGCCTTCGACGCGAGCGCGGAGGACCGCGATACGCGTGGATTCATTTCGATCACAACCTGGCGGCCGGTCTGCGGATCAAGGGAGAACTGGATGTTCGAGCCGCCGGTCTCGACCCCGATCTCGCGGATGACGGCGAAGGAGGCGTCGCGCATCGCCTGGTATTCCTTGTCCGTGAGGGTGAGCGCGGGAGCGACGGTGATGGAATCACCGGTATGGACGCCCATCGGGTCGAAGTTCTCGATGGAACAGATGACCACGCACTGGTCCTTGTGGTCACGCATGACTTCCATCTCGTATTCCTTCCAGCCGAGCAGGCATTCCTCAACGAGCACCTCATGCGTCGGCGAGGCCTCGAGGCCGCCGTTGACGATCTGCTCAAACTCCTCCCGGTTGTAGGCGATGCCGCCACCCGTGCCGCCAAGGGTGAAGCTCGGGCGGATGATGAGTGGCATCGTGCCGATGTAGTCGGCGGCCTTGCGCGCATCCTCCAGCGAGTGGACGGTCATCGACTTCGCGACATCGAGACCGATCTTGAGCATGCACTGCTTGAAGAGTTCGCGATCCTCCCCCTTGCTGATTGCATCGGGTTTCGCGCCGATCATCTCGACCTGGTATTTGTCGAGGATGCCAGCCTTGTGCAGCTCCATCGAGAGATTGAGCGCCGTCTGGCCGCCCAGCGTGGGCAGCACGGCGGAAGGGCGCTCCTTGGCGATGATTTTCTCCAAGATCTCAACCGTGAGCGGTTCGATGTAAGTGACGTCGGCGAACTCCGGGTCGGTCATGATGGTCGCCGGATTCGAATTGACCAGAATGACGCGATAGCCTTCCTCGCGGAGCGCCTTGCAGGCCTGGGTGCCGGAGTAGTCAAACTCGCAGGCCTGGCCGATGATAATGGGGCCGGCGCCGATGATCAGGATGGACTCGAGGTCAGTGCGTTTTGGCATGTGCGTAGGCGCCGCGAGGGTTGCGTTGCCCCCATGGCTGCGCAAGCGGGAATTGGTGGAATCCAAATTCGTTTCAATGGACCCACGGGGCTGCCCCGGGCGATATCCGCAGACCGGGTTGCTCCGCTGTCCGCCCTCCTTTGATCTTAGAATCCCGGATCGCCAGTGCTCCGGCAGCTAGGAGGCATTGACCGTGGAAGTCTCACCCGAGACGGCCGACATCGATGCCGAGGGCCTTGGCCGCGCGGGCTTTGTCGCCATGACAGGCGTGAAGGACACGGGCCAGATATTGTTTTTCCTGCCCCGCCAGATAGTCGGACAACGTTGGCCAGTCCTTGATTTCGTGCACCCGGAGCGGAAGTTGCGCAGACGTAATGACCCGGGTTTCCGTGGTGGTGATGACCTGCGAAACCATCTGCCTGAACTCAGCCAGGTTACCGGGCCAGCGGTAGGCGCGGAGCGTGGCCAGGGCATCGTCGGTAAACTCAACCTGGCGGGAGTCAAACTGGGGGTTCGAGGTCTTGGCCGCGATGTCCTTCAACAAAAGCGGGATGTCCTCAAGCCGCTCGCGCAAAGGCGGCAACTGCACCGGCAGGGCCGCCACGCGGTAAAAAAGCTCTTCGTTGAAATGGCCTTCTTCCGAAAGTTTTTCGAGATCCTCCTCGGTGGCGCAGACCAGCCGGAAATTATGCGCATTGTTGCGCAAAACCGAAACCAGCTCGGACTGCGCCTCCTTGAGCAAGGACTGCAGGTGCAGCAGGAAGAGCGTGCCGCCCTTGGCCTGCTGGACCCAGGTGCCGCCCGAACCGTTCTGCCCGAGCAGGCCCGCGCGAAGACTTTCCATCGAACTAAGCCGGCAGTCGATGCGCACCAGCGGACTGTCCGCAGGCGTGCCGGCGGTATGGAGCAGCTCCGCCGCGATTTCGTGGCCGCTCCCGAGTTCACCGGAAATCAGGATCGGCGTGTGGGCGGTCGCAAGTTTCTTCAACTGGCTGATCAGCCGCTTGATTTTGGGACTGGAGCCCACCAGACGGGCCTCAAAATCACCGGCCTTGGCGGCGGGCGAAGCGCCTTGGGCCTCACGCTCTGCGATGGTGTGCTTGAACTCCATGCCGCGGCGGAGCGCCTGCATGAGTTCGTCCACCTTGAATGGCTTTTGCAGATAGTCGAACGCCCCGTATTTCAGCGCCTGGATGGCGCTCTCCGTGCTGGCGTACGCGGTCATGATGATGATTACGGCGGAGGGATCGTAGAGCTTGAGCTGCTTGAGCAGGGTGATGCCATCCATTGGCTTCATGTCGATGTCGGCGAGGACCAGGTCGTATTTCTCGGCCTTGTAGCGGACAAGGCCTTTTTCGCCGTCAGTGGCAAACGCCGTCTTGTACCCGGTTGGTTGGATGACCGCCTCCAGCATCTCGTGGATGGAGATGAGGTCGTCAACTATGAGAATGGAAGGCATGGCGAAAGGGACAGGCATGGTGCCCGTTCCAAGGCGGGCACGCAAGCGGCTTTAAGCGGACCGGGCGGAGTTATTGCAGACCACCGGCCACCGCACCGAGTTGGAAGATCGGCAGGAACATCGCCATGACGATGCCGCCAACCACCACGCCGAGAAACACAATGAGCAGTGGTTCGATCAGCGAGGTGAGAGCGCCCACCGTGGCATCGCATTCCGTGTCATAGAAGTCGGCGATCTTGTTCATCATGCCGTCAACATTGCCGGTGGTTTCGCCTGCCTTCACCATGTGCTTCATCATGGGGGGAAAGAAGGGATTGACGGCCATGATGTCTGACACCTGGCCGCCTTGGCTGACATGCTTGGCGATTTCGGCGCAGGCATCCTCGACCTGCACCTTGCCGCTGGCCGAGGCGACGATCTCCAAGGTGCGCAGGATGGGCACACCCGAGCGCATGAGCGTGGCATAGGTGCGGCAGAAACGGGACAGTGCTATCTTGTGGACGAGGTTGCCGAAGATGGGCGCTTTGACCAGGAAGTTGTCCTTCTGGCGGCGGCCATTGGGGGTTGAAATGTATTTGCCGACAAAAAAGTAAATCCCGTAGGCGCCCAGCCCGAGCGCCCACCACCATGCCTTCATGAAATTACTCAGATCGATCAGCATCTGGGTCGGCTTCGGAAGTTTAGCGCCGAAATCGGCGAACATGGCGGCGAACACCGGGATGACGAAGATGAGCAGCACGTTGACCAGTGCGACCGCGAGGCCGATGACTGCAATCGGGTAGGTCATCGCCGATTTCACTTTCTTGGTCAGCTTGACCGTGGACTCGAAGTAGCCGGCCACCTTGCCGAGAATCTCGGCCAGCCCGCCGGAGGCTTCACCCGCCTCGACCATGGAAACGAAGAGCGAATTGAACGATTTGGGAAACTTCTTCACCGCCGCCGAGAAGGACGTGCCAGTCGAGATATCGTTGCGCACGTCCCGGATGACGATACGGAATACCTGATCCTCGGTCTGGTCCTGCAAAGCTTCCAGACAAGAGACGAGGGGCAGACCGGCTTGCAACAGGGACGCCAGCTGACCGGTGAAAATCGACAGTTCACCCAGGTCGAGCTTGTAGGTTTTGGCTTTCTTTTCTAGGGACTTTTGTTTGGCCAGAGCCTGGGCCGCCTGTAAATTGGATTTGGGTTTTGCAGCTGCTGTGGTCGCCATAGTGTCCGCAAAATATGCGGACACCCGGCCGGCCCGCAATCCCATTCAGCGTGGTTCTGGACGGAAGTTTCGCCGAACAAAAGCTTGAACGCCCGGCCTCCCCGGGCACTCTCACCGCGCTTTATCGCGGCTATAGTTTAATGGTAAAACCTCTGCCTTCCAAGCAGGTGTCGCCGGTTCGATTCCGGCTAGCCGCACCAGCCTTCGCACTGCCTTTACGCTTCAAAGCTTCGGCTGGCAGGCTGGTTTTTGGGGGTTTTACCGGATTCACCAGAGAAAATAATTCTCATCCATGCTGAGAAAACGGTCGCTGGGCGGCGCATAGACCACCCGCCAGACATCGGCATACCGGGCCCACGGTCCGGGGATCGATCCGTCAAAAACCAGCCGGGGCTCCAGCGCAGCCTTGGTCGGGCGGGAACGCAGACGCTCGCAGAACAGCTCGTGCCCCTCTTCCAGTGCGAAAAAGAGGCTCCGCCGCTCGATGGGATGGGTGCCAGGCGGCAACTGGTCGCGAATCTTTCCGGCGTGCGCGAGGGCGAAACGTGACACGACCAGCTCATGTCGCTCCATCTCGACTGCCGCCTTCCGGCAGGCCGTGTCGAAATCCATGGCAGCAGCATGGCCATAGGCGATAAACCCCGCTTCGGTGCGCTTGAACAGGATGACGGTGAGGCCGGGTGCATTGGAGCAAATGGTCGCTGACTTTACACCTTGCCAACGCGTATCCGCTTCGCGCGCTGCAAGCCGCCCCTCCCACCAACTGATAAGGTTGAATCGCTCGGCCGCCTCCAGCAAGGCACTGGGCCGGGCCTGCCGGCGCAACAGGCCAGGAAACGCCGCCATGCCGTTGCTCGAAGGATCGACGTCGAAACCGTATTTCCCCTTCTCGGCGGAAGTATGCAGTTGCCAGTGAGCCCAGCGTTCCATCGCCTCCGAGACCGCCATGAACCGCGCCACCATGGGCGAAGCCGCTGTGCCACTCCCATTGGCCTCACTGTAAATCGCGCGGGCTTCCGGTCGAACGATCAAATCTTTCTTGAGATATGCGTTGGCCAGAAAACCCCGTTCACCGAGCACCGTCGTATCCGCAATCTCCAGCCGTTCGATCGGACCGCCCTCGGTGGCCAGCACCTGGCGATAGCGGAAGGCGGCAAGACTAAGCATAGCCGGGTCCGTGTGTTTCGGGACTGATAGGAATCTTACTTGCCCGTCTGCGGGGTGAACATGCAGGGAAAATCACATGATATACATGGAGCGGCGGGTTGCATGTTTGCAGTTGAATTCCCCGTTTGCTTCCGCATGGGATCAAGCTTCTCCGCAAGGCGCGTGAGACCGGCAGCTAAAAAAAGACTCGATGTGAGTCCGAAGGTGGTTTGTGCGATTGAGTTCATCGGCGAGATTCTGTCCAAAATCCCGACTTTTTCCCACTGGGAAAATAGCCTGATTTCCGGATTTTCCGCAGGGGGCATGAACCATTTTCCTCACCTTAAGGCAGGTGTGGCGGAAAATTGCTGCACAGATGTAAATAGCTCTATTGTCTGCAGAACCAAGTGAGCTTTATTTCTACCAGATTGGGTGTGCCGGCTGCTGTTTTATCACTTGGCCTGACCGGCTTTGCCGCCTTTGGGGCGTGGAGGGACCAATCAGCCGGACTGCCTTTGGTGGAGAATATTACAGCCAAGGACTTCATCTCGGACGGAATCAAATGGACGGTCACCCAGGATAAACTGGGCCGGCTTTTTGTCGGCGGCGACCAGTTGCAGGTTTTCGACGGCCAAACGTGGCTGTCTTTCCCGGTGGCTAATACCTATGGCTTGCGCGCCCTGGCATTTGGCGAGGATGGACGGCTCTGGGCCGGAGCCCTGAATGAAGTGGGGTTTTTTGAAGAAGCGCCTTTGGGGAATTTCATATACCACTCGCTCATCGAGCATCTGCCCAAGGAGGAGCGCCTGCTTGGCGATGTCTGGGCCTGTGTGCCCGTGGGCCGTATCATCTATTTTATTTGCCGTGATAGACTACTGCGGTGGGATGGCACAGTATTCCGAGCCTGGCCATATGCCGGGAAAACTCGCTTATGCCCGCTTAACCTGAATGGCGAGTCTTGGTTTCATCACCGGGAAACCGGGCTTTATCGGCTGACCGAGGCCGGCCCCCATTTGGAAATTCCCGCGACACTCCTGCCGGACGCGGGGATCCTTGGTCTGGCCAAAGACCAGGACGGCTTGCTGCTGGTGAGCAGCACGGGATTTTACCGACCCGGAAACCCTTCACACAGAATATTCAGTGAAGAGCTGAACCACTACATTATCGATTCGCGGCTGGCCTGCTTCTCTCCTCTACTGGATGGCAATTATGCCATCGGCACCTTGAACGGCGGCATTGCCCTCGTCGGAAAGAACGGCGAATTGCTGCGCATCCTTGATACCAACGATGGACTGCCGGCTCGCTCGGTTTTTTCAATCATCACTGATACCGCCGGTTATGCGTGGTGCGCCACACCCAGCGGAATATTCCGTTTTGAAACCGGCGGGCATACGACGCTGTACGGTCCGGCAAACGGCCTGAAAGGTCAGGGCATTGTGGACTTGAAGACCGGTAATTCCCGGTTTTATGCCCTGACCCCGGAAGGTGTTTTCGCCCTTGCCACTACCGGGAATAAAACCGCGCAGTTCGCGAAACTGCCGCAATTGACCGAGCTGTACACCCGCCTGTTTCCTTACCGCAACGGGCTGGTGCTGGCCCGCCACGGGGGACTTGATTTTTTTGACGGCACCAATGTCAGTCCTTTGTTCACCATCGCGGCCAGTGGTGTTTTCTTTGCCCAACCTTCACGCACAACCCCGGATAATTTATATTTGTCCGAGCATTCCGGCCTGGCCCGGCTGACGGTTCAATCCGACGGCTCTTTTGTTCACACCCGTTTTCTGGAACTGCCCGACACTTGCATTTCCCTGTATGAAGATCTGGCCGGCCGGCTTTGGATCGGCACCAACAGCAAGGGTGCGTTTATTTTTGATCCCGACTCAAAGCAACTTTCCCCTCTCAATGATCCTGCTACCGGGGAGCCCATGCCCGGCTGGGTTTCCATTCAGGGGAATGATCAGCGGATTCTGCTTTTTCATGATGGCCCGATGCTACAAGCCAGACCGCACGGTACCGGGCTCCGGACGGTAGAAGGCGCCCCCGCTTTCGAGCTTATAACTACCCAGCTTATCCCGGGCACTCAGAAGAATCTGGTCGCCTTCAAACATCCCAACGCCACCGGCAATACTGGCCAAGGCGTAGGTATGCTGGAATTCGATGCGGTGGGAAAACCTAAATGGCAGGAGTTGGATCTGCCAGCATTGGGCGTCATCGGATCCATCCACAAGCTGGAATTCTCCCAGGAAAACGACCGGTCCATCCTGTGGATCGGCGGAGCGGAGGGCCTCCTCCGGTCGGACTATGACACCATCACTGCGGTGCAAAAGCCAAGCACCCCTTTAATCCGGCTGGACACAGGACATTCCAGCCGCACTCGTGACGGAGGTGAACTCTCCTTCCCCTTCAAAGACCACCGCATCAGCTTCAAAGTGTTTACCGGCGATTACGCCCGGGGCAAGGACTGGCTGTTCCAATCCCGCCTGGGCACCGGCACGGGTGAATGGTCCGCCGCATCCACGCGGCGGGCCTTTGAATTTACCAATCTGTCGGAAGGCGATTTCCGCTTTGAGATCCGGGCGGTGAATTCCGCCGGCCTGACCAGCGAGCCGGCTAGCTTTACCTTCAGCATCCTGCCGCCCTGGTATCGTTCGGGCTGGGCCTACGCCGGCTATACCGCGAGTCTGGTCTTGATCGTTTTCGGATTCATCCGGATTCGCGAACGGCGCATCCGCGCCCGCAATCGGGAACTGGAGACACTGGTCGATATCCGCACCCAGGAACTGGTAAAAGCCAACGCGGCGAAGGACGAGTTTCTGGCGAGCGTCAGCCACGAAATCCGCAACCCGATGAACGGCGTCATTGGCATTGCCGAGACCTTCAAGACGGAGGCGCTCGACCAAGAGAGCCGGCATAAATTCGGTCTGCTCCGTCAGTGTGCCAGTCATCTTTCCTCGTTGCTCGAAGACATTCTCGATTTTTCCCGCGTCCAGGCTGGAGCCGTCGAACTTGAGACCAACCCTTTCGACCTGCCGGAACTCGTTGAATCCATTGCCGCCATCACGGCTGCCGAGAGCGAGAAGCGCGGCATCCCCGTTGAAATCGCCATATCCCCCGCCGTTCCGCAGCGCCTGACGGGCGACCCGCGGCGCATCCGGCAGATCCTGCTGAATTTCGTCAGCAATGCCCTCAAGTTCTCCGGTCGCGGACAAGTGAGCGTCACCGTCTGGTGCAAAACCGCAGGCACCCAGCAAACCGAAGTGATTTTTGCGGTTTCGGACGAAGGCCCCGGCATCTCCCAGGAAGAGCAAAAAAAATTGTTCACCCGCTTTGAGCGCGGCGCGGCGGCGCAACAGGGCCGCGTGCCCGGCACCGGACTGGGTCTGGCGCTCTGCCGCGCCCTGGCCGAAAAAATGGGCGGAAGGATCTGGCTCGAAAGCGAACCGGGTGAAGGTTCCTGTTTCTATTTCAGCGCTCCATTCGCCATCGCGGAAGCCCTGCCCCAGCCCACCCCCGCATCGGTTCCGCCAGTCGGAAATTTCAAGTCCGCCCTTGTGGTCGATGATGAGGAATACAACCGCCTTGCCCTGACTGGCCTGCTGGAGTCACTCGGCTTCAGTGTGCAGTCCGCAGCCGATGGTCCGCAAGCCCTCGTGCTGGCCGGCAGCCATGATTTCGACCTCATGTTTATTGATTATGCTCTGCCGGGTCTCAGTGGTCTGGATGTCAGCCGTAGTGTCCGTCAACTGCCGGGCCGGTCCGCGCAGGCCGTGATCCTGGCCACCACCGCCTTCACCACCCCGGAAAAACGCAGCCAATGCCTCGCCGCCGGCATGAACGCTTTTCTCGGCAAACCCGTGACCATGGAGCGGCTGCGCCAAGCCCTTGCCGCGGCCAATCTCGCCGAGACACCGGTGGTTCAGCCGCCGGCAGATGTTTCCGCCCGGACAGATCGGCTGGCCAATCTGCGCCTGCTGGCCACGAAGAAATGCGTCCCTCTGGCCGCGGAACTGGCACTCTACTTCTCCGAGCTGGAGGTCGAACTGGAGCAGCTCAATCTGGCCCTCCAGGAGGAAGAAGCCGGCCATGCCGGTCATTACGCGCATCTGCTCTACGGTCGGTGCGGTTTCATTCACGAACGCGAGCTGGAACAAACCCTGCGCAAAATTGAAGCGGCTGCCGCCACCGGCCGTTGGGCGGATGCCCGGCTGCTCAGCCGCGAAGTTCAGACCCAACTGGCCGGGCTGCGGATCAGATTGGCTTTGAGTGCCCCAATTGCTCCGCCCGTGTAAGCCCGTTGATGATGGCGTAGTGGATCAGCTTGGGCGTCGTGTGGACATCCAGCTTCCGCATGATGTCGCGCCGCCGCGATTGCACCGTGGCGGGGCTGATGCCCAGTATGGCGCCAATCTCCTCGTCAGTCTTGGATTCACCAATCATCGAGAGTATCCGCGTCTCGTAGTCCGACAGCACCCGGATGAAGGCCTTGGGATCGCGCCGGATGCTCGCGCTCGATTCATTGACGATCGGCGTGTAATAGACCCGGCCCCCGAGCACGGCATTGATCGCCTCGGACAGCACATCCGGACGCTGGTCGTTCTTGTCCACAAATCCGTGGAGGCCGATGCGCTGCACCTGCAACATGGTCCATGGATCGCGATGCGAGGAGATCGCGAGGATTTTTATCTGCGGCAGTTCATCCAGAATCGTCTTTGCCAGTTCCAGGCCGTCACCATCGGGCAGGGAAATATCCATCAGCACAAGGTCCGGCTGGTGTTCGCGGATTGCCGCCAGCCCCTCCCGGCAAGTGCCACACCGCTGCAGAACCTGCAACCCCAGGTCCCGGCAGTGGAAAGCAAAGAACTCTGCGATCAGACGCTGATCCTCAACAATGATCACCCGTCCCCTGGCAGGTTTTTTGCCAGTGGCACTTGCCGGGTTTGAATCAATGGTATTCAATTGCTTCATCGAGTTTGGACCAACCTGTGGCTTCTAGCAAGCCACCGCAACCGTTTGTGGTCATCACCCACAAACGATGCCAGACGACTGCCGCTCCCTTTACCCATGTGAATATCATTCTTTTTCGTCCGGCAGAAGTCGAGCTTCCCTTGTCCCGGTGTGATCCGCGCGCGGTGCACATCCTTGGCGTACTGCGCCGGCGGCCGGGCGATATTTTCGATGCCGGTCTGATCAACGGCCCGCGTGGCAAAGGTTCGTTGATCGCCATCGGAGAAGACTCACTCACCCTGGCCTTTAATTGGTCCGAATCTCCCCCGCCCCTCTGTCCGATCCACCTGTTGATCGGTCTGCCCCGTCCGCAAACGGCACGGGTTATTCTCCGGGAGGCAACGAGCCTGGGAGTAGCGGCCATGCATTTCGTTTGCACGGAAAAGGGCGAATCGAGCTACGCCCGCAGTACTCTTTGGAAATCCAAAGAATGGGAACGGTGTGTCATAAACGGTGCAACGCAGGCATTCTGCACCCGGCTGCCGGATATCACCCACGGCCGATCCCTTGCCGAGGCGATTGCCTGCCTGCCCGCCGGCACGGTCCGATTCGCTCTCGATAACTATGAAGCCCCCACCCGCCTAAGCGAATGCGCGTTGGATGGTTCCAAGCCCGTGGTTCTGGCCCTTGGCTCCGAACGCGGCTGGTCGGCGGACGAGCGGACTTACCTGCGGAAGACCGGCTTTGCTTTTGTTCACCTGGGTTCGCGGGTGCTGCGGACAGAGACGGCGTGCATTGCCGCCGTAACCTTGCTCAAAGCCCGGCTCGGTTTGCTCTAAAAATACATACCGTTGGCTGGTGGGCGCCTTTGCCAAGGCGTCTTACGCAAGTCCACCCTTCGGGCGACAGCGTCATCTCACCTGGCATTTCAAACACAACCAAGGCATCTGCTTTTGCCGCGAGCAGCTCTGTCAGTCGCACGAACAGTTTGGGCGCGATGTCAGGGATGTTTTCGTAAGGCGGATCGATAAACACCAAATCCGGGACCACCCCGACCGCGACGGTCAGCGCGTCAGCATTGATGACTTGCAGGTCTCCTGCTCCGCGCCCGAGGCTTTTGCAAACTGCCGTGATGTTTTGCCGGATGCATGCCACGGTTCTTGCGTCCTTTTCGACGAAAACCCCGCCCGCCGCACCGCGACTGAATGCCTCCAACCCATAGGCTCCGCTGCCGGCAAACAGGTCCAGAAAACACGCGCCGGCCACGCGGGCCGCCAAGCTGGAAAAAACGGCCTGCCGCATAGCATCCGTAGCCGGACGGACTGCGTCCCCCTTGGGCAAGACCAAGGGTATGCCACGAGCCCGGCCACCGGTTATACGCACGGATTTCCTCCAATTATGTTGCCGGCCGGCCTAACCAAAGGCCGGCAATCATACGGAACACTTGGTGTTTCCAGCGGTTGTAACATATCGTTGCACGCTGGCAGAGGGCGGTTTACGTCTCCCTTTGCCACCGTTCAGGCAGCCATCTAACTGGCTGCCGTGCCGAGCAAAGGCAATGCCTTACCCAGTATACCAAGAATGTCGTTCCGAATTCCAGCCTGGCTGATACCGGCCATCCTGCTCATCACCTCCTTGCACGGTGAAGAGCAAAACAACTGGCCAATATCCGTAAAACAAGTACGGCCCGACGGCTGGGTGGAATCCGCTGAGCATGCTGGGCCGTTGTTTTTTGATTATAACCTCACCGACCAGTCTCATCAGACGGGCTTCCGTCCTTTTTACCTGAAAGCCCGGTCCGCCGAGGTCGAAACCGACTACCTGCTTTACCCGTTCTTCACCTGGCGCAAAGAGGAGGGTTATCGCTCGTTCAGCTTTTTCCAACTGGTCAACGAAAGCCGGGAAACCGACGCCGGGAAACCGACCGTTCGCGCCTTCGACGTCTGGCCGTTTTATTTTTCCCGCGACACCGGCCAGCCGGAGAGCAGTTATCGGGCACTGTTCCCGATCGGCGGAACGATCAAGCAACGTCTGGGCTATGACCGTATCCGCTTCGTGCTTTTTCCTCTCTACGCCGACCTCGAGCAAAAAGGCTCCCACACCAGGCACGCCCCCTGGCCGTTTCTGCGCTTCATCGATGGCGCTGGCGACCACGGCTTCGAGTTCTGGCCGCTTTTCGGCCATCGGGGCCGTGCCGGCGACTACGACAGCCGGTTCTACCTCTGGCCGCTGATCTATAAATCCACCAAGGATCTTTCCGACCCACAACCGGACATTAAACTGGGGGTGTTGCCCTTTTACGCCCGCGCGACCGCCCCTGGCTTTATTGACGAAACCTATATCTGGCCCTTCTTCGGCTACAGCCACCGGACCGACCCGGTGAAGTATGACGAAAAGCGCTACTTCTGGCCGTTCCTGGTCCAAGGCCGCGGAGATGTCCGTTATGTCAATCGCTGGGCCCCAGTCTACACTCACTCCGTGGTCAAGGGCTACGACAAGACCTGGTTCGTCTGGCCGATCTTCCGCCATGCCCGCTGGGAGGACGGCGGCATTGACCAGGAACAAAATCAGGTGTTCTTTTTTTTATACTGGTCGCTCACCCAGCGCAGCAGCACCAACCCTCGGGCCGCCCCCGCGCACAAGACCCACCTTTGGCCGCTATTCAGCTCATGGGACAACGGCGCCGGCCACCGCCAGTTGCAACTACTCAGCCCATTCGAGGTCTTCTTTCCCACCAATGAGCCTGTCCGCCAGCTTTACTCACCACTGTTCGCCCTCTACCGCTACGATCAGCGCGCTCCTGATGATACCCGCTATTCCGTGCTCTTCAGCCTTTTGACCTGGAAAAGATCACCGGCTGAACGGGAATTCCATCTCGGCCCGTTATTGGGCGTTCGTTCCACCACGGAATCCACCCGGGTAACGCTCGGCAACGGTTTGCTGGCCTGGCAGCGTCCCCCAGGAGCGCGGCAATGGAAATTTTCCCTGTTCGATTTTCACCCGAAATCCGATAACAAGACCAGCGAGGCCAAGTCGCCATGAAATTTCTAACCGCCATCATCGGTCACATCGGGGGCACCCTGCTCCTGCTGGTGCGCTCGCTGAAATACACCGGCACGCTGCCGCGCCAGATTCCGCGCTTCATCGAGCAATGCTACCTCATCGGCTACACGACGCTGCCCATTGTCACCATCCTGAGCTTCTTCATCGGCAGCGTGCTCGCGCTGCAAAGCGGCTACAGCATGGAGAATTTTGGCGCCAAGCAATTCATCGGCACGCTCGTCGGTCTCACGATGGCCCGCGAACTCGGCCCCGTCATGGTGGCCATCCTGGTCGCCGGCCGGGTCGGCTCGGCCCTCACGGCCGAGCTGGCTTCGATGAAAGTCTACCAGGAGATCGACGCCCTGCTCACCATGAATATCCCGCCGGAGCGCATGCTGGTGCTGCCGCGTCTTGCCGCTGTGCTCGTGATGATGCCGGTGCTGGCCATTATTGCCAACCTCTGCGGCTGGTATGGCGGCGCCCTCGTCTGCCAGTACACTCATTCCATTTCCGTCGACTCCGAAGCCTACTTCACCGCGCTCAAGCTTTACATGAAACCGCGCGATGTCGTCGACGGCCTGATCAAGGCCGAGTTCTTCGGTTTCGTCATCGTGCTCGTGTGCTGCTACATCGGCCTCAGCACCCGCGGTGGCCCGCGCGAGATTGGTGCTTCCGTCACCAAGGCCGTGGTCACTTCGCTCATCCTCATCCTGGTGCTCGATTATTTCGTCACCAAAGCCCTTCTCATGTCGCCATGACCTCCACCTTTACCGCCACCCCCTTTGTCGGCAAGACCTTCGGCGTCACCGTTGCCAACCTCACCAAGAAATACGGTCACACCACCGTACTGCATGACATCAACTTTGAGGTGAAACCAGGCGAGATTTTTGTGATCATGGGCCCCAGTGGTTCGGGCAAAAGCGTTTTGCTCAAACAAATCGCCGGGCTGGAGACTCCCACCAGTGGCGAGGTGCGGATCGGCGAATACGATGCCGCCGATCCCGCCACCCGGGACAAGGTCCGACTGGCCCTTGTTTTCCAAGCCGGTGCCTTGTTCAACTCGCTTTCCGTTTACGACAACCTGGCGCTTTACCCGCGTGAACACCGGCAGTGCAATGAAGCCGGCATCCGCGACCGCGTGATGCACGCGCTCCAGATCCTGTCGCTCGAAAAATCCGCCTACGACTTTCCCTCCGAACTCTCGGGAGGCATGAAGAAACGCGTCGCCATCGCCCGCGCGCTCGTGATGGAGCCGCAGCTGCTCCTCTACGATGAGCCCACTTCCGAACTCGACCCCGTAATGTCGGCCACCCTCATTGAGATAATCGCCACGCTGCGCGAGCAGACCGCCGTAACCAGCCTCGTTGTCACCCACGACCGCGACCTCGCGCTCAATATCGCCGACCGCATCGCCATTATCATGGATGGCCGCATCCGGGCCACCGGCAAGCCCGCCGATTTCAAGCAGCCCAGTGATCCGGTCATCGCCAATTTTTTCAACCCGGTCATCGACCTGAAGAATCCCCGTTTCAAACAACTGGAAAACAGCCATGAATAATACATCTCAAACCATCCGCGTAGGCCTCTTCTTTCTCCTCGGTCTCGCCCTTGCCTGGATCACGTTCGAGTCGCTCAACGGCGGGCGGCTTTTCAAAAAGGAGGGTTACTCCCTGGTGGCCGGCTTCGCCAACCTCAAGGGCCTCAAGACCGGTGACGAAGTGCGCATGGCCGGGGTCAAAGTCGGCGCAGTCGCCCTGACCCGCCTGGCCGATCATCGCGTTGAAGCGCTGCTGAGCATCGAACCGGGCATTAAGATTCCCAGCGATGCCGTCGCCAGCGTTGAGCAATCCAGCCTGCTCGGCAGCAATTACCTTGGCGTCACCTTCGGCACCCCCGGCGGACCGTTGCTCAAGGATCAGGACGAGATCAAGACCAAGCCCACGGTCGACATGAGCGAGGTTATCAGCCAGCTCGGCAGTCTGGGTTCCAAACTCGAGCAGGTCGTCGGAGACATCGGCAAATCCATGGGTGGCGGCGGCGAGAACGGGAACATCTTCCAGCGCCTCGACAAACTCGTGACCGACAACGGCCCCAAGCTCACTGAGACCATCAGCAATCTGCAGGACATCACCACCAAGATGAAAAATGGGGATGGCACCCTTGGCCGCCTCATCAATGACCCGAAATTGCACGACGAACTCCTGGCCTCCGTCGGGGAAATCAAGGCGGCCGCGGCCGATGCGCGCACTTTCATGGGCGACGCCAAGGGCATTGTAGCCGACGTAAAAAGCGGGAAAGGCACGCTCGGCCTGTTGCTCTACGATGATGCGACCGCCAGCAGCCTCAAGGTTTCCATGAACAACCTGCGCGAGGTCTCCGACAAACTCAACAGCGGCAAAGGCACCTTGGGTAAGCTGATTTCCGACGACAGTCTTTACCTGAGCGTGCAATCAACGATGAAAAAAGCCGACCGTGCCATCGATGGCCTGGGCGACTCCGGCCCGATCACGGCTGTGGGCGTTGTCGCCGGAAAGCTCTTCTGATGCCCGGATTGGTTCTCGGCCTCTTGGCGGAGGATTTCTCGGTGTGCCGGCTGCTGCCGAGCGAGCCGGTCCCCCCTTGGGCCGGCTCCGCCGTTTTCAGTTCCGTCACTCGCACCGCCGATGAGCTTTCCATCATCTGCCCGGCTGCGCAGGTACCCGCCACCATTCAGGCCGAAAAGGGCTGGCGGCTGTTAAAATTCACCGGGCCGTTTGATTTTGGCGCCGTGGGGGTGCTCGCGTCCGTGACGGAACCCCTGGCCCGCGCCGGCATCAGTCTGCTCGCTGTCAGCACGTTCGACACCGACTATATACTGGTGAAAGCCGGCCGGCTTGACGATGCTCTGCGCACTCTCGAAGCGGCAGGTCATCAGGTGATTCGCCCCTAGCACAAGCTGCCCTCATGCTTCGCCGCTGGATTAATTTACCGGCAACGCGATCAGATTCCCGTCAAAGCCGGCGGCAATGACCTTGTCGCCGGCGAGGGCGAGCGTGCCGGCGTAGCCGCCAAACTGTCCCTCAGCCGCCGGGGGGGCGGGCAACCGCCAGAGCACTGCGCCGGTGGCTCGGTTGAGCGCCACAATGCCACCGACATGATTGATGGCGGTACCGCGGATGTTCTGCGAAGCGGTGCCCGTAAACACGCGCTCATCGGTGACCAGCGGGGACCCCCAGTTCATGCCATGCACTTCCGTGGCCCAATGGACCCGGCCGGTGGTGGGATCAAGGACCGTGACCCGGCTGTAATCGGAAGCACCGACATAGATCAGGTTGTCGCGCACCACGGGGGTGGATTCGATCCACGAAAACCAGTAGGAGAATTTCCACGCCACCGTTCCATCTGCCACATTGAAGCCGTAAAGCATGTAGTCGCGGCTGCCGGCAATGAGACGGTCGCCCACCAGAACCGGCGTGGTCACCACGCCACCACCAGTCTTGACGCGCAGGACTTCATTTCGGGTCCGGCGGTCAAGCAGCACCACAGAACCGTCCATTGTGCCGAACATGAGTGTGTCATGACCGTGTAGTCCGACCCCG
The DNA here is from genome assembly GCA_964492635.1 of uncultured Oleiharenicola sp. Lineage (GTDB taxonomy): Bacteria > Verrucomicrobiota > Verrucomicrobiia > Opitutales > Opitutaceae > Lacunisphaera. Next base: position 24,367 of record CAZBLQ010000003.1, read on the forward strand.
GAGAAGATCGGCGCCCGGGCTTCGTGCCGCCAGCATTTGGCTCCGGTCGCGGCATCGATTGCATAGAGGCCCCCGTCGCTCGATCCGGCATAAAGCACTCCGTCGTGCAGCAACGGAACCGCCGTGCGATGATTGAAGGTCGGGTTGTCCGGGACGGGTTTACCCGCCAGTTTCTCATCGTGAAGCGCGGTGCGCCAGCGCAGCGTGCCGTCCGTCAGGCTGAGCGCGACCAGGTTCACTTTATCGTCGAGAAAGTACACACTGTCGCCGGAAACAACCGCCTGGCCGTCGATGCGGTTCATGCCGGCCCACGTCCACGCCGTGCGGCCGTCGGCGGCCCGCACGGCGTGGAATTTGCCGTCACTAGTGCCCACATAAATCACTCCCTCGTGCACGACCGGCGGCGCCCACGTGGGGGCGCCCAGCGGATGCGTCCACAAGAGTTTGGGGGCGGCGGGATATTGAGGTGCCGGCGGTGCCGGGGAAAACTCGCCGCCACGCCTGAGATGGATCGGCAGCCGGCCGAGAGCGAATGTACCGGTGAGCTCATCGCCCGCGAGGTGCAGACTGGTGTTGAAAGCCGGCGTAATGGCATAATTACCGAGGCCGTCAGTCTCCACCGGAATGTCGAATGTCACGGCATAGGTGAACATGGCGGGAAAGTTCAGTTTGAAGATCAGGACGCCTTCCTTTGCCCGAAAAAACTCGAAGCCAATTTCCGCCACCGTGCCCTGCGGAGCAGTAACGGTACCAGTCCACCGGCCCTCAATCGGATCAGGACGGGGAGGTATCTTCGGCGAGGCGGTTTCGCCCGGAGCCGATTGGGCGAACAGCTGATCCAGCAGGCCAATTCCGACCAACCCAAGGAGCAGCAAAGGCGCAAATCTGGGGCGCAAACGCGAGGGGCAGTCCATGTGCAAACACTGGGCCATCACCGCGATCATACGAGGGCAATTCGACCATTGGTTCCGCCGACGCCGCGAGCCTGCAAATTTTCGCGACGACCTGCACAGGTCGGCGGCACGCTCGCCCGGACCCGAATTGGCAAAACCGTCTGACCTAACGTCCTCTTCCGCGCTGCGGGCATGCGACCCGGGGCAACCCTATTTCTTTTTCCGGTAATGGCCGTCGAAGGCGGTCTGCCAGGTGTTGCCTCCGTCAGTCGATTGTTCCCAATGCTGGCGGACTGTACCATCAGGATTTGGCGTCCAGGTGATTCGCTCCATGACGCGACGTCCGCGTGCGGCGTGTTCGCCCGTCAACACCATGTGGCCATTCACCAATGTGCCGGACAGTTCCAATATGCCACCATTGCTACCGACCCAAGTTTGTTGCCACTGCTTTTTAGCCGCATTGTAGGCGTTCAGGCTCTTGCCACTGCTGCCATCGGCATCCGCCCAGTTCTCCAGCAGACCAGCACCGCCTGCGATTGCTTCGATTCTATTGGTGCCGGCAGGTTTGCCGTCCGGCGTGGTCACGGCCCACTCGCCAATCCAAAAATCAAACTGCCGTGACTCGGGGGGCAATGACGGCAGCGTGGTGGGCTGGGCGCACAGGCTCGCCGTCATGCTGATTAGTGCTCCCACGAGATTGAGACTTTGGGGCATCTTCATAAGAAAAATGATTTATACGGTCTCAAGGCTTTTTAACCCTGCGAACGTAGTAAGCATCGTAGCCGGTCTGCCAGGTAACGCCGCCATCAAGGGATTGCTCAATGACTTGTCGCACCCGGCCGTCAGGCAGCGGCGTCAGGGTGGTTTGATCCAGCAGTTCGCGGCCATCTCCAAGTGGAATCTCACCGCGGAAGCGTACGCCGCCCTCCGCCTGACCTTCCACCAGCGCCTTCTCCTTCACGAATCCGCCATCGGTCACCCAGATTTGTTTCCAGCGTTTCTCCGGGCGATAAAAGTAAAACCAGCTTTTGCCTTCATGCCCGTCGGTCCCGGTCCAGCTTTCCTGCAGAGCAAAGCCGCCGAGAAGTTTTGCGATGCGGTTGTCGCCATCCTTCGGTCCGGTCACCAGGAATACCTCCCACTCCCCCACCCAGAAATCGAGAACGTGCAATTCGGGCGGCATCGGAGGTTCCGGGGGAACAGCAGCAAGGCCCTTGCTCCCCAGAAGAAGAATAAAACAGAGATTCCAGCAGAATTGTTTCACGCTGACGTCCTCAGATAAAATCCAACCAGCGACCAACGTGCTGGGACCCGCAAATGAACAACGGCAGCCGCTGGAAGGCTGCCGTTGTTGTACGTACAGGGGCCAAGAAAACACTCCGCTGTTTTCAGAAGGCTTTCTTCAGCTCGATGAACACGAAACGGCCGATGATATCATACTGGGCTTCCACCGTGTTGTTCTCGCCCGGGGGATTGCCGTCGACAGGTACATACGGTGCCTGCTTGTTGAACAGGTTGTTGGCACCGACCGTGACCGTAAGGTTGCGGGCCCAATCATGGCCGTAGCTCGGCACCGTGTAAGTGAATGCCAGATCAGCCGTGAAGTAACCCGGGATGGTGTACGGTTTCCCATCGATTCGATCAGGATCGGTGCTGCCGGTGGTAAAGCCCACGCCACCCGTGGTGTTGGTTGGCGCGACGTAGGTGAAGAACAACGATGTCGCCAATGGACCATACACATGGCTGACGTAAGGCTTGATTATATAGCCTGGCAGCAATCCGTTTGTGCCACCGGCGCTGTTTGTCCCATCGGTAAAATTGCGGGCGTACTGATAATAGGGCGCGTCTGGCGTTGCCCGGAATTTGTAGTTGAACAACACATTCGCGGAGGCTCCAAGGTCGAAACGCCCCATGCTGACGGTCGAGAATTTGTAATCCACCGCAAGGTCCATTCCGTTGGTCCATTGGTCGCCTGCAGGTGTGCCCACCACGGTAATCGTGCCGAAGTTGGTCGAGGTGACTTGATTCGGCGCAGTGCCGGTAAGCCTCGTTCCATCGGCGAATGAAAAGCCTCCCGCATAAACCGAGCCCGATCCCTTGGCGTTCAAGTCAGTGGCGATCGCGGTGTAGTCGATACTGCCCACCTGGTCCTGACTGATCCGGTAATAGTCGATGGTGAAGGACAGGCCCTTGACCTGCTTGGGTGAATAAACAATGCCCGCGGTGTACGACTTGGATTTTGAAGCCGGCAGGTTCGGGTTGCTGAGCTGGTTCGAGTTGCCCTGGATGATGATGGTGTGGCCGAGGGATCCGCCCGGCCCGGCCCGGCCATCGCCCTGAAGAATTGAAAACGTCGGGGAATTCCCGGCGGCCGGCCCGAAGAGACTGAAGATTGACGGGGCGATAAATCCATCTGCATAGGTCCCACGAATGGCAAAACTGTCATCGACGGGTAGCCAGCGGACCCCCACTTTAGGGGAGTTGGCATTACCACCGGGCTTGATCTGCTCGTAACGGTCCGCCAGATTCAGCTCAAGCGTATGCAGGCCGGGGATGTTTTCGCTGGCCGACGTCACAGGCGCGCCGACTTCGAGAAAGGCTCCCTTGGTGCTGCGCGCGCCGCCGGAGAAGGCCTTGGCGGCATTGTAGCCGAGCGCGAGGGCGTTGGCGTAGAGCGCATCCACCGAGTTGCTGATCTCTTCCTTGCGGGTTTCCACGCCGAGTGCAAAGTTGACGTCACCGGCCGGTAGCTCGAAAGGTTTCCCCTTGAGGATGGCCTGGATATTGCGCAGGGAGGAATCACCGTTCTGGAAAAGCGTGGTGCGGATGGCGTCAATGGTGGCCGGGTCATTAAATCCCGGGAGGGCGAAATAATTATAGACCGGCAGGTTGTTGCCCGTGGCGTCGGTCAGGGTCGACAACGGCTTGCCGGCGGCGTTATAGACGTAGCCGCCCGTGACCGGATCGATCAACGGGATGAAGGCGGCGTTCATGTTGGCGCCATTGGCGCCACCCAGGATGCGCTGAACAATGCTGGCCCGGGAGTAATTGTAGGTGGCTTCCCAACTGTACCTGTCGTTGATCACGCCACGGAGGCCGCCGACAAAGCGCCAAGTGTTGGTCTCGTTGATGCTGCTGCGCGGACCAATCTCGATCAACCGCGAGTAGGCGGCGGGCGCGCCGAGACTGGGGAAATCGATGTTGAAGACATTATATGGATTGTTCGCCGGAATAAACAGGGAGTTGCCGCCCCCCGCGCCGACTCCAACAATCGGTGCCGGCGCTAGGCCGCTGCCGCCGTTGGTTGTCTGGGAAAAAAGGAAATCACCGAAGACCTCGAGATTCCGGCCGAAGAGTTCCTTGGAGCCATTGGCGACAAACTGATTGCGCTTGGTGTTTTCGATCAGCGGATTGCCAAAGAGAGTGGTATTCAACGCCGCGGCGCTACCGGCGGCGATCCCGGCCGGGGTCGAGCTGATGGGGATGTAGATTCCCGCGGCCACAAGCTGGGCCAAGGTCTTGGCGGGATCGGACGGGCTGCTCTTGATGCCCGGCGAAGTGATCGCCGCGTTGAACCCGGGAGCGCCGATTGCGATCAGGGTCGAGCCGGCCAGCACGTCACTGCCGACGCGCCCCGGATAGCGGCTGCTGAACACGGCGCTGGTCAGATTAAAGCCCATCGCCGCTTCCTCGCTGGGGGTCAGCGTCGTCAGCGGCCGCGAAGTTGTGAGCAGGGGAATGTTTTCGAAATGCTGCGCGGCAACCGTGAATGAATAGCCGCTGCCAGAAGCGCCTCCCATGATATAGCTTTCGCGGGTCTTGTAATCCCCGTTCTTGGTCGAGCCGTAGCGCACCCCAGCTTCAAAGCCGTTGTAGTCTTTCTTCAGGATGACATTTACCACTCCACCGATCGCGTCGGAGCCATAAATGGTGGACGCACCGTCCTTAAGGATTTCGATTCGGTCGATCATCGCGGTCGGGATTGTGTTCAGATCCACCCCGGGTGTGCCGCCGGAGGTACTGCTGAACGGCGAATAGGTGACCCGCTGGCCGTTGAGCAGAACCAAGGTCACGAGATTGCGCAGCGAGACATTGGATTCACCCGCGTAGCCATTGTTGGTCTCGGTCCCGATGTTGCCGCTGCCCGCAAAAAACGGTGTGAGCTGCCTCAGCAGGCGCAGAGGATCAGTTGCGCCCGACTGGCCGATATCACTCCGCTCAATGGTCACCACCGGACTGGCACTGACACTGGCGGAAACCGGAAGAAAGGAACCGGTGACGGTGATCTTTTCCAGTTTCAAGGTATCGGTGCTGTTATCACTGGTGGCGTTGGACTGGGCGGAAGCGGCGTGCGCCGCGAACAGAGCGAGCGCGGCCAACGCCAAAAGGCGCGACCACGCGGCAGATGCGTGTGTTGTGTTCATGCGTTTACGGGTGTTGGTGCGAGCAAGGCAGGACACTGCCCTCTCTTATGACACGCGTTGATGCGTGGCCGGCGGGGGATGCTCAATTTCCGTGCGACAGACCTACAACCCGGTGATGCCAGACGCATGGTCCGGCAACTGATCCGCCATCGGGGCGCGACCAAGCTGAAAAATCAAATGTGCGCCTTGAGGTCGTGCACGAAAGTGCGACTGACCTTGAGTCTCGTGCCGTTCGTCAGCTCCACCGCGTATTCCCCATAGAGCGACGGGCTGGCTTTGCGCATATGCTTGAGATTCACAATGGTCGAGCGGTGGATGCGTACAAAATGCGTCGGGTCAAGTTTCTCCATCATCCGGTGGAGTGACATCCGCACAAAGAGTGATTTGTCGGTCGCGTGCAGGCGCACATAATCGCCATCCGACTCGACCCACAGGATGTCATCGGGTGACAAGGCGTGGATTTCTCCGTCGCACCGGATGAACAGACGATCCTCCCCTTCGTGGGCTTTGATTGCAGGAGTGCCGCCCTTATTCACCGCACCGTCGCGTAATTTTTGCAGAGCAGACATTATTTCGTCAAGGCGGCGGGAAAAATCCTTGTGGTCGTGTTTGCGCACGGCGGCCTTGGCCCGTCCCAAAGCTTCGGCGAAGCGGGCCCGGTTAAACGGCTTGAGGACATAGTCGACCGCCTGCACTTCAAAGGCCTGCAAGGCGAACTGGTCGTAAGCGGTCACAAAGACCACTTGGGGCAGCCTCTCGACCGGCAGCTTGGCCAGTACCTCGAATCCGGTCATCCCGGGCATCTGCACATCAAGGAAGAGCAGATCCGGCTGGTACTTCTTGATGGCCTCGGTTGCCTGGGTTCCATTGCCACATTGGGCGACGATTGTGATTTCCGAGTCGTCACGCAGCAGCGCCTCGACATTTTGCCGGGCCAACACTTCATCATCAACGATCATGGTCCGGATTGTGGCGGGAGGGGCATTCATGGGGTGTTGGCGGTTTTAAAAGGCAGGATGATTTCGGCCCGGACGCCACGTGCCGGCTGATCGCGCAGCCGCAACCTGGCCTCGTCACCGTAAAGCATTTGCAGGCGGGCGCAGGTGTTCTGGATGCCAATGCCATTGCGGAGGGCTGCTTCATCCTTCGGCAGCGGCGGGCCGTCGTTATAGACCGTGAGGATCAGCCGGGTACCGTCACGTTCCGCACTGATGCGCAGAAGTCGTGCCGCCGGATCGCGGGAGATGCCGTGTTTCATGGCATTTTCCGCCAGCGGCTGGAGCATGAGGCTGGGTACCAGCGCCTGCAGACAGCTGGGCGCGATGGCGAACTCGACCTTGAGTCGATCCTGAAAGCGAATGCTCTCGATTTCAAAATACTGGCGCAAGAACTCAATCTCGTGTTCCAGGGTTTCGACGGCGTCCTGGCGGTGTTCAAGAGAACGCCGCAGCAGCTCACCCAGGCCGGCCACTACGTCCTCTGCTTCCCGCGTCCGGTTGTTGCGGATCAGGCTGGTGATGGAATTGAGTGTGTTGAACAGGAAGTGAGGATGCAGTTGCATTTTCAACGCATCGAGGCTGGCCCGCACCAGCCGGGTTTCGAGCCGGGCGTTGTCCACCTGCAATTCCGAGGTCAGCTCCTGGCCGGCCCGCCATTCCCGGTAAAAGCTGAAGGCGTAGAGCGCGAAAATCAGCAGCAGGTAGACCAGGGCCGGGGTGTAGCTCCACCCCCCCATCCAGCGCAGATCATTGATGACGACGGGCAGGAACGATGCGGGCAAATGATTGGCCAGCACCATCCGGGTAGCCTGCAGAATGACAAAAAGTGCGCTGATAACCGCCGCCATGAATGCATGCAGGCCCAGGGTCCACGGCCAGCGACGATCGATCATCGTCAGGTTATTCTGCAACCAGAGCGCGACGGGCACGAGCAGCCACCAAATCACCGCGAGAGGCCATTGATTCAGCATGGTGTCGCGAAAAGCAACCTGAGGCTCGCCCCGCAACCAGGGCCAGCCATCCCATACCAGGACTGCCGCCAGCCCGCAGGTTACGGCCAGCCAGATCAGAAACCATAGCCGCCAGTTGCGCCAGAGCGGAGAAGCTTCTTTGCCGTTAAGACTGTTCATAACCGGGTTCCAGTTGCAGGGGCAGAAACGGAAGGGATATCCAGCCACAGCCGCTTTAAAGACTGTCGAGCAAGCGGGTCAGGGTACCAGCCTTTTACCTCACCTGCCAGCATGGTTTGGCGCCGTTCAAACATCACGGGGACGGACGGCACTGCGGCCATGATCCTGCGCTCGGCCTGGTCAAGTGCGGCAAGACGTTCACTGCCCGTCTTGCTATTGGCCGCGACGAGCAGGGCCACGACATCTTTATCGGTCCATTTCGTGCCGCTCAGTTCCGGCGGCCACAAAAAAGTGCCGAGCAGGTCACCCGCATCCGGCACGGTGGCGACAAACGCGTTGCATAGCACGTCGTATTCCCCGGCCCGCATGCGCGTCGCCTGTTGCGCTGGTGACTCATAGGCAATGTACGTTCTGACCCCCAACTCCTTAAACCATTGCTCGCTCCACGCCGACGGAAAAGGATCTCCGCCCATCCATAATGGCAGGGCGATGCGCAAGACCGGAAACCCTTCCCCGCCCGGATAACCAGCCGCCGCGAGCAATCGCCGCGCTTCAACGGCATCCTCTTTCAACAAAACCAGCCCCTCGCGACCGGGCATGCTTGGCACCCAGGACCAAGCCGGGACCATGTGTCCAGGATCATATTTTTGGATTGGCTGCGCCCGGTTCATTGCGAGGGCCAGTGCCTGCCGCACCCGCACATCGCTCAACGGTCCGCGGGTCACGTTGAAATCGAGCGAATTTACCGCCAGCTCAAGTTCATTCTCCAGATTGACCTGCCGATTGGTCGGCATCTCCCGCGCCCGTCCCCACGGCGTGGGTGTAACCAGATCCACCACGCCCGCCGCCAGCAAGAGTGGCGCCATTGACAGACTGTCCGTCCAGATAAACTGAATTCCGGCCAGACGGATGCTCGCGCGGTCATGGTAGAATTTGCAGCCTTCCAATCTGAAGCCATCATAGCTGGCCTGCACCAACTGGAAGGGTCCGTTGGTAACCAACGCCGAGGGCATGCTCATGTAGCCGTGAGTGGCAATAATCCCTGGACTCGTATGGTGCAAAGGTGAAAGCAGTGGATCGGCCAGCTCAACCACTAGGGTGGATCGGGGCTGGTCAAGAGACAGCTGCAGGGTGTAATCATCCATGGCCCGCACACCCACGGCCCGGGCATCCTTAAGGTTGCCTCGCTGGTAGGCTTCCGCGTTCTTCAGCGGGAAGAGCGCCTGCGCCGAGTCTATTCTCTGGCGCAACAGCCGGAGCCATCCGCGCACAAAATCATGGGCGGTCACCGGATCCCCATTGCTCCAACGAGCATCCCGCCGTAAATGCAGGGTCAGGGTCAGGCGGTCGGACGACCACTCCCAGCTCTCCGCTGCGGCCGGTTGCGGCTGGCTGGTGGCGGGATCGCATTGCACCAAGGGTTCCCACAGACTCAGAACAAACTGATTGTATTGGGAAAAGGGGAAAGACCGCCGATGCGGGTCGGGTAACAGTTTCTGAGTGTAGGCGACCCGCAATACATTCCGATCTTCGGGGGCGCGCCGGGTGAAAGCCAGTGATTGTTGTGGGCCCAGGAAGATCAAGGCCATCATTCCGCCGAGCGCCAGCAATGCCATGCTGGTCCACCAATGGAAGCGGGAATTCGTAGTCATTGTGTTTCTTCCAGACTAATTGACCGGCCAACCCAAGGCAATGGACGGCTTGCCCTCAACCCGCGAGTGGTGATGGCACATTGACCTGCGACGAAGCTACAAAAAAACGCGCTGGAACTCACTGGTGCCGATCAAGGCGGCGGGCCGGTTGCCTTGCTTTACCAACCGTCTTTCACCCTAAACCTTCGGTCCGCCCTGGGCAAAATAGCGCGCGCGGAGCCTCAGGCCGTTGAGGCGGATGAAGCCGGTGGAGTCGCTTTGGTTGTACCAACTCTTTACGCCTTCCATTGACGCGATGTTCGAATCGTAAAGCGAATACTTCGACCTTCGGCCGCAAGTGATGACGTTGCCCTTGTAGAGTTTGAGGCGCACCGTGCCGGTGACGTTCTTCTGGGAATCGTCGACCAGTGCCTGCAGCGCCTCGCGCTCCGGAGCGAACCAGAACCCGTAATAGACGAGTTCGGCATATTTCGGGATCAGTGAATCCCGCAGGTGCATGACTTCACGATCCATGGTTAGAGATTCGACCTGACGGTGACCGTGCATCAGGATGGTCCCGCCCGGCGTTTCGTAAACCCCGCGTGACTTCATTCCGACAAAACGATTCTCGACAAGATCAACCCGGCCGATGCCGTGTTTACCACCGAGCTTGTTCAGGCGCTTGAGCACACCCGCCGGCGTTAGCTTTTTGCCGTTCACTGCAACGCAATTGCCCTGCACGAAATCAAGTTCGACGTATTCCGGCTTGTCGGGTGCATCTTCCGGCGAGACGGAGAGCCTGAACATGTCCTTGTTGGCTTTCGTCGTGGGATCGAACCAGGGATCCTCCAGGATGCCCGCCTCATAGGAGATGTGCAGAAGATTCCGATCCATTGAATACGGCTTCTTAAGCGAGGCCGCGACGGGAATGTTGTGCGTCTTGCAGTAATCGATCATCTCGGCGCGACCGGGAAATTGTTCGCGGTAGGTGTCAATCTTCCACGGAGCGATGATCTGCAGCTGTGGCGCGAGCGCCATATAGGTAAACTCAAAACGGCACTGGTCATTGCCTTTGCCGGTGGCGCCATGCGCAACGGTATCCGCCTTTTCCCGGCGGGCGATGGCGATCTGCGCCTTGGCAATGAGAGGCCGGGCAATCGATGTACCCAAGTAATATTGGCCCTCGTAAACCGCGTTGGCCCGGATCATCGGGTAGATGAAATCGCGCGCAAATTCCTCCACCAGATCGAGCGTGTAATGCCTGGACGCCCCGGTCTTTTTCGCCTTGGTAGACAGGCCTTTAAGCTCCTCTTGCTGGCCGATGTCGGCGGCAAACGTGATGATTTCGGCGTCGTAGGTTTCCTTGAGCCATTTGACGATGACGGAGGTGTCGAGGCCTCCCGAGTATGCTAGCACAATCTTCATGGAAATTGACAGTGTTGGCCGTTCTAACTGCTGCGCAAAGTAAAAAACAGCAGCGGTTGTTGAGCCAAGATCGGGAAATTAACAGTGATTTGCCATCTCTGGTATTGCAGACAACTTGTGAAAGCGCCACGCTTGGATTGTCCCTATGAATAGCGCCGCTCCACGCTCAGCGCGGTTCACCACCCACGGGTTCACCTTGGTGGAAATCATGATCGTCGTCGTGATAATTGGTCTGCTCGCGGCTCTGGCCATTCCTGCATTTCAACGAGTACGCCGCCGGTCACAAAACAGCACCGCCGTAAATGGTCTCCGGGTCTTCTCCCAAGTGTTTGAAACCTATGCCACGGCCAATGGCGCATGGCCGGCCAATGCTGGCCCTGGCGTTGTACCGGTTGGAATAACCAGCGCTGATTTCAAAGTCAGTGTCTGGACGGCACCAACGCCGATTGGCGGCGAATGGAACTGGGATCGCAACGTCGCCGGCATCAATGCCGGGGTTTCCATCTCAAATTTCACCTGCGACGATACGCAACTTGCCGAGATCGACGCCATGATTGATGATGGTGATCTGACGACTGGCTTGTTCCAAAAAACCCAACCGAATCGGGTTACCTATATTCTGGACCAGTGAAGCTCAGTCGCGGTGGCCGGTCAGGGTGGCGAGGATGGCTTTTTGGACATGCAGCCGGTTCTCCGCCTCGTCGAAAATCACGCAGCGCGGATGGTCGAGCACCTCCTGAGTCACCTCCTCCCCGGCGTGCGCAGGCAGGCAGTGCATGAAGAGTGCGTCGGGTTTGGCCGCTTCAAACAATTTCTTGCTCACTTGATAAGGCAGGAGGCGGCGCTGCCGGACCGCGGCCTCGCTCTCCTGCCCCATGCTGGCCCAGACGTCGGTGTAGACAATGTCCGCCCCGGTGACCGCTTCATAGGGATCGGTGGTGAAATGAAACGTCCCGCCCGTCTTCGCCACCAAGTCGGCGATCTTCCCGGCCGGCCCATGCCCCGCCGGCCCGCCCAGTGAGATTTTCATGCCAAAAAGATTCGCTCCGAGAATCCACGAGTTTGCCATGTTGAAACTGGTGTCACCGAGAAAAGCCACCTTGCGTCCCTTGAGCGACGCGAACAAATCGCCGTGCGGCCCCGTCCAGTGTTCCGCAGCGGTGAACGCATCCGCGTAGATCTGGCAGGGATGGAGGAAATCCGTCAACGCATTGACCACCGGCAGACCGCCGTGCTCCGCCAGTTCGACAATGTCGCTGTGCGCGTAAGTGCGCACAATCAGCCCGTGCACAAACCGGGAAAGCACTTTGGCGGTGTCGGCGATGGTCTCGCCGCGTCCGATCTGGATGTCGTTCGTATTGAGAAAAAGGGGATTCCCGCCGAGTTCGTGGATGCCCACTTCAAACGACACCCGGGTCCGCGTACTCGACTTGGCGAAAATCATCGCCCAGGTCTGGCCGGCCAGTGGTTTCTCATGCTGGCCGCGCTCGCATTTGAACCGGCGAGCCAGGGCAAAAACCTGCGCAACCTCGGCGCGGGAAAAATCCGTTTCCTGGAGAAAGTGCCTCATGGTCGCGGGTCGTTAGTTTTTTCCGGCCAGAACCGACTGGACGATGGCCGTGGCACGATTGAGGTGCTCAGCGCTTGCGATGAGCGGCGGCAGCAGGCGGATGGTGTTGCCGCCTGCGCCCACCGCCAGCAGCCCCGCCTCCCGCAAAGCGGTCAGGCAAGGCGGCGGTTCGCTGTGCAAGACCAGTCCGATCATGTAGCCGCGACCTGCGATCGCCTTCAACTGCTTCGGAAATTCCATGGCTAATTCTTCCAAATGAGTCCGCCACACCGCGCCATTGGTCCGCACCTTTTGCAGCAGATTGTCCCGCTCAATCACATCAAGCACCGCTAGCGCGGCGGCGCAGGCCAAGGGCGTGCCGCCAAAGGTTGAACCATGGGAGCCCGGTTGAAACAGCTCGGCGTGCTTTTCCGCCGCCCAGATCGCACCCATGGGATAGCCGCCGCCAAGTCCCTTCGCCATGCCAATGGCGTCGGCCCGTACGCCGGAGTGCTGGAACGCATAGAATGTGCCGGTGCGGCCGATGCCGCACTGCACCTCGTCGAGCATGAGCAGCAGGTTGTGCTGGTCGCAAAGCTGCCGCACGCCCCACAGAAATTCATCCGTGCAAGGAACGATGCCACCCTCGCCCTGGACGGTTTCCAGAAAGATCGCCGCTGTCTGTCCGTCGATCTGATCGGCAAAACTTGTCAGGTTGTTCAGCTCCCCAAACGCAAAGCCCGGCACGAGCGGCCGGAATCCTTTCTGGATCTTCTCCTGCGGAGTGGCGCTCATGCCGCCAAAGGTGCGGCCGTGAAAGGCATTTTTCGCACAGATGATATTGATGCACTTGCCTTCCTCGCCGGACTTCCGGATGCCATGCAGGCGGGCGAGTTTGATCAGGCCCTCATTGGCCTCGGTGCCGCTGTTGCAAAAAAAGACGCGGCCCGGACCGGCTTGTTGCACCAGCCGGCGGGCCAGTTCGCCCTGGTTGGGATGGCGGAAAAGATTACTGACATGAATCAACTCGCCGGCCTGCCGGCGGACCGCCTCCACCCACGCCGGGTGGCAGTGCCCGAGCGCGGCCACCGCCACGCCTGAAGTGAAATCAAGATACTCCCGGCCGGTATCGTCCCAGACCGTGACTCCCTGTCCGCGCACCAGCGTCAGTGGCGGCCGGCCGTAGTTCTTCATGACATAGGCGTCATAAAGTTCGGCGGTGTTGGTGCGGACAATGGCGGGCTGGCTCATGGGAAATACGAAAGGCGGGAGTTTACGAAGGCGGGAGCCAAATGCACGCGCACAATGTGCCGGGGTACCGTTCAGTTCTGCACAATTTCCGTACCCACACCCTTGTCGGTGAAAATCTCCAGCAACAGGCTGTGCGGCATGCGGCCGTCCACAAAGTGGACGCGCTGCACGCCTTCCTGCAGGGCCCGCACGGCGCTTTGCACCTTGGGGCGCATGCCCTTGTCGATGACGCCCTGCTTTTTCAAGTCTTCGACATCGCCAATCTTGACCGTGGAAATGAGGCTGGCCGGGTTTTTGGGGTCAGCCAGCAGGCCGGGCACATCACTCATGTAGACAAGACGACGGGCGCGCAACGCACTGGCCACCCGGCCCGCCACCGTGTCGGCGTTAACGTTGTAAGGCCTGCCGTCGAGGCCCTCGGCGACCGGCGAAATCACCGGCATGAAGCCGTCGGCGATCTCTTTCTTGATCAGTTTCACTTTCACCTCGGTCACATCACCCACATAGCCGAGATCGCAGGGATTGCCGTCGTCATCCACGCTAAGCTTGTCGCACACGATGACGCTGTCACCGGGCAGCCCCTTTGGACGGGCTTTCACCGCCTCAAGTGTGTGGCAGACATCCTTGTTGACCACTTCGTCCAGGGTTTTCTTGACGATCGCAATCGTCGCCTCGTCAGTAAAGCGCAGCCCATTGATGAAGTTGGCCTTCAGCCCGGCGGCATCCATGGCCCGGCTGATGGCCTTGCCGCCACCATGCACGACGACAACGTTGATGCCGACCGCCGCGAGAAACGCGATGTCCGTCGCCACGCTCAGACGCACCGTTGGATCCTGGTCGTCCATGAAGCTGCCGCCGTATTTCACGACGAAGATCGCGCCGTGAAAATCCTGAATGTATGGCAGTGCTTCCAGCAACACCTCGGCCTTGGCGATAATGTCAGCGATTTCCATTGGTGTTCAATTCCAACCCGGGACCGCGTTAGGCCTACTGGTTCACGTGGACCACCTTGGCCGGCGGAAAACCATTGAAGTGGGTGGCCGAGGCGTGGCTGTAAGCGCCGATGTTCACGCTGTAGACGAAATCATCCCGCGCAAGGTCGGGCAGGTTCTCGGCCATCGAGATGACATCGAGCGCGTCGCAGGTCGGGCCAAACACGGAACACAGCGATGTCGGGCCTTTCTTGAACGACATGATCGGATATTTGCAGTGGTCGAAAATGACGCCAGAATAAGTATGATAGACGCCGTCGTTAATGTAATAGCTGGTTTTGCCATCGCGGACGGCCTTACCAATGATCTTGGAGACGGCGTAACCTGCGGAGGCGACAAGGAATCGGCCGGGCTCGGCAAGCACCTGGATGTTTTTCGGAAACAGGCGGTCGATCTCGGTGTTGATGATCTTGGCGAGCTCCTTCAGCGGCTTGACCGTGGAATCATACGGCGCCGGGAAGCCGCCGCCGATGTCGAGCAGGTTCATCTTGTTGTAGCCGCGATCCTGCGCCTCCTTGAAAATGCCCGCGGTCAGGCTGAGCGCCTGGACGTAATTCTCGAAGTTGGTCGTCTGGCTGCCGACATGGAAGCTGATGCCCTCGACCGTGAGACCAAGGCGGTCGGCTTCGAGAATCAAGTCGACTGCCTCGCCTGGAGTCGCCCCGAATTTCGACGACAGTTCGACCATCGCACCGGTGTTCGGCACCTTGAGCCGCAGCGCCAGGCCGGCGTTGGGCGCATGTTGCTTGATTTTGTAAATCTCCTCGCGGTTGTCGAAAGTGACGAGCGGTTTGTAGCGGTTTAGCTTCTCCAAAGTCTCGGTCGGCTTGGTCGGGTTCGCGTAGATGATCTTGTCCCAGATCCAGTCCTGCCGTTTTTTCGCAGGCAGGTGCTTGATATTCTCGTGCACAATCATGAACTCCGGCATCGAGGCGACGTCGAAGCTGGAGCCCTCCTTGAAGAGGGTGCGAACGATGGCGGGATCCGAGTTGGCCTTGACCGCGAAGTAAACCTGCACGCGCGGCAGGTGCTTCCGGAAGTCCCGGTAATTCTTCCGCAACTCATCATGATCGATGACGAACAGCGGTGTGCCGTGTTTCTTCGCGAGCTGTTGGAGCCGGACTTTCGAGATCATTGCAAGCCGTTACCCGGCGTCGGTCACGAGGAAGTTTTTGAACTGCCACGGATCCTTCCGGTCGAGATCCGGCTTGTTGTGCCGGTCGAAGGTCGTGTCCCGGCCCTTGAAAGGCGTCCAGTCGGACGCCTTGGAAATCCAGCGGCCGAGGTAGGGCTTCGCGATCTTGAGAATGAAGTCGTGCGGTAGCTCGTCGGGGACGCGGACGCCTTCCATGGGATGCTGCATCATCCACATCGACGCAGCGACCACCGAGATGGCCACCTGCATGGTGGTGGCGTTCTGATGCGGCACGAGGCGGCGGGATTCTTCGATGCTGAGGTCGCTGCCGACCCACCACGAGTTGTAGGCGTGGCCCATGATCAAGGCGCCGAGGATGTCGGAACCGGCGGTGATCTCATCGTTCATGATCCGCTGATTGGCGTTCAATTTGTAATTGTAGCCGCGCATTTCATTGAGCGAAACAATCGCCTCGTCGCACGGGCAGTAGGCGTAGTGCATCGTCGGCCGGTAGACGGCGTTGCCATTCTTCCAGACGGTGAGCTTGTCGGAGATGGTGAACGCCTCGCCGTGGCGCACGACCATGCCAAGGATGTTGTAATTCGGCACCCAGGACCGGACCCAGGTGTTGATGCCCATGCGGGCGAGGCAGATTTGGTTGCCTGGACCCTGCTTGTGCCGGAAGGCGTGTTTCGGCAGCGTCTTCTCGTGGGTGCCCCAGCCCATCTCAGCGGTCGTGGTGCCCTCCTCACGGAAGCCCTCGATGCTCCAGGTGTTGACGAATTCGTCGACCTGCTTCGGCACGTTGGTGATCTGGGTGTCGCGCTCGCTGCAATGGATGACCTTCACTCCGATCTTCTGGGCGAGGTGATTGAATTTCTGTGTCGCGATCAGGTCACGGATGAGCTCGGCGTCCTTCGCCGCCACCTTCTTGTCGGCGATCAGCTTCCTACTGATGTCGATCAGGCCCTGCTTGACGAAATGGGAGATGAGGCCGGGGTTGGCGCCATGCTCGATGACGGCGGTCGCGCCCTTGGTCTTCCACTTGGCAAGCATCCGGCGCAGGTTCATGTGGCGCCAGTAAAGGGTCTTCTCGGTCGGGTGCTGGTTCGGCCCGCTGGCATAAGGATCCCAAAGCTCGGTGGAGGTATTGATATACATGACGCCGTGATCACGGCACCACTGCAGGATCTCGAGAGCATCGATGTTCCAGGCGAGGTCGACAAGCAGATCGCCGGGACCGACATGTTTGCCCAGCAACGCGCCCATGTTGGCCTCGGTAACACGATCGCGAACGAAGCGCACGCCCTTGGCGGTCCACTGCCTCAACTTTTCCGAGCGATCCTCGAAATCCATGATCGTGACGTTCTTCGCCGGCACCTTGATGTGCTGGAAGAGAATGGGCAGGGTGCATTCGGCCACGGCGCCGTAACCGACGAACAGGATTTTATTTTTGAATGTGAGCATGAATTCGGATCGTTGATATTTCTGCTGAGCCGGCCGCGAATCTCCGCGGCCGGCCGATGAAAATTTGCCCAAAATGTGGCGGCGAAGCAGGCGCCAGTGCAAGCGATTATTGAGTGACTTTGCGGCGAAGGCGCGGCGCCCATCACTCGCTCTTGTTGTAGTTCACGTAGCCCTCGGTCAAATCCGCCGCCAGCAGCCGGAACGATGCCTTGCCGAGGTGCAGATCGAGCGTGATGGTGAAACGGCGGGCTCTCACGATCTCCTTCCACTGGGGTTTCAACTCGGCGTGCGGCCGGCCGGCGGTCATTGCCGGCGTATCGTTGTAGAAAATATCGAGCTTGCTCTCCACCAGCCGGGCGCCGGCATAGCCGGCCGCGTCCGCCAGGCGCCCCCAGTTGGGATCCTCGCCATACCAGGAGGATTTAACCAGCAGTGAGTTGCCAATGGCCCGGGCGACTTTTTCGGCGTCCTCGGTGGAGGCGGCGCCGTTCACCTTCACTTCCACAACCTTGGTGATCTTCTCACCGTCGGAGACAATCTTGTCCGCCAGCGCCGCGCAGGCTTTCCATACCGCCTCGGCGAACAACCCGCGCAGCTCGCGTGGACTTTTGTCCCCCACGCTCACACCGGAATGGCCGTTGGCCAGCATCAGCACGGTATCGTTGGTGCTCATGTCGCCATCCACCGTGATGCAATTAAAAGTACCGGTGACGGCTTCGGAGAGTGTTTTTTGAAGAAAACTGCGCGGGACGGAAAAATCCGTCGCGAGAAACGCCAGCATTGTTGCCATGTTGGGCTGGATCATGCCAGCCCCCTTGGCGATGCCGGCCACGTAATGTTTCTTGCCGTCGTAAGTAAAACTCACCGTCACGGTCTTGGGCCGGGTATCCGAGGTCAGGATCGCCTCCGCGGCCTTTTTGCCATGCGCCGGCGTGCGGCCTTTTTCGGAAACGGCCCGTTCCAGCCCCTTTACCAGCCGGTCCATGGGCAGCGGCTGGCCGATCCGGCCGGTGGAGCAAACAAAGAACGAGGCGGCCTTCAGGTTCAGCAAGGCGGCGGCGCGTTGCGCCGTGGCCTGGGCGTCGCGCAAGCCATCGGGACCGGTGCAGGCATTGGCGTTGCCCGAATTGGCGATGATGCCGTGGAAAGTTCCGCCTTCCACCAGGTGCTTCTGGCAGAGCAGCACTGGTGCCGCCTTGACCGCGTTTTTTGTGAAGGTGCCGGCGGCGGTGCAGGGACGCAGGGAATAGAGCAGCGCCAGGTCGAGTCGCTTGAGATCGTGCTTCTCCCGAATATCGCACGCAACGCCCGCCGCCTCGAAGCCGGGCACGTCGGTGAGGCCGGCGCTGTCAAGAGTGACAATCAGTTGGGTCATTGGTGGGGAGCTGGATTCTTCACCGGGCACAGACTGCCATCAGGTGAGCCCCGCGGTTTCAGAAAATCCGAGCCACAGGTTCATGATCTGCACCGCCTGGCCGCTCGCGCCCTTGACGAGATTGTCGAGGGCGGAGGTGAGGACGAAATTACCGGTGCGGGGGTCATGCACCGCGGAGATGTCCACCCGGTTGGTGCCGGTGACATAAGCGGTATCGGGGGTCTCGCCGGCCGGCAAAATGGCCACGAACGGCCGGCCGGCATAGGCTGTGCGCCACGCGGCATAGAGCGACTCAATCGTTGCGCCCATGGCCGCCGGCACGGTGATCGTTGTGGCGATGCCACGACGCATCGGCGCAAGATGCGGATTGAACTGCACGACCACGTTCGTTCCCGCAGCGGCCGAGAGCTGCTCCTCAATCTCGGCGAGATGGCGGTGCTTGGTGAGGCCATAGGCTTTCGCGCTCTCGGCCCGCTCGACAAAGAGATATTGCTCCTCGGCCTTTTTGCCGGCGCCACTGACACCACTGAATGAGTTGACCACGATGTGCTCGTGCGTGACGAGACCCGCCTTGAGCAGCGGGGCCAGCGGCACAAGCACGCTCGTCGGATAGCAGCCGGGGGCGGCAGCGACTTTGATCTCGGTTTCCCACTTGGGGTCAGTCAGCTCGGGCAGGACGAATCGCGCCAAAGACAGCAGCTCGGGCGCGTGGTGGTGGCCGTAATATTTTTCAAAAGTGGGGAGGGCCGCGATCCGGAAGTCCGCGCTGAGATCGATGACCTTGACCCCGGTGGGAACGAGGGCCTTGGCGAAATCCGCCGCGGCACCGTGGGGAAGTGCCAGAAACCACAGGCCGATGTCCTTCCGCGCCATCAGGGCCGCGGGATCGGAGTCGCTGAACCTGAGCTGGTCGGCCGCCGTGCCGCGCAACGCGGGAATGACCGAAGCCACGGTCTTGCCCGCATGCTGACGCGAAGTGACCGCCGTCAGTTTGACCTGCGGATGACCGAGAAGGAGCTTGACCAGAACTTCGCCGGAATAACCCGACGCACCGACTACGCCGACATTCATTTAAGTGAGTTGCAGAATTAGGAAATCCCACTGGGGAATCGAGAAGTTTCGTATCCCGTAAAAACAGAAGCGGAGGCCAGGGGGCGCTCCGCTTCGGGTGAAAACCTGTTTCCAGTCTGCGCGTTTAGCGCTTGGAGAACTGGAAGCGCTTGCGGGCGCCCGGCTGCCCGGGCTTCTTGCGCTCTTTCTCGCGGGGGTCACGGGTGAGGTGACCGGCCTTCTTGAGCGTGACGCGAAGCTCGGGATTAAACTTCAGCAAGGCGCGGGCGATGCCATGTGCCACGGCGCCGGACTGGCTGCTGATCCCGCCGCCGGCGACGTTCACCATGACATCGAACTTGTCCTTGCTGTCCGCGGTGACCAGCGGGGCGAGGGCGCGACGCACGAAGTTGTCGTGCGTGAAATAGACTTCAAACTTGCGGTCGTTGACCGTGGTCAGGCCGGTGCCAGCCACAATGCGGACACGGGCCGTGGACGACTTGCGACGGCCGGTGCCGAGATAAACGGAGGATTCAGCGCTCATGGGTTACTTTAAAACTACAGGGTTCTGGGCCGCGTGATCGTGCGTCGCACCGGGGAAAACCCGGAGCTTGGTCAGCATCTGGTTTGCCAGACGGTTCCGCGGAAGCATGCCCTTGACCGCCTGCATGACGATGAACTCGGGCTTCTTGCGGCGCACATCGGTGAGCTTGCGATATTTTTCGCCGCCCACGTAGCCGGAAAACGACATGTATTCCGTGGCCTCTTCCTTTTTGCCGGTGAGGACGATCTTGCTCGCGTTGATGACGACCACGAAATCTCCCGTGTCGACGTGCGGCGTGTAAGTGGGCTTGTGCCGGCCACGCAGGATGTTGGCGGCTTTAACGGCGAGACGGCCCAACACCATGCCCTCGGCATCCATCAGATACCATTTGGGCTGCACTGTCTCTTTCTTGGCCAGATAGGTTTTCATTTGCGGAAAGGGGCCAAAGGGAAGGATTTCGCCACACCCTGTCAACCCCGAACCTTTCACATTGTGCGAAACCACCATCCGGGTGGCTTAACTCCTCAAAAATCGAGGCTTACACCTAGGGTGACCCAAAAATTACGCACGCTGGCCAGACCCACCGGACCATTGGTTGGCGAAAGCCCGATAGCGTCTGTATAGTGCAGTCCGGTGATAAGCGTGGAATGCGGTCCGATGCGTTTGGGCAGATACGCCTCCATACCCCAATAAGCATAACTGTCATGCCGCCGCGGACCCGGCGCATCCGGCCGCCAGTCATCGCCTGTCACCCAGCCGGCAAAGCAACTCAGGTCGAGATACGCCCCAATCCCGGTCAAGGCGAAGCTGTGCGCGAACACCGTTTGCAGGGTATCAGCCCGCAAGCGGAAGTCGTGGGTGCAGTCCAGACTCGGCGTGATGCCACTGATCGGAGCAAGCGTGGCGGTAAACCCAGCCTCAAACGAGTATCTGGTTCCACCCGCCGGAATATTGCTAAACCAATATTGCCGGGCCGAAACCTCCAGCTTCAGCCCCTCCAGTGCCTGCCAGCCATATGCGGCATTCAGGTTTGTCTCGCGGACCTCCCCATTCCCAAAAGGCAGATTGCTCCACAACCCGCCGTGAAAATCATCCCGGGCCAATTCCAGTGCCACCTGCGCCGACGCCCCGGCCCGCTCGACCCCGCGAAAGACATATTGCGAGGCATAGCCAGCGTCAGCGCGGACCAATGGCATTTCCTCGGCACCCGCCAAAAACGGATCCGCCAGCAGCGCCGCGAGAAAAAAAACGGAGAATGTTTGGCGGGAACGCATTGAAACCGCTGTTAATGGATGTGTTTGTTTTCAACCCGGTTGTCCACACACTCGTTACGACCATGAGCACCGCTCCACGCTGGATTGTCCTTACTGCCGGCCTCCTCGGTTTCACCGGGGTCGCCCTCGGTGCATTTGGCGCCCATGCCCTGAAGGCAACGCTGACCATCAGGGGAACGCTGTCCCTCTGGCAGACGGCGGTGCTTTACCAACTCGTTCACTCGGTTGCCCTGCTCGCCCTGGCCGGATGGACTGGCGGAAGCACCCAGACGCCGTGGATCGCACGGTGCTGGGCCGCGGGAGTCGTCTTTTTTTCTGGTTCACTCTACTGGCTGGCGCTGGGAGGGCCGGACTTTCTTGGACCTGTAACACCGTTGGGCGGTGTCGCTTTTCTCGCGGGATGGCTGCTTATCGCCTGGAATGCGCTCCAGCCAACCAAAGCATGAAATTGCCCCCGCCATTGATCGCCGCTCTTTCCGCCCTTCGCTCCGTTGGCGGCAGGCCCCGTCTGGTCGGCGGCTGTGTGCGCGACTGGTTGCTCGGGCTGGAACCCAAGGATTTTGACGTTGAGGTCTTCGGCCTCGATTACGAGGCGATGGGCCGGGCGCTAGCACCCTTTGGCCCGACCGATCTGGTCGGTCGCAGCTTCGGGGTCCTCAAGATCCGGCTGGACGGAATGGAATACGATTTCAGTCTGCCGCGACGCGAATCCAAGACTGGCGCCGGCCATCGCGGTTTTGCCGTCGAGCCCAATCCCGCGTTGACGGAGACGGAAGCGGCCGCGCGGCGCGACTTCACCATCAATGCCATCGCTTACGATCCACTCGAAGATCGGATAATTGATCTGCATGGAGGCACCGGGGATTTGAAGAAGAAAATTCTTCGCCACACCGGCCCAGCCTTTGTGGAAGATCCACTGCGAGTTCTGCGCGGATTCCAACTGGCCGCGCGATTTGAACTCACCCTGGCTCCGGAAACTGCCGCGCTGGGCCGCGCCATCAGCGACAGCTATCGTGAACTGCCCGTCGAACGAGTGTGGGGTGAGTGGGACAAGTGGGCGATCAAGGCGACAAAGCCCTCGCTGGGTCTCGCTGTGCTTAAAGAGTCCGGCTGGTTGCGACATTTTCCCGAGATTGCGGCTCTTGATGGTGTACCGCAGGAACCGGAGTGGCATCCGGAAGGCGATGTTCTTACACACACGAATCACTGTCTTGACGCACTGGTAAGCCTCGCTTCCTGGCTCGACGGGGCGACGTCCATCCGGCGCCACCTCTCTTTCAGCGTGCTGGCGCATGATTTCGGCAAGGCCACCACCACCAAGCAGGCGGAGCGCCGCGGCCGGCTCCGCTGGGTCAGTCCCGAACACGAAGCCGCCGGCGGCCCATTGGCCGAGAGTTTTCTCCAACGCATTGGGGCCCCGCTGGAGTTGATCGAGCATGTCCGTCCGCTGGTGATGAACCACCTGCTGCATCATGACCAGCAACCTGCATTCCGTGACACCACCGTTCGCCGGCTGGCGCGGAAGATTTTTCCCGCCACCCTTGACGAACTTCTGGCCGTGATGGAATCGGACCATCTGGGCCGGCCGCCCCTGATCCCGCAGGAAACCGTCCACCGCATCAACCAGCTCCGTCTCGCCGCCCAACGGCTGGCGCTGGAGCATGCCGCTCCCAGGCCCATCGTGCTGGGCCGGCACTTGATCGCCCTCGGCTATCAGCCCGGACCGCAATTCAAACTGGCGCTGGATGCCGCTTTTGAGTCACAGCTGGATGGCGCTTTTGCCGATGAGGCGGGCGGCATCGACTGGATGAGAAACTATTTGCGGGCCCACCCGCCCCTTTTAACCTCCCGCCAAATTATCAAAACATGAGTGCTATTTCCCAACTGGACCAGCTCAAGCAATTCACGAGGGTGGTGGCCGACACCGGCGACTTCGCCAGCATGAAGGAGTATGCGCCGCAGGACGCCACCACCAACCCCAGCCTGATCCTCAAGGCGGCGGCCCTGCCCGCCTACTTTTACTTAATTGACCAGGCAGTGCAGGATGCCGGTGCCGCTGCCAGCACCGACAAAGTCATTGACCGCTTGCTGGTGCTCTTCGGCCTCGAAATCCTGAAGATTGTCCCGGGCCGCGTGTCGACCGAGGTGGATGCCCGGCTGTCGTTTGATCGCGATGGGTCCATCGCCAAGGCCCGTGAGCTTATCGGCCTCTACGAAAAGGCCGGCATTCCCCGGACGCGCATCCTTATAAAACTGGCCTCCACCTGGGAAGGCATCAAGGCCGCCGAACTGCTGCAAAAGGAGAAGATCAATTGCAACCTGACCCTGCTTTTCTCGTTCGCCCAAGCGGTGGCGTGCGCCGAGGCAAACGTGCGGCTCATTTCGCCCTTCGTCGGCCGTATTCTCGATTGGTATAAGAAGAGCACCGGCAAGGATTATGCCCCGGCCGAGGATCCGGGCGTCAAATCCGTCACCGAGATATATGCTTATTACAAAAAATTCGGGCATCAGACCGAGGTCATGGGTGCCTCCTTCCGCAACAAGGGCGAAATCACCGAGCTCGCGGGCTGCGACCTGCTCACCATCAGCCCGCAACTGCTGGGCGAACTCAAAGCCAGCACCGAGCCACTCCCGCGGAAACTTGATCCTGCCAGGGCGGGTGCGGCCGATTTGAAGAAGGTGTCCCTCGACGAGAGAAGTTTCCGGTTTGCACTCAACGAAAACGCCATGGCCACGGAAAAAACCGCCGAGGGCATCCGGGTGTTTGCAGCGGACATCGTCAAACTCGAGCAGCTCATTCAGCAGAAGCGCGGCTGACGTTGTCCGCCCCATGTAGGAGCTTGCTAGCCAGCGATTCATCGCACGAAATCGCCTGCAAGCAGGCTCCTTCATGGCAAACCAAGACATTCAAGGGACACCGATTCGTGCTTTTCAGTGGGATCTGGCCCGGCAGGTCGAGCGGTTGGATTTTCTGAAAAGACTGCTGCCCCGCTACGCCGCGTGGGGCTACCAGGAACTTTACCTGCACCTCGAGGATGCGGTCCACTACCCCAGCCTGCCGGGCATCGGGCGCGAGGATGCTTACTCCTATGAGGGACTGGGTGAACTGGTCCTGACCGCGGCGCAGAATGGTATCCGGGTCGTGCCCATCATCAATCTCCTGGGGCACACGCAATATCTCATCAAACACCCGGACTGGCGCGACCTGAACGAACTGCGCGATGAACGCGGCAAGGCGCGGAAGCACGGGCAGCTTTGCCCGCTGCATCCCCGCACGCTAGAGGTGGCGGAGAAACTGTTGCGCGACCTGGCGCCGTATTGCACGGCGGGAAAGGTGCACGTCGGCCTGGACGAATCTTTTCAACTCGGGCAATGCCTGCGTTGTCGTGAGGAAGTCGAGCGCGTCGGTTTGGCGGCGCATTTTGCCGGACATGTAAACCGGCTGCATGCCCTCGCCAGCCAGCTGGGACTGCAATTGGGCTTGTGGGCCGACATGCTCTATTTCATCCCCGAGGCCATCAAACTGCTGCCACGGGGAATCACAGCTTACGACTGGTATTATTATCCTTTCGCGAGAAAACCACGGGTGGAGTTTTTCAATTTTGCCGAACGTGACCTCGCGCCCGCGCTCAAGCGGCAGGGCATCGGTTACTATGGCTGTCCGATGAATGGCGCGTTCCGCCATGAGCCGCTGCCGGTATTTGGTGACCGGCTCGGCAACATCCGTTCCTGGTGGGCGCGCTGCGCCGCCGTCAATGCCGACGGTTTTCTGGTGACCTCGTGGGAGCCCTACCGGCTCGCGCTGGAGACGACCACCCTTGTCGATGCCGCCGCCGCCGGCCTCTGGCTCGAACCGGCCGATGATGATGCCACGACGCTGCTGGCCCATGGGCTGGAGCGGGTTTTCCAAACAAAAAATCCTCGGGTAATCGCGAGGTCGCTGCTCGCTGCCGATGAACATGCCTTTGCCGGTTATGCCCGGTGGCAGATCAATGATCGCTGGGATGTTTTTGCGGGCAACGAAAGCGTGAAGTTTTACCAGGCCGAAGAACGTTTTTTTGCCCGCGAGCAAGCCCGTGCCCGCCGGGAAAAATGGCCGGCGGCCATAACGGCCAGCCTGGCCTTCCGGCATTACCTCGCGCAACGTGATGTCTTTGTACGTCAGGCTGCGCAGGCCGTTTTCTATTGGCGCCGGTTGCTCGCCAAGCGCGATGCCACCGGGGTCATCCATCACATGACCCTGGCCGCGGCACGGGCCGGCGAGTTTGCCTCGGCCATCAAAGCCGGTCGCACCGCGGCGCGGGCGATGTGGGCGCGAACACGCAACCCACAGATCCGGGGCCAAAACGAGGCCGTGCTTGAGGCCGACGGAAAACGACTGGTTGAGTGGCGTGGTTGGTTGAAGCTCGCCATCAAGCAACCGGAGATGACGTGGCAGGCGACGCCTGTCTGCGGTGCCTGGCAGTTGCAATTCATGGTGCATAATTTTGCCCCCGCGGTGCAAAAGGTGGTCGTCGAGCAGATGAGCGCGGGTGGTTTTTGGCGCGAATTGGCCAGCCGGTTTACCATTGAGTTTCGCGCCTATGCCGCGCGCTCCCGGACCAAGATCAAACGGGAATTCACGGTGCCGGTGGCGTCACCGGATGACCCCCTGCGCATCACCGTGCATGGAGTCGGACAGGTCGTAATCAGCCATGTGCGGCTGACCAACGGGGTCGAGATCCGCCGGGCGGCCGGTTTCCGTCAGAAAAGAATCCTCGGCCGCCGTGCCTTGAAAAGCGGCTTTCCCTGCCTCGAACTACCGCCTGAAACAAGAGCGATTTCGTTTTAGGCCGCTTTTCATCAGGGCTCAGATCGGGTGGCACGAAGACGGTCAATCCATTGCCGGGCCGCTGCATGATCCGGTTCGATCTTCAAGACCGCTTCAAACTGCGCCAATGCCTCCCGTTCATTCCCTTGGATCCTCGTGAAGGCGTAGCCCAGGTTATAGTGCGCGTCCGCAGAATCAGGACTAAGCTGCACTGCCGCTTCAAAATGCTTCACCGCTTCCGGCACACGACCGGGAATTCCGGCCAAAGCAATGCCGAGATTGCTGTGCGCATCGGCAAGATCAGGATTAATTTGCAGCGCTGCCTCAAATTCGGCGATGGCCTCGGGCTGGTGTCCGGGAGATCTCGCCAAGGCGCTGCCCAGCAGGTTGTGCGCTTCCGCAAAGTCGGGCTTAAGGCGCACCGCTGTCTTGAAGTGTTCGAGTGCGTCCGGCAGACGACCTGGAACGTCCATCAACGCGATTCCCAGATTGACATGCGTGTAGGGGAAATTGGGACTGAGGCGCAACGCCGTCTCAAACTCGGCAAAAGCTTCCGTCTGCCGACCCGGAATCCTCGCCAAGGCGCTGCCCAGATAGTTGTGCACTTCCGCGTTTTCAGGCTTAAGCCGCGCCGCGGTTTCAAAATGGTCCAGTGCTTTTGGCAGGCCGTCCGCGGTTTTTGCCAGAATAAGCCCAAGGTTGCTATGCGCCATCCAGCAGGCCGGGTTGCGTCGCAGCGTCTCCTGATAGAGCGTCTCGGCATCCCGATACATGCCGCACTGTTGCCAGGTCAAAGCACCCAAGATCGCCAGCAGTATTCCGCCGCCCAGCGCAGCCAGCCAGACCGCGCCTGGCACTCCTCTGCCCAAAAGTGACCTGAGGGCAACGGTCAACCCCGCTACGACCGGCACGATGATGCCCAGGCTGGCAAGATATTGAAAGTGGTCCGCCACGTAGGAGAATATGAACGGATAGACATTAAAAAAGCCCAAGGCCGGAAACAGTGTGCCGGAGAAAAACAGGAATCCGGCCAACGGACCTCGGTGTTTTCGGGCTAGCCAGCCCAATCCGGCCACCAGCGTCACAATCCCCAGCGGAAACAAATACTGCCACCAGACCACGGGATCCACGCTCCACCGCGGATAAATAAACATCAAATCCGCTGGCCACACCACCTTGCCCAAGTAAAACCAGATTACCCGGCCCGCGAGCAGGCAACGTTCGGGAAAAGTGAGGGAAAAATCTGTCGCGGCCGCCCCCATGCTGAGATGGACCGTGATAAAGAACTTGTGCTCCACCCACGCTGTGAACAGCCCTGCGGTCACGCCGAGTGCAAACCAAGGCAGCAGCGGCAGCACATCCCGGCGCCAGCTGAGCCGCCCCCGTTGCCACCAAAATACCACCAGCAGCGCGGCGGGCAGCGTAGCGGTCACGGTCTTGCTTAGCAGCGCCAGCACAAACAGGCCGAGGGCCAGCCCGTACAGCGACTTCTGGCGGCTCCGGTCAAAACCCAGATAGGCGACCGCTGCGCCCAGATAAAAAACAGCCGAGAGCGTGTTCTTTTGCTCGGTGATCCACGCCACCGACTCCACGCACACCGGATGCAGTGCGAAAATGAGACCGGCCAGCCACTCAACTCCGGCATAACGTCTTGGCTCGCTATTGGCAGACACGCTTGTTCGGATTTCAGTGGCGGGGCGCCCGGCATTGGCAGTCCGGCCGGCCCGCTTCCGCTTTGCCGGGGGCGGCAATGTTATTGAGGAAATAGGATCCGGATTGAACAGCCTCCGCACAATCGCGACCACCAGACACGCCGCCGTCGCGTGGAGCAGGATGTTCGTCAGATGATAGCCCAGCACCGCGTCACCCCACAACCGGTGCTCTACCCAAAATGCGCTGTGCAACAGAGGATAATACTGCTGGCTCGCTCCGAGTTCGAACCAGATGCGTCTCAAGCCCTCCAGGGATTGCAACCCTGGCTTGGTCACATGCGCATCGTCATCCCAAAGAAAACCGCCCTTGATGGCCGGCAGGTAGGCGAGAACCGTTGCAGAGAAGATCAGCGCCCCCGCCCCGATGTCCCGCCAACGGATTGACCCGGACTCGATGTCTCCGGGAGCGGTTTGCTTTGCCACAAAAAACCATCAGCAAATCCCCCATGGGCTCGCAACCGCTAAAAAATGACCGCTGCCGTCGGGGAGCAAAAATCCAGATGAAGGCGATCTGCTCCTTGCCTATTTTTGCTCGGGCAATGCGAAGGGCATCACCCGGACCTGAAGATTGACTCCTTCGATTTCCAGCCAGAAACCCCTGATCGCCGCCGGCTTGATTTTTACTTTAGGTGAATGGAGCGTCGGTGAATAGACATAGGTGTCGGTTTTGTTTTGCTGCACCCACCGGGTGCCGTTTTCCAGACTGAACATTGAGCGGCCATTCCAGCCGTCGAAATCACCCACCAACCGGCTCTCTAAGGGTTCCTCTTTTTCCGGTTTTTCCCCGGCCCGGTTCAGGGTAATCAAAGCGGTAAACCAGCCTGGTTGCTTCTTGCCCGGCGCGGCGGGAGCCTTGGTCGCGACCTCCTTGGTATTCTGCGCGATTTCATTGGCCTTTGCCTCGGCTGCCTTCGATTTTGCCTCGGCGTCACGGGCTTTCGTCTCAGCTTCGTTGGCTTTCATTTCCGCTTCCTTCGCCTTTGCTTCGGCCGCGATGATCTTCTTTTCGGCTTCCTGTTGGGTGGCCAACGCCCTCGCTTCCTCCTGCTGGCGCACATCTGTCATCTCGCCAGTCTTGTATCGCTGCACCAGCGCTTCCAAGCGGGACAGTTCCTCCGGGGTCAGCTTTTGCAGGCCGGCCGCCGCAAAGTCTTCCGCCGGCACGGTCTTCAAAAACCCTGTATCAGCCTTCGCGAGCACCGCGAGCGCCAGTACCCCCAAAATCATGATGCATTTATTCATGATGGAAAATCTCCACCAACCCCCGCTTTGCTGCAACGAGATTAAGCCGCGGTTAAACCACGCCCCGGAAGCATGGGCTGACAGGCATAAAAAAACGGCAGCCCGCGAGGGCTGCCGTTGAAAGATAGGCGGACTTTTGAAAAGCGTCCGATAATTATCAGAAGGCTTTCTTCAGCTCGACAAACCAGACACGGCCAATGATGTCATACAGGCTTTCCACCGTGTTATTCTCACCCGGAGGATTGCCGTCGACCGGGACATACGGCGCCTGCTTGTTGAAGAGGTTGTTGATCCCCGCGGTGATCGTCAGGTTGCGCGCCCAGTCGTGACCCATGCTCGGCACCGTGTAGGTGAAGGCAATATCGGCGGTGAAGTAGCCCGGAATGGTGTACGGTTTCCCGTCGATGCGATCGGGATCGGTGCTACCGGTCGTGAAGCCCAACCCACCGGTCGTTGGGGTTGGCGCAATGTAACTGAGGAACAAGGACGTCGCCAGCGGACCGTAGGTGTTGCTGACGTAGGGCTTGATGATGTAGCTGGGCAGCAGGCCGTTCACACCGCTGCCACCGTTGGTGCCATCAGTAAAATTCCGGGCGTATTGGAAATACGGCGAATTCGGGTTGGCACGGAACTTGTAGTTGAACAGGACATTCGCCTGGGCGCCTACGTCGAACCGCCCGCTGCTCGCAGTCGTGAATTTGTAGTCCACGGCCAAATCCACACCGTTGGTCCATTGGTCACCCGAAGGATTATTGGCGACCGAGATGGTGCCAAAATTAGTCGACGTGACCTGGTTGGGCGCGGTGCTCGTGAGTTTGGAACCATCGGCAAAGAAGAAACCGGTGCCCAGATGCAGCAGATCCTGGGCATAGATGGAAGCACTGCCCTTGGCGTTCAGGTCGGTCGCGATCGCCGTGTAATCGAGACCGCCCACCTTGTCCTGGCTGATCCGGTAGTAGTCGAAGGTAAAGGACAGACCCTTGACCTGCTTGGGCGAATAGACAAAGCCCGCCGTCCAGGATTTGGATTTTGACGACGGCAGGGCCGGGTTGCTGAGCTGATTGGCATTGATCTGAACGGTGGTCATTCTTCCAGTGGATCCGCCCGAGCCGGCACTGCCATTGCCCTCGAGGATTGACAACGTCGGTGAATTGCCGGCTGAGGGCCCGAACAGATTGACGATCGCAGGCGCAATGAAACCTTCGGCGTAGGTAGCGCGAAGGACAAAACTCTCATCAATCGGGTGCCAGGTCAGACCGATTTTAGGCGAGTTGGCATTGCCACCTGGCGTAATCTTTTCGTAGCGATCGGCCACAATCAGATCCACCGCGTTGAACCCGACGATATTCTGCTTGGTCGAAGTTATCGGCACGCCGACTTCGAGGAAGGCGCCCTTGCTGCTGCGTGAGCCGCCAGCGAAGGTGTTCGCCGGGTTGTAGCCGAGGGCGAGACCGTTGGCGAAGAGCGCATCCACCGAGGCACTCAGGTCTTCCGAGCGGGTTTCAGCGCCGAGTGCGAAATTGACGTCGCCAGCCGGAAGCTCGAAGGGCTTGCCGTGGAGGACAAACTGGATGTTGCGCAGGGAAGTATCGCCGCTCGAAAACAGCGTGGTTCTTAACGCTGCGAGCGTGGCGGGGTCATTGAACCCGGGGAGCGCAAAGTAGTTGTAGACCGGGAGATTATTCCCCGAGGAGTCCGTCAACGTTGAAAGCGGCTTGCCAGCGGCATTGTAGACATAGTTGCCGCTTCCATCGAGCAGCGGGACCATGGCGGCATTCATGTTGGCCCCGTTGACGCCGCCAAGGATGCGCTGCAGCAAGCTGGCGCGCGAATAATTGTAGGTGGCTTCCCAGCTATACTGGTCGTTGATCTGGCCCTTGAGGCCGCCCACAAAGCGCCAGGTATTGGTCTCGTTGATGCTTCCGCGGTGGCCGAGCTCGATCGTCCGGGTCCGGGCTGATAGAGGTCCCGGAAAATCAACGTTGAACACGTTGTACGGATTGTTGGCCGGGATGAAGAGGCTGTTGCCACCACCAGGGCCAACCCCCGCGATCGGTGACGGAGCCAGACCGCTGCCACCGTTGGACGTCTGGGCGTACAGGAAATCACCGAATACTTCCAGATTCTTGCCAAACAACTCCTTGGTCATATTGGCAAAAAACTGATTGCGCTTGGTGTTATCGATCAGTGGATTGCCAAACAGCGTGGTGTTCAACGCCGTGGCGCTGCCACCGACAGCCTGACCAGCCGGGGTGTTGGCGGCCAGCAGGTAGACACCCTTATTCACCAAGTAGGCCAGTGCGGCTGCGCCGCTCAAGCCGCCCGTGTTGGAAGTATCACTTGGGCTGCTCTTGATGCCCGGGTTCGTTATCGCAGCATTGAAGCCCGTGGCGCCGGTCGCAATCAGGGTCGAACCTGCAAGAACGTCGCTGCCGACGCGGCCCGGATAAGTGCCGCTAAAGATGGAGCTGGTCGCATTGAAGCCCATCGCGGCCTCTTGCAAACCGGTCAGAGTCGTGAGCGGGCGGGAAGTGGTGAGCAGAGGAATGTTCTCGAAATGCTGCGCTCCCACGGTGATGGAGAAGCCGTTCCCAGCCGCGCCACCGATGATATAAGCCTCACGCGTCTTGTAATCGCCATTCTTGGTCGAGCCGTAGCGCACCCCGGCTTCGAAGCCGTTGTAATCTTTTTTCAGGATGACGTTGATTACACCGCCGATGGCATCAGTGCCGTAAATGGTCGAGGCACCGTCCTTGAGGATTTCAATGCGGTCGATCATCGCGGTCGGGATTGTATTAAGGTCCACCGCCGTGCCAGAGGTGAATGGCGACCCAACGAGGCGCTGGCCATTGATCAGCACCAGGGTGGTGAGATTGCGCAGGGCGACATTGGATTCGCCGGCCGCACCGTTGTTTGCTTCAGTGCCGATGTTGCCATTGCCGGCGAAAAACGGCGTAACCTGCCGCAGTAAGCGCATCGGATCGGTTGCTCCGGACTGGCCGATATCGCTGCTCTGGATCGTCACTACCGGACTGGCATTGACCGTGGCGGAGACCGGAAGAAAGGAACCGGTGACGGTAAATTTTTCCAGTTTCACTGTATCGGCAGTGGTGTCGCCCGTGGCAGGAGTCTGGGCAAAAGCGGGATTTACCGCGATGAGGGAAAGCCCGACGCCAAGCAGCGCCAAAGGCTTCCGTAGATAACTTACGGAGCTATTGTTCATAGTTCTAGGTGTGTTGTGTTGGTAGGAAACCACCGATGACCGGCTAATTTCTTGCGGCGAATGGTGCATTTTCCGCGCCGTGATTCAATAAATATCTGTTTACTGGTTTTTACATTTCATAACCTGCGTAATTCAGCGGCTAACTTCCGGGAAATGTAACTTAACCTCGGTGAAATCACTTACACCACGCCGGTGATGAGATGCGGAAGCGCTGCTCTCTGTACCGCAACTCGATCTGCCTGCCCTCAAAGTTGAAGGAATACGTTTCTTGGAAATTGGGGCGGCGTTTTCTCGTGAAGACATTTTTCTTATGACACCCATTATGACACTTAATAGGGCCGTCTTCGTTTTTTGAGGCGTAAAACTGCCGCCTACTGGCAGGCGTTGGCTGCCATCCCGACTCGGCAGCAAGGGCTCTGGTCGCTGAAGTCTCGCCTTCGTCCTCTCACTCAGCGCAAATTCCAATCCATTCCCGAATAATCATGATAAACCGCATTCTGGCCTGTTTGCTTTGCTCCACCTTGTCAGTCGTGGTCCTGGCGAAAGAAAACCCGGACAAAGAGAAACTGAAAGCCGAGGTCGCCGCGATGGAGGATGCCTTCTGCGCCATGGGCAAGGAGCAGGGCCTCCTCGCCGCTTTCACGCATTTCGCTGCGCCCGATGTCGCCTTTGTCGACACGGACCCGCGCAAATGGCGCGGTCTTGCGGCCGTCCAGCAACGCATGGGCCCCGACAAACCGGGCGTCACACTGACGTGGTCGGCCATGTTCACCGATGTGTCGGACGATGGCACCCTGGGCTACAATTACGGGCGCTATGAATATCGCGGCCCGGGTCCTGACGGCAAGGAGCGTGTCGGCACCGGGTTTTTCCTCACCATCTGGAAACGCCAGCCCGATGGCACGTGGCGCTACGTCATGGACAACGGTGCGCCGGACCGGCCCCCACCGCCACCCGCTTCGATTGCACCTGTTGCCCCGAAACCGGCAAGCGGTTAGGCTTCCGTCTGGTAAGTTCACGTTTTCTACCATTTTTGGTCCGCATTCGGACTTTGTAAGGCTGTCTTTTGCGGCATGCCTGCCATCGCCAATGGCGCATCAATCAGGTATTACCAATCGCCCTTGTGATTTAGACTTTGCCCAGCGGGTGGATCGGTGGGGCGGTTGCCCCCAACCGCCCTCCGCGCGCCAAAGGCCGTTGAGGGCAACGGCCCCGACCAATGGTAAGTTTCGAATCGCCAGTAAACTGGCTCCTACATTTAGAGAAACGAATTTCTTTGCCCGGCCGCTCACTCCTCGGTCGGTCGCAGTACCAGCCGGTAGCCCATGGTATCGGTCGGTCGCGTTTCTGGCGTCAATTCAACCCGCGAGGCCGAGCGGCAATGGACCGGGCCGACCTTCCAGTTGCCACCACGTATCACCGGATCACGCATACCCCGCACGCCGTAGGTCCACTCCGCCACGTTGCCGTGCATGTCATAGAGCCCCCAGCTGTTCGGTTTGAATTTGGCCACGGGAGAGGGAGCATTCTGGGCACCGCCACGGGAGTAAAAGGCGAGCGCGTCGAGCGCAGGATCGTCCCGTTCATTGGTCAGCTGGCTGCCGTCGTTAAAGGCTGATTCCGTGCCGGCGCGGCAGGCGTATTCCCATTCGACCTCGGTGGGCAGGTCGGCCTTGTAAGGCAGGCCGAGACGGCGCAGGACATCGTTTACCTTTTCGAGCACCCCACCGGGTCCTGCGAGATCGCGCCATGCCACTTGCTCAACCGGCCGGGTCTCGTCACCCAGCGCCCGGCTGTCGCTGGGGTTTTTGCCCGTAATCGCGCGATGCTGTCGCTGGGTCATTTCGGTCTCCGCCACATAAAAACCCTTCGGAATGTCGGTCTTCGTCCGTGGGAGGTCGGTGCGCTGGCGGCCGCGTTCGTCCGGCGGCGAGCCGAGAAAAAAGTCACCCGGCGGCACCCATTTGAATTTTAATTCGGCGCTGCCGGACAATTTCACCAGCACCTCGGGAGGTGGCGGCAGCTTTTTCATTTCCAAGGGGTAGTTCTCCGTGGCCTGCAGGATATCCACCGCGAGCTCCAAATTCTGATATTTCGGCGCGCTGGCCGTCAGAGCAACGTTGCCCGGACGCAACTCCACGAGGGCGGTGCCACTGGCGTCGGCCGTCACCGTGCGTTCGCCAATCTTGAGCTGGGCTTGCGCAGGCAAACCGGTGAAACGCACCGGATGAGGCGGCACCTGCTCAAGCGGCAGGGTGGTCTCGGTTTCTTTTTCATCAGCACCAATCTCACCTTCCCAATCAAGATATCCGGGTGCCTTGACCTGCACGCTCTGCGGGCCCGGCGGCAACTCCAGCCGCACGCGCCCGGCAGGACCCACCGGGTGGTTGCGCCCATGATAGGTCACCACCGCTTCGGCGGGCAGGCCAAACAGCACGAATTTCCGGTTGACCGGAGCCTCCGGCAGGAGTTTGGCTGGCTCTGGTTGTGTTTTCGCATTGTCCGTGGGTGACTGGGATCCGGCTGTCGTCAACGCCGGCTTGGTGACCGGCGCAGTTGCCACCGGCGCGACCGGGCGCGGCCACAACCAGATGCCCACGCCTGCCAACGCCAGGGCTGCCAGCACCGCCGGCACCAGCCAGCGCTTTGCCCTACCCGACTGACGTATCTGGCGCAGCGCCTCCAGCGCCGCCATTGATGTTTGGTAACGATGAGCGGGGTCTTCCGCCAGACAGGTGCCGATAAACTTGTCCCAGCGGGGATCGAGGCCAGGGACCAGTTGCGTGGCGGGTTTGGCGATGCCACTCGGCTTCCGGCCCGTCAGCAGATAATAAGTGATGACCCCGAGCGCATAGATATCAGAGCGCAGGTCGGACGGGCGCATGTTGCGCGCCTCCGGCGACATGAAATCGATGGTGCCGACCATCGTGCCGGTCGTGGTCACACTGTCACCCTGGAAGGGCGAGGCGGTGCCACCGGTCCGCCGGTATTCCTCGTCGGCCACCGCCCGGGCCAGACCGAAGTCGGAAATCTTGGCCTCGCCTGTCTTCTCAAGCAGCACGTTGGCCGGTTTTAAATCGCGGTGGACGATGCCGGCCTGGTGGGCATGCGCCAGTCCTTCCAACACCTGCTCGATGAGGCGCTGCACGTCAGCCGGGGGGGCGCCGCTGCCGGCTTTGCGGTTTTTCTCGAACCACTCCTCAAATGAGCCCCCATCGACATATTCCAGCACCAGGTAAAGTTTGCCCTGGCTCTCCCCGAAATCGGTCACGTTCACGATGTGGGCGTGCTTGAGCCGCGCCAGCATCGTGGCCTCGCGCTTGAACCGTTCCACAAAGGACTTCTCCTGCGCCAGCACCGCCGGCAGGGCCTTCAGGGCGAAATTCTTTTTCAACGCCGTGTGCTCCACGAGGTAAACCACCCCCATGCCACCCGCGCCCAGCACTTTTTTAACCGAATACTGCCCTACTATGTCCCCGGCTTGAAACAAATCGCTTTTTACTGAGGAGCGGGGGACAAAAACAGTTTTTTCCGGTGCGGGATCCATGGGTGAACAGCGCGCCATACAACCAACCACCCGCCCCGACGCCAGACAGAAAGAAAAATGCCGTGTTGCCGTCATTCCTTTCCATTGCTTGGCTGTCGGCACCATGCTCCGCACTCTCAGCCGCCTCACCGCGATTTTCATCCTGACCCTGGCCGCCACCGCCACCAGCCGGGGTGTCACGCTCAAGATCAATGTCTCGCCCGCCGGCGCCACCGTCACCCTCGACAACGGCCAGCGTCTCCCCGCCCCCGCCAACGTGGAATTGAAGCGCCGCGATGAAGCTTACACTTTTATCGTCGAGAAGCCCGGCTACCAGACAGAGAACGTCCAGTATTACACCAAACAGAAGCTCAAGGAAATTTCCGTCCAACTGGAGCCCCTGCAGCTCGACAAGGACGTGACCATCAAGTCGAGCCCCGATGGCGCCGCTGTTACGTTCGACGGGCAGCCGGCCGGCGTCACTCCGCTGACCAAATCGGCCACGTTCTATCGCGAAACCAAGACCTCCCCGTGGAAGCCGCTCGCCGTCGCTCTCACGAAAACCGACTACCAGGGTGAATCACTCAGAGTTGCCTATGAGAACCCGGCTCCCGCTCCGGTGGTTCTCGGCCAGCTGCGCATGGAGCGGATCTTCAGCGTCGAAACCAAGGCCAGTGACGGTTCGCCCATCCAGGCCACGCTTACCCTCGAGAACCGTGACCTTGGCGCCGCCCCGCAGAAAGTCCCTGTCGTCTTTAGTCGCTCAGACAAAACCAAACCCTGGCCCACTTTTAATCTCCGTGCGGAGATCCCCACCATCTATCAGCCCGTCCAGGTCACCCTCACCACCGAGCTAAGCAATTTCGTCTCGCTCTCCCTCAAGGCTGTCACCGAACTGCCCGTGGCGCTCTATGCCCCGGCCATTGAGATGACCCCGACCGGCGCCAAGATGGTCGTCAACCAGACGACGAAAGTCGCCACCCTTGAAACCGGCGAACGCATTGCGGAAATCGCCAGTCTTTCCCGCGTCACCCGCTTCACGCGCCGTGACCAGAATCCCAAGGCTCCGCTGCAGGCGCTCAACTCCTACGCCATCACGCCCGACGGTGAGTCCGCCATCTTCTCCATCACCTCCCAGGACGACTCGGGCAAGTTCTTCTCCGGCCTCTTCCTCAAACGCGTCGAGGATGACGGCGGTGGCATCGCCCGGCTGGTCGACAACAACAAGCGCTACTTCGATGCCAACCCGGTCATCGCACCCGACACGAACAATATTCTCGTCTTCCAGTCCAACCGGGGCGATCTCGCGAAGCCCGATATTTTCCGCATTAATTTTACTGACAACCGCACCGCCGGCGGTGTTTCCCGCATCACGAACGATCAGCGCTTCAACTACGGCCCCAGCTATACGGACAGCAACCGCGAGGTCGTGTATCTCTCCATCGAACCCAACTACCCGCTCGCTCATCCCCAGCTCAGCACGGTGAAATTCGACGGTGCTCTCCCCACCCAGTTCCAGATTCTCGCCGAGGAGGTCAGCCATCGCGAACTCACCAAGATCTACTTCACCCGCAACGACGAATCCAGTGGCAAGAAGCAGGTCTTTTCCGTCGACCCGGACGGACGGCTCGAGACCAATCTGGTTTCCGACGAGTCCTTCCTCGCCGCCAACTGTTTCAATCCCGTCGCCAGTTTTGCCAGCCCGGTCCGCATTCTTTTTGTCTCTGACCGCGACGTCGATGACCAGGGCCGCCACAACAACAACATCTATGTGATGAACGCCGATGGCACGCAGATCCGGCAGCTGACCAGCAACGGGTCCGACGACATCCTGCCCGCCTGGTCCCCCACCGATCCCAACATCGTCTATTTTCTTTCCAACCGCGGCGGCGCCTACAATCTCTGGCGACTCCGTCTGAAATAACACCTGCGCGCATGGACGACCCTCCCTCCCAAGCCTGGCTGGAACTGGCCGACGGCCGCATGCACTGGCTGGATAAAAACACGTGCACCCTCGGTCGCGGCGCCACGTGCACGCTGGTTCTCGATGTGCCCGGCATGTCCCGCAACCACGCCATGCTCCAGCCCGGCCCCGGCGGCGGCTACCTGCTCGCCGACCTCCGCAGCACCAACGGCACCTATGTCAACGGACTCCGGCTCGAACAGGTCGTCCCCCTCCGCGATGGCGACAAGATTGAACTGGGCGAAGTCGCCCTCACCTACCGCTGTCAGCAAGCGCCCGGCCAGGTCGCCGATTCCGGCGCCACATCCGTGCAGATCCATTCGGGGACCTGCTGGCTCCTGCTCCTCGACCTCATCGGCCACACCACCCACACCCACAATGTCGGTGCCGAAGCCGCCACCGCCGATTTCAAACACTGGCTGGAACTGATCCGTCCCGTCCTCATTCGCTCCGGTGGCACCATCAACGCTTATCTCGGCGATGCGGTCTTCGCCTACTGGCGGGAGGACCGCCACCCCGGTGAAAAAGTATCCGCCGCACTGCATGAACTCATTCGCCTTCAGGGAGTGAGCCCGCGCCCCTTCCGTCTCATCCTGCATTATGCCAGAATTCGCATCAGTGGCGGATTGCAAGGCGAGTCGCTCACCGGCTCGGATGTCATTTTCCTTTTTCGGATCGAAAAATCCACCAAGGGCCTCGGCTCCGCCTGTGTCATCAGTGAAGCCGCCACCACCTCGCTGCAACTCACCGCGACCGCTCGCGCCCTTGGCCGGCACCCCGTACGCGACTACCCGGGTGATCACGCCTTTTTCGCCCTGCCGGCCGGCTAGGAGTGTTTGATTCCAACTGTTCTTGTACTTTGGGTTACGGTGCGCCCTACCCATTGCCAGCCGTTCAGGGCAGTTTCGCTTCAGCCACTTTCTTCGACTGCGCCGCGCGGTAGTCGTCCACGGCTTTTTTTATCTTCGCGTCGCCGAGAGCGAGAATAGCCCCGGCGAACAGCGCCGCATTGATCGCCCCGGGCTTGCCGATGGCGAAGGTCGCCACGGGTATGCCGCCGGGCATCTGCACCATGGAAAGCAGCGAATCGAGTCCCTTCAGCGAAGCCGACTCCATCGGCACTCCCAGCACGGGCAACGGCGTGAGCGCTGCCGCCACGCCGGCGAGATGCGCGGCGCCACCTGCGGCAGCGATGACGACTTTCAGTCCGCGCGCCTCGGCACCGGAACACCACTCAAAGGCGAGCTGCGGCGTACGGTGCGCGCTGATCACTCGTTTTTCGTAAGTTATGCCGAGCTGGTCGAGCGTTTGTGCGCAATGCTGCATCGTCTCCCAGTCCGACGTGCTGCCCATGATGATGCCGACAAGTGGTGAAGCCATGGGCCAAAGCTATCGACTGTCAGCTGCCAGCTGTCAGCCAGAAAATGGCGCTGAAAGCTGACCGCTGACGCCTGACGGTTTGATTTACAGCAACGGGGTGCCCTTCGGCACCTTGACAATGGTGGTGCCGGCGATCTTGTCGTGCCACGATTGCTTTTCGTCATCGAAGGCAACCCAGATGAAGCCGAGGCCGGCCACGGCCAAGGACAGGAATGCGCTCAGGCCGCGCACAATGGCGACGCCCCAGTCGATCGGACGATCATCAAGCCGCACGAGCTTGAGACCGCAGATGATGCCGCCGATGGTCGTGCCCTTGGCCGCCCACATGATCACATTATAAGCGGCAAACCACAACGGCATCCCCCCGCCATTGATCCAGTGGAACACCTCTTTGAGTATGCCGAAAACAATGGCAAACATGATGAGATCGAGGAAAGTCGCCGCGATCCGGCGCCAGAAACCTGCCCGCGGCAGCGTGGCGGCGGAAATGACGGGCGGCAGCGACGGCACCGGCAAAACGGGGACGACCCCAGTCGATTCCCCGATGACCGGGGGAGGAGTTGCCGCAGCCGCAGCGGCGGCCGCTGCTGCTACAGCCGCCTTTTTATTGCTCTTGGCCGAAAGCAACAGCGTGTAGACGACGACCCCGAGTCCGAGTATGCCAAGCAACTTGTAGACAATGAACCCGAGGATTGGCACCGTGTAGAGCAGAAGCACCAGCACCCCGCCGATGAGCACGGTCAGGGCCGGGTGCACCGCCGACCCGCCGCCGAAAAGCTTCGTGATGCGGCGACCCAGCCAGGCCAGCATGACCACTTTCCCGAAAATCCCGGCGAAAAACAAACCCATGGAAAATAGCGGGATCAGCGCAAACCCGATGCCAATGGCCAGGGTCAGGACCAGCAGCAGGTAGGCCACCGGCGTCAGCAACATCGTCAGCAAACCGGCCAGAATGGAGTAACCGGGCCGCTCCTCGAGGGTCTGCACGCACTTCGTCACCCCGCCCGGCGCCACCAGCGCAATGAGCGTATAAAGCGCCAGGAACGCGATGGCGATCCACCACGCCCACATCAGATTCTCGCCAAAGGCCAGCGGGCGCGCGTAGAGCAGGCACTGCGTAAACCATGCGTGCAGCCCGTCGAAATTGAAATGATGGCCGCCGATCGCGACGTTCTGCACGTTGCCGTGCAGGACGGCCTTCGCATCGCGCTTCACTTCGCCACCAATGCAAACGATCTCGCCGTCAACGACGGCCTCGGGCCCGAGCTCAACGTTGCCGAGCACCGCGACCACCTGGCCTTTGACATGGCCGTTGACGTAATTGCTGCCGAGCACCGCGACCGTCGTGTCGCCCACGGTGCCACCGGTCACCCGCGTATTGCCAATAACCGAGACGACCGCATCGCCGACATTGCCTGACGAGGTGGATGAACCGAGGACAGAAACAACGGCATCCCGCACTTCACCTGCCGACGTGGACGAGCCGAAAATAGAGACAACCGCATCAGCCTGCTCACCCGCCGCCAGCGTGCTGTCCGAGAAAAAGCTGACGCGCTCGTTATCCGAGCTGTGATTGAATCGGTCGCCTCGCTCGATGTGCACGAGATGATGGCGCTTGGACTTCGGTTCTTTTGCATCGGGCTTCGGTGTCTCGGAATCGGGCTTGTCGGCTTTCTCCGCGTCACTGTTCTCGTCATCTGCGTTCTCCTTGACCGTGGCCGTATCCGCCGCCGGTTTGTCGGCTGCCGGGGATGCAGCAGGAGGAGCAGACTTCTCCTTGTCGACGGACTTGTTGTCCGCCGGGGCGGGCTGTTCCGCCGGAGCCGGTGTGGCGGGCGGGGTCTCCTCGGCGCGCAGTGCTGGCAGGATGGCCAGGGCAAGCGCAAGCCAGAGGGCAAAGAAGGCGCGGGTAGA
Organism: uncultured Oleiharenicola sp.; assembly: GCA_964492635.1. Classification (GTDB taxonomy): domain Bacteria; phylum Verrucomicrobiota; class Verrucomicrobiia; order Opitutales; family Opitutaceae; genus Lacunisphaera. Next base: position 65,275 of record CAZBLQ010000003.1, read on the forward strand.
CTTGGGATTCATGGGGAAAGGGGTCAGTTGTTGCGGTAAAGCGTGCGGTAGGCGAAGGCGCCAAGACCGAAGAAGGTGGCATAGAGCGCCGCGATCAGCGCCAGGCTGCCATAAAACCAGAGCGGCGGGATGCGACCAAAGACCTGGACGCCAAAGTCGGCGATCCAGGCGGCGAGATGGTAGATTTTCGTGAAGAGGCTGAGGCGTTCGCCAGCCTGCGCGGCGACGGCACTGGCGTTCGCGCCGTTGCACATGAGATAAAAGGCCGTCACCAGCACACCCGTGACGCCAGTCGCGCCCGCGAGGAAAGTGACCCGGACAGCCGCCGGCCAGTAGCTCCACGATTTGTGATACCACGGGATCATCGCCCGCTGCTCGATGGCGGCCAGCACGCGCGACTCAAGGGAGCGGGGCGCGCGGCGCGGCGGGAGCGAACGCAGGTTCTGGTGGATGAATTTTTCGAGTTCTTCTGGAGTCATTTTGTTCATGGCTGCTCCTTAGGTTTCAAATTGTTCATGGGGGTTGCCGCTGCGCACGAGGATTTTGGCGAGCGCCTCACGGCCGCGGAGGATGTCGGTCTTGACCTTGCTGAGGGAAACCTTGGTTTTCTTGGCGATGTCCTCGTAGGGCATGTCTTCAAAATGATAAAGCACGAGTGGCACGCGCTGGTGCTCGGGCAGTTTCTCCAGCGCCCGCTCCACCCATTCGCGGCGCTCGGATGAGTCCACCTCGGAAAAGAAGGTGTCAGGGGCGGCAAATTCCACTTCCTTCTCCGCCCCCTCGTCGTCCTGATGCACGATGTCGGAGAAGAAGCGCCAGCGCTTCTTGTAGCGCTGGATGTGGTTGATGGAAAGATTGGTCGCGACCGTCTTCAGCCAGCCGCCAGCGGTGGTGCTGGTGCGCAGGTTGTCAAAGCGCTCATACGCCTTGATGAACACTTCCTGCGCAATATCCTCCGCCTGCGTCTCATTACCGATGAGCCGCACTGCGGTGGAGTAGACCATGTCTTGGTAGTTGCGCATGAACGTAGTGAAGTCGATCGGAGGCGTCATCCCCTGGGCTGGAGCTTGCACTGTAGGATCTTCATTCACGCTAAGAACACGGCGCGGTGTAACTAAGTTGCAGAATCCTCCTGCCACGCAAATTGCGAACCGCCAAGTCTATAAGCCTTTATAACCGGGCGGCACACCGAAAGTCGCAAACCTACTGCGGAACTTCGCCGCGGCTACTTGCCCCCACGGGAACGAAAACGGCTAACACACTGGATTAGCGGCGGTTTTGCTCCATTCGGGCTACCCCAGCACCCTTGCCAACGCCGGCTGTGCGCGGCATTTTTGATTCAAACAATCCTCGGCGGTTCATCCCGCCACTTACCATGCCTGCCTTCCTCGTCCCCGACCCCAAAATCGAATCAGCCGTCCGCGCCAAAGGCGAACAGCTCTTTGGCCTGATGGATCAACAGCCGCCACCCGCGCTGTTTTCCAAGAAAGGCGCCTACGCCCGGCTTATGGACTGGTCCATGAAGGACCCCGTTTTCAAGACCCAGCTTTTCCGCTTCGTCGACGTCCTCCCTTCGCTCAACAGCTCGGCCGAGATTGTCCGCCACCTGCAGGAATACCTCGGCGACAAGGCGGTGGAGCTCAACCCTGCGCTCAAGGCCGGGCTCGCCGCCTCGTCGTTCGCCCCCGCGCTGGTGGCCACGCCCGTCAAGGCCCAGATCGTCGACATGGCCGGCCAGTTTGTCGCCGGCGAAACCGGGGACGATCTCATCAAGCAAATCCGGAAGAATACGAAACTCGGTCTCGCCACCACGATCGACCTGCTCGGGGAGACGGTGGTAAACGATGCCGAGGCTGATGTTTTTCTCCGGCGCAACCTCGAGGTACTCGACTCCGTCTCCCGATTTTTTGCCCGGGAACCCGCGCCGGCCTTCAGTGAAGTCGGTCCGCACGGCCCGCTGCCGCGCCTCAACCTTTCCGTCAAAATCTCCGCGCTCACGCCCGACGTCCATCCGGCCGACCCGGAGAATTCCATCGAAGCGCTCAAGCAGCGCTTTCGTCCCATCCTCCGCCGGGCGACCGAGGTCGGCGCGCTGATCAACTTCGACATGGAGAGCTACAAGCTGAAGAACCTCACCCTCGCGCTCTTCAAGTCCATCTTCGAGGAGGAGGAATTCCGTCAGCAGCCGGCCATCGGCATCGCGCTCCAGGCCTACCTGCGCGACTGCGAGGACGATCTCCGCGACCTGATCGCCTGGGCGCGCAAAAACCAGCGGCCGCTCAACGTCCGCCTCGTCAAGGGCGCTTACTGGGATTACGAAACCATCATCGCCCAGCAGCGCGACTGGCCCGTTCCCGTCTGGCAGAAAAAGCCCGAGTCCGACGCCAATTACGAGAAACTCACCGTCCTCCTTCTCGAGAACATCGACCTCATCACGCCGAATTTCGCCTCGCACAATGTCCGCTCCTGCGCCCACGCCATCGCGCAGGCCGAGCGTCTCGGCATCAACCCGAAGGCGTACGAGTTCCAGGCGCTCTACGGCATGGCCGACGAGTTGAAGTTGTCGCTCCTGCAGATGGGCCATCGCGTCCGCGAATACTGCGCCATTGGCGAACTCCTGCCCGGCATGGCCTACCTCGTCCGCCGCCTGCTCGAAAACACCTCCAACGAGGGTTTTCTCCGCATCAAGAACATGGGCGAAGCCACCAAGGAACAGCTTCTCGGCAATCCTGTTGACGCCATCGCCGCCGCCACCGAGCCGCTGGCGCGCAAGCCACGTCCCGCCGGCGCTTTCGTCAACGCCGCCAACACCGACTTTACCCTCGCGGCCAATCGCGAAAAGCAGCGCGCCGCGTTGCAGAACTACGAGGGCACCAAGCTCGGGAAAAAATGGCCGGTCATCATCAACGGCAAAAGAATCACCGACCGGCCCTATCTGCCGTCGGTCAATCCCGCGCGACCGTCGCAAATCGTCGGGTTCTGGGCCAAGGGCACGGTGCAGGACGCCGAAGCCGCCGTCGCCGCCTCGGTCGCCTATTTTCCAAAATGGCGCGCCACGCCGGTTGACGAGCGGGCGGAGATTCTGATGCGTGCTGCCGACCTCATGGAGTCGCGTCGCTTCGAGATCAATTCGCTCCTCATCCTTGAGGCGGGAAAGCCCTGGGTGGAGGCCGATGGGGATCTCTCCGAGGCCATCGATTTCCTGCGGTTCTACGCCATCGAAATGCGCCGGCTGGCGCGGCCGATGGTCACGCAACACGTGCCCGGCGAGCGCTGCGTACAGACGTGGACGCCCCGCGGGGTCGGCGTCGCGGTCGCGCCGTGGAACTTCCCGCTCGCCATCCTGACCGGTCTCACGGTCGCGCCGCTCGTCGCTGGCAATTGCGTCATCATCAAGCCCGCGCGCCAGACCTCGATCATCGGCGCCCTGCTGATGGAGGTGATGATGGAGGCCGGCGTGCCCGCCGGCGCCCTGCACTACCTGCCCTGCTCCGGCGCCGATGCCGGCGCGCATCTCGTCGCGCACCCGCAGATTGACTTCATCGCCTTCACCGGTTCCCGCTCGGTCGGCTGCGGCATCTGGGAGGAGGCGGGCAAGACGCATTCCGGCCAGCTCAACCTCAAGAAAGTCGTCTGCGAAATGGGCGGCAAGAACGCGATGATCATCGACAACGATGCCGACCTCGACGAGGCCATCCCCGCCGCGCTCTACAGCGCCTTCGGCTACGCCGGTCAGAAATGCTCCGCTCTCTCGCGTCTCATCGTGCTGGAGGGCGTCTACGACCGTTTCGTTGAACGCTTCCTCGCCGCGTGCCCGACCCTGCCCGTCGGCGACCCGTCGCTCCCCGGTACCATCGTCAATCCTGTCATCGACGAGGCCGCGCAGAAATCCATCCTCGGCTACATCGAGCAGGGAAAGAAAGAGGCGAAGCTCGCCTGGCAGGCCAAGCTTTCCCCCGAACTCATCGCCAGCGGCGGCTACTACGTCCCGCCGACCGTCTTCACCGGCTGCAAGGTCGAGCACACCATTGTGCGCGAGGAAATTTTCGGCCCGGTGCTGGCCATCCTCAAGGCGAAGGACCTCGACGAGGCTTTCGCCATGGTGAACAGCTCCGACTACGCGCTCACCGCAGGATTCTTCTCGCGCAGCCCGCGCGCTCTCGAGCGCGCACAGGCGGAGATGTTTACCGGCAACCTGTATCTCAACCGCGGCTGCACGGGTGCCATTGTGGAGCGTCATCCCTTCGGCGGCTTCAAGATGAGCGGCGGCGGCACCAAGGCCGGCGGCAAGGAATATCTGGAGAACTTCCTGTTCCCACGCTTGATTGCTGAAAACGTAATAAGGCGGGGCTTTACTCCACCCGCGGAGGATTAATTTACGAATCAGCTCGCCTCGCCGAAGCTCCGCCTTTGCGGAGCGAAGGCGGGTTTCCGCGCCTGATCGCCGAGAATGTTATCCGCCGTGGCTTCACACCACCCGAAGTGGACTGATTCAGTGGAGGCGGGGCTAGTAGCCTCGCGGGGTACCGGCAGCCTGCGGGGATGATAGTCCCGCTTTCAGAATACTAGCTTATCTGTCTTTGGCCTCAGGGAACACTGTTTCAGTCACCGCCGGCTTGATTAAAATCGCTCCGGCTTTCGAGCGGTCGAACGCGCCTTCCCACATCGCGACGACAATCATCGCCACGGCGTTGCCGCAGACGTTCGTCAGGGTCCGGATCTCGGACATGAAACGGTCCACGCCGATCAGCAGCGCCAGACCGGCGATCGGAATGTCACTGATCGCCCCCAGTGTCGCGGCGAGTGTGATGAATCCGCTGCCGGTGACACCCGCCGCGCCCTTCGAGGTCAGCAGCAGCACACCGAGGATCGTCAACTGCTGCGTGAGTGTCAGCGGTGTGTTGGTCGCCTGCGCGACAAAGATGGCCGCCATCGTCAGGTAGATGGAGGTGCCGTCGAGATTGAAAGAATAGCCGGCCGGCAGGACGATGCCGACCACCGGCCGCGCGCAGCCGATGTCCTCCATCCGCTGCATCAGGCGCGGCAGCACACTCTCCGATGACGACGTGCCCAGCGCGATCAGCAGCTCCTCCTTGATGTAAGCCAGCAGCCGGAAAATGCCGAACCCATGCAATCGTGCGATCAATCCCAGCACGACAAATACAAACAGCGCGCAGGTGAGGTAGACACACAGCATCAGTTTGCCCAGCGAGAGCAGCGAGCCGAGGCCGTATTTCCCGATGGTGAAAGCCATGGCGCCGAACGCCGCGACCGGGGCGGCGCGGGTCACCATGCTCACGATGCCGAAGAACACTCGCGCAACCTCGTGCAGCAGATTCGTGACCGGGCGGGCGTGGTTCCCCAGCCCGGCCAGCGCGAAGCCAAAGAGGAGCGCGATGAGCAGCACCTGCAGAATCTCACCTTCGGCGAAAGCCCCCACGAAGGTGTTGGGAATGATATGCAGCAGAAAATCTACGGTGGAGACATGCTGGGCGGCCGCGGTGTATTGCGCGACTGCCTTGGTATCCAGCGTGGCCGGGTCGGCGTTGAGCCCGGCGCCTGGTTGAATCCAGTTCACCACCAGCAGGCCGATGATAAGCGCGAGGGTGGAGACTACTTCAAAATACAGCAGTGCCTTGACGCCGACGCGGCCGATTTTTTTCAGGTCGCCCATGCCCGCGATCCCGGTGACCACCGTGGTAAAGATGATCGGGGCGATGAGCATCTTGATCAGCTTGATGAAGGCGTCACCCAGCGGCTTCATCTCCGCCCCCCACTCCGGACTCAACCAACCCAGCAGCACGCCCGCGACGATGGCAGCCAGCACCTGCACATAAAGATGACGGAAAATCTTCATGCGCGGCGCAGTCGGCGGTCCGGACCGGGTCCTAATGCCCGGAGCCCGCGCCGTGTTCCTGGATGTATTCGCGCTTGAGCCCGAGATTTTCGGGCGCGTGCAGCACCAGCATTTTCATCCGGATGTCCCTGGGCACGGAAGCGGTGGTGAGCTTGGAGACCACGATCATCAGCCCGATGGCCAGTGGCACCGTCCAGATGGCCGGCTGTTCGCAGAGGATGCGGAGCAGCGGATTGGCCTTCCAGAATGCCGCCAGATCAACCATCTTCAGGTCGCTGAGATTGATGATGGTCGTGCAGGCCAGCGCGGCCAGACCGCCGCTGAGCATGCCGGTCGCCGCGCCTTGCATCGTCATGCCGCGCCACCAGACGCTCATGAACAGCAGCGGAAAATAACTCGCGGCAGCGATGGCGAAGGCTTGGCCCACCATGAAATTGATCTGGAGCTGCTCGACCTGCGAGCCGAGCAGGATGGCCACGGCGCCAATCGCGACCGCCGAGACCTTGAAGGCGACCATCCGCTCCGCCGGGTTGGCCTTGGGCCGGAGCATCCGGCCGTAAACGTCATGCGCCAGCGCGCCGGTCATTGAGACCAGCAGGCCGCTGAACGTGCTCATGAACGCGGCGAAAGCGCCGGCGCAGGTAATGCCGCTCAGGATGCTGCCCCAGACCCCGCCCACCGCCCGCGGCAGCTCGAGCACGATCTTGTCGGTGCCTTTTGCCCCGGTTGCCGCGTAGAGCTCGGGCATGAGGTCTCTTCCGAGGACGCCGAAGATCGGCGGAAAAACATAAAAGACGCCAATGAGAATCATCACCCACATCGTGGTGCGCTTGGCCGCGACGCCGTCCGGGTTGGTATAGAACCGCACCAGGATGTGCGGCAGCCCGGCGGTGCCGCACACCAGCGCCATGATGAGTGAGTAGGTGTAAAGCAGCGAATAGGGCCGGGCCTGCTCGGCGGTCAGGCCGGCGGTCTTGGCCGCCTTCGTGGTCAACGGGCCGAAGGGGGAAACCCACAGGGTGTCGGCCGGCGCTTTTTCCACCAGCGGGTGGCGCTCGACCGATTGGACGATGGGCGCAGGCCCGTTCCCGGCCGCCAGTGCCCGGCCGTCGTTGGCGCCCACATGGCTGCCGTAGAAACCATGGACTGACATCAGCACAAAGACCGGCACGCTGATCGCGAACATCTTGATCCAGTATTGGAAGGCCTGCACCAGCGTGATGCCCTTCATCCCCCCGAGTGCGACATTGAGCGTGATCACCGCGCCGACGAGCACCACGCCGCCCCAGTAGGGCATGCCCGGAAAAATGTACGCCAGCGTCGTGCCCGCGCCTTTCATCTGCGGCATCGTGTAGAAAAAGCCGATGAACAACACGAAGCAGACGGCGATCTTGCGGAAAATGGGCGAATCAAACCGGCCCTCGGCGAAATCGGGAATCGTGTAGGCACCGAACCGGCGCAGCGGGCCGGCGATGAAGAGCAGCAGGAACAAATAGCCGCACGCATAGCACACCGGATACCACAGCGCGTCGTAGCCGCTCGACATCACCATGCCCGCCACGCCCATGAACGACGCCGCCGAGAGATATTCGCCGGAGATGGCCGAGGCATTCCAGCCGACTGACACGGAACGGCCGGCCACAAAAAAATCGCTCGCTGTCTTCGAGGTCCGCGCCGAGCGAAAACCCATCCAGATCGTCGCGACCACCGTGACAAAGGAAAAGGCGAAGATCCAGGGATCCACTCCGCCGAGGAACGCCAGTGGCAGCGAGCCGGAGTTCATCGCTTGTCCTCCTTGCGTCCGGCCTGCACGGACGCGACCTCATCGTTCTCCAGCCAGATTGAGCGCCGGATGAAATACCACGAAATAGTCCACACGGCGGGGAAAAACAGCACGCCAAGAATCAGCCAACTCAGGGTGAAGCCAAAAATGCGCGTGCCCATCAACTGCGGTGCAAAATAGTTGGCGAGCGGCAGTCCCAGCAGGACGACGAGAAACGCGGTCGCGCAGACCACGGAAAGTTTCAACTGGCGGCGCATCAGCGCGTGCAAAAACTCTTCGCTGTGCACCGTATCCTGGGGCGGGGGGAGCGTGGGCATCGGGCAGCAACATGGCGGCGCTCCCGGGGCAGGCAACACGGTTTTTAGCCTGACCAGTCAGCGAGGCCCGGGGCCAGTGGCGTCGGTCACAGGATTTTGGTCACTCTCCTGCGGGCGCAGGTGGAACCCGGCCTCCGGACGGGTTTTCTTCCCTGGACATACACGAGCCCGTCCGGAGGCCGGGTTCCACCAGTAAGTGCTAACGATTTAACCTAGACGTGGTGATCGATTGCATCAGCCAGCCCTAATAATCCAGAAACTTCAGCGGCGCGGTCTTCCCAGGCAGCTCCTCGCTCCAGGGCTGCACCCGTTTGAAGTCGGCCCGCGTGGCCGAGTAACTGCTGCCCAGCTTGATGAACAGCACCGACCCCTCGCCGGCGGCGCGCAGCGCGGTGATGGGGGGTGCATACTGCGGGTCAACCGTCGCAAAATCCATGTCGCCCTCCCCCGACTTCAGGTTGACAATGAAAGCCACGCTCCAGGCCTCGCGCAGGCGCACGGCGACATTTTCGAATGCCCGCCGCTCCTTGTTGACCCGTGCGGTGACGCGGAATTTTTCCGGCGGCAGCCGCTGGTTGTCATTGCTGAGGAGCGGCACCTCATAGGTGATCGTCGTCGCGTTTTCCTCCATCACGGTGGATTTTTCAAAATCGAGCAGCTCGCCAAGCGCGCGGCGGTTCTGGTGCCGTTTTTCGTGGTCCTGGCGCAGTTTCCGGACCTGCTGCTCCGTCGGTTCGTCGCCGTCGATCTTCAGCGGCGTCCATTGCTCCCCGGCCGGTCGGGATGGATCGTAGCGTACGACTACCTCCTCCTTCACGTTGCCGAGGCGATCCTTGGTGACCACCGTCTGCGTGTAAGCCCAGCACCCGGCATCAAGAGCGGACTTCTTGATCGCCTCCGCCAGCAGGGAACGCGACTCCTCAATCGCCGCGACCTCCGCCTTCACCGTCGCCGGCACTGCCGGCCCGGCCCGCGTGACCATCGCGGCCAGCAAGACCAGTGATGCAAAAATCAAAAGGCGCATGATTCTTAGAACCGTGCGCCGGAAATTTGTTGCAACAGGTTTTGCCGGAGCCTCCCGCTACATGCGGCAGATGAGCAGCTCGCGCTCGAACATGAGCTCCTTCGGCAGGTTCGCGTGCAGGTCGAGGAACAGCTCCTCGTGGCCGAGCACCTCGGCGCGCCACGCGGTCCGGTCGAATTCCTGCAACTGCTCGAACTTCTCGCGCGAAAAGTCCAGACCCTGCCAGTCCAGGTCGTCATACCGGGGCATCCAGCCGATGGGCGTTTCCCGGGCCCGGCCGCCGCCGCGCGCCCGGTCGACAATCCATTTGAGCACCCGCATGTTCTCGGAGAAACCGGGCCAGATGAACTTGCCTTCCTGATCCTTGCGGAACCAGTTCACGTGGAAAACCCGCGGGGTTTCGGAAATCTTCCGCTGCATCTGGATCCAGTGGCGGAAATAGTCACCCATGTTGTAGCCGCAGAACGGGAGCATGGCCATCGGGTCGCGGCGCACCTTGCCAACGGTGCCGGCGGCGGCGGCGGTCATCTCGGAGCCCATGGTCGCGCCGATGTAGACGCCGCTGCTCCAGTTGAACGCCTGGAACACGAGCGGCATGGTCGTCGCCCGTCGCCCGCCGAAGATGAACGCGCTGATCGGTACGCCTGCGGGGTTTTCCCAGTCGGCGTCCATCGTGGGGCATTGGGCCGCCGGTGCGGTGAAGCGCGCATTGGCGTGCGCCGCTCGGAGATTCTTTTCCTTGGCCGGGCCCGGGGTCCAGTCGTGACCCTGCCAGTCGATGACGTGCGCCGGGGGCTCGTCGGTCATGCCTTCCCACCACACACCGCGATCATCGGTGAGCGCGACATTGGTGAAGATGGTGTTTTTCGCCAGCGCGACCATCGCGTTGGGATTGGTCTTGCCGCCCGTGCCGGGCGCGACGCCGAAGAAGCCGGCCTCGGGATTGATCGCGTGCAGCCGGCCGTCGGCCCCGGGCTTGATCCATGCGATGTCGTCGCCGACCGTCCACACCTTCCAGCCTTCCTGCTGAAAATGTTTCGGCGGGATGAGCATGGCGAAGTTCGTCTTGCCGCACGCGCTGGGGAACGCCGCTGCGACGTAGGTCTTCTGCCCATCGGGGCTCTCGACGCCGAGGATGAGCATGTGCTCGGCCATCCAGCCCTCGTCGCGCGCCATGGCGCTGGCAATGCGGAGCGCAAAACACTTTTTGCCCAGCAGCGCGTTGCCACCATAGCCGGAACCGTAGCTCCAGATTTCGCGCGTTTCCGGGAAATGCACGATGTATTTCTCCTTGTTGCACGGCCACGCACTGTCCTTCTGCCCCTTCTTCAGCGGAGCACCCACGGAATGCACGCAGGGGACCACGCGCTTGAAATCCTTGTCGATCAGTTCGAACACCTTCTTGCCGATGCGCGCCATGATGCGCATGTTCACCACCACGTAGGGCGAGTCCGTGAGTTCGACGCCAATCTGCGACATCGGCGAGCCCACCGGTCCCATGCTGAAGGGCAGCACATACATCGTGCGCCCCTGCATGCAGCCGTCGAACAGGCCCTTGAGGGTCTTGCGCATCTCGAAGGGATTTTCCCAGTTGTTGGTCGGGCCGGCCGCGTCTTTCGACAGCGAGCAGATGAAGGTGCGGTCCTCGACGCGGGCCACATCGCTCGCATCCGAACGCGCCAGGTAGCAACCGGGCCATTTTTTCTGGTTCAGCCGGATAAACGTGCCTCCTTGCACCATCTGCTCGCACATGGCGTCGTACTCCGCCTGCGAACCGTCGACCCAATGGATTGCGTCCGGCTGGCAGAGCGCCGCCATTTTCTTGACCCACCGGATGAGATGGGGGTTCTTGCTGAGTGGTTTCGCTGAGGTCATCGGAGCCGGAAGCTAGGGTCAGTCGGTTACGAGTAAACGGGAAAGGCTGTCTTACTTTTGCGAATTAATCACCGCTTTTTGCCACATTAGCGGGCATCGAACCGCCAGCGCCACAATGAAATATAATCACCGGTGACGCCGTTTTAGCGGTCGCCCTCGCCGCGCCGGTCTGCAAACTGCCCGCGCCATGGACAAACTCTGCATTTTCGCGGGCACGACGATCCTCGGTTACGCTTTCTGGGGGCTCGGCGATTTGCTCGGACTCGGTTTTGCCTGGTCCTTCGTGCTGAGCGGCATCGGCAGCATCGTGGGCGTCTACGCCGGCTGGAAGGTCGCGCAGCGCCTCAAGTAGCCCCGCTCACGTCCGCGCCGGCTCGATGTGCACGGTCACATCGCTGATGCCGCGGGTGGAGGAGGTGATGAGGGCATCCTTCACGGCGTGCGCAATGTCGTGCCCCTCGCGGACCGTCAGGTTGCCGTCTACGCGCACCTGGATGTCGACGAGGTGGCTGAGTCCGCTCTTGCGCATGCGCACCTTGTCCAGCGCCTGCACCCCCGGCACGGCAAGCGCGAGGGCGCGCACCTCGTTTTCAAAATTCTTGGGCGCCGCCGTGTCCATCACGTCACCCAGTGCCTTGGTGAACATCCCAAAGCCGTTGAACGCGATGATCACGCAGGCAAACAGCGCCGCCCAGTCGTCGGCCGTCTCCCAGCCCTTGCCGCCCCACAGCGCGATGCTGATGCCGACAAACGCCGCCCCCGAGGTCAGCGCGTCCGACCAGTGGTGCATCGCCTCGATGCCCAGCGCGGTGCTGCCCACCTCCTCGCCCGCCATGCCCATCCGGCGCGAAAACCAGGTTTTCACCACGATCACCCCGGCCAGCACCACCAGCGTCCACCACGCGGGTCCCTGGTGCGGGGTGATGATTTCATGCACCGCGTGCGAGGCCACCCAGGCGGCCATCAGGAAGATGAACAGCGCCACGGCCAGCCCGGCAAGCGGCTCCGCCTTGCCGTGGCCGTAGGGATGATTGGCGTCGGGCGGCTGCGCCGCCACCCGGAATCCCGCCCACACGAGCGTCGACGAGAGGATGTCGAGCATCGACTCCGCCGCGTCGGCAATGAGGGCGTAGGTGTGTCCGAAGACGCCGCCGGCGAACTTCACCATTGCCAGCACGGCGTTCAGCGCGATGCCGCGCAGCACCAGCCGTGCGCTGTCATTGGCGCGCTGACTGGCCAGGAGGTGCGGATCGCGTGACGGCATGACCGCCAATCTAGCCGCCCGCCCGCCGGGCTCAAGCCCGCACAAGCTGGCATTGACCGCACCCGACGGCATGGCTACCTTGCCGCCTGCCCATGTCCGACACCGCCACACCGCTCGCTGTTGATCCCGTCAAACAGTTCTCGGTTTTCATTCCCAACCGGGTCGGCCAGCTCTACGACCTGACCGCGCTGCTCGCGAAGCACAACGTGCACCTGATGGCCATGACCACGCTGGACACGACCGATTGCGCCATCGACCGGCTGATCGTCGACGACCCCGACCGCGCCCGCGAGCTGATGGCCGCCAACAATTTCGCCTTCACCGAATGCGACGTCATCGCCGTGGAAATTGCCGACGAGTCCCAGCTCAAGAGCGTGCTTGGCGCCCTGCTCACGGTGGAAATCAACATCCACTACCTTTACGCCTTCCTGATGCGGCCCGAGGGGAAATCCGGCCTGGCGTTGAAAGTCGAGGATTACGATCTCGCCACCAGTGCCCTCGGTTCCGTCGGCTTCAAGCTGCTCACCCAGCGCGATATTTCGCGGTGACGCCCGGCGTGCACGATTGACAAGGGCTGCTCGGCGATATTCGAGTTTCCTCCCAACCCATCCACGCCATGCCAAAATACATCATCGAACGTGAAATTCCGGGGGCCGGCCAGCTGACCCCCCAGCAACTCAACGCCATCTCGCAGAAATCCTGCAGTGTGCTCAAGAACCTCGGTCCGCAGATCCAGTGGCTCGAAAGCTACGTCACCGACGACAAGATCTACTGCGTCTACATCGCTCCGAACGAAGCCCTGGTGCGCGAGCACGCGAAGCAGGGTGGTTTTCCGGCGAACCGTGTTTCCCAAATCCGCCGCATGATTGATCCGACGACCGCCGAGGCCTGAACGGCGGCGAAGTATCGCGGCGGGGTCAGCACCCCGCCCTGCAACCGGAGGCCTACCCCTTCGGCTCCGCCATTTTGTCGCCTTCGAGCAGATAGACGCCCGTCAGATAGCCATTCTCATACATCTCGCCGACGCGCAGTTTGCCGTCGAACGTGATGGGGATGTCCATCAACGGCTTCACACCCTTGCCCACCATCTTGACGACCACCCATTCGTTGATTTTCGGCATGATGCCGTAGCAGCACATCATCGGATCCTTGACCAAAAGAAATTCCTTCACGAGCCCTCCGTCCATCTTCACCGGCAGCATGAACCCGGTCACCGCCACCTTCCGCTGGTCGAGCGCCTTGATCTTGTCGGGAATCTGATTGGCCCCGGAGGGCGGCGGCGCATTGGGCGTGGTGCTGTCGGTTTCCGGCGGGATGAAGGTGTACGACGCCAGCCGGTCGAAGCCGACCCTCTGATACTCGTCATCGTCGGCTGCCGCTGGCGCCCCGGCACCGTCCGCCGCGCGCAACGCCAGCACGCTGCAGCAAAGCAGCCAGACTGTGCCTCGGAGGGAATTCTTCATCGGGCGGAAGTTAGCCACGACCGTTGCATCGTCAAAGAGTTTGCTGAAGGGGGTGCAAAGTGTTGATCCGCTCCGTTGGTTTGTATGATTTTGGAGGCGGGGTGCCCTCACCCCGCTGTTTTCAATTTTCACAGCGCACGCCTCGCGGGGTGAGGGCACCCCGCCTCCACCAAACCAAATAGCAGTCCTACGACACAGGCGCGATGGTCTCCGCCACTGGAACCCGGTAGGCTTTGATGGCGGGCACGATGCCGCCGATTACGCACAGCCCGACAAACACCGCCGGGCTCCACCAAAAAACCGGATTCAATTTCAACGGCTCCAGCACGACCCCCGTCTGCCCCTGGATGATCGAGGCCACGAGCCCGCCGAGCACTATGAAAACCGCAAAGCCCGCCACCGCGCCAAGCAGGCCGATCACCGCCGCCTCCCCCACCACCGCCCCGAAGATGGTGCGGCGCCGCGCGCCGAGCGCGCGCAAGATGGCGATGTCGCGCTGCCGTGCACTCATCGAATTATAAATGCTCACCAGCACCGAGCCCGACGCAATCACTGCCACCAGCCAGGCGATCAGTGTCAGCACCTGGTCGAGCCAGGATATCTTGTTGAACAGCTCCGCCACAATCGTGCCGATGGGATACGCCAGCGTCAGCCGGCCGCCCGGCCCGTTCAGCATGTTGTTGAGCATGAGCCCGGCCGTCGGCGCTCGCAGCTGGATGAGCACGGCGCTCAGCTCGGTGGCCGCGAGCGGATTGTGCCCCTTCATCGTCTGCACTCCTTCCAGTGGAATCCAGATGACACGGTCCGCCGGCGTGTTGGTCGGTTCCAGCACGCCCACGACCGTGTAAAGTTCCTCGTGCTGCTCCCCGTTCGGATCGAACGCGATCCCGTGGTAGGGCCGGAACGTGGTGCCGGTTTTCCAGCCGAGTTTCTTCGCGGCGTAGCTGCCCACCACCGCCTCAAGTTTTCCGACCTGGAAAAACCGTCCGCCGGGTGTGACCGCATAGCGCCGGCCGGGCGCATACTCGATATCCGTGAACAATTGTTCCACCGTGCCGACGATGCGCCAGCCCCGGAAATTGTCGCCGACGGCAATGGGGATGGCCGCCTTCACCGCGGGATGATGCCGGATCATCTCGAAATCCTTTGCGGCAATATTGCCCGGCGACGCCTCGAGGTGGAAAATGGCGTTGAGCACGAGCTGCAGCTTGGAGCCGCGCGCGCCCAGCACGGCGTCGAATCCTGAATTTGTCTGCGCAAACACCGCCTGCGACTGTGTCTTCACCACCCACACCGTCAGCAGCAGTCCGCTGGCCAGCGCGATGCTGCCGGCGGTCACGACCGTCGAAAGCGCATGCTGCCGGAGCGAACGGTAGATGAGGTTGAAGATCATCAGATTTGCTTGGCCACAAAGAGGCACAAAAACCCGACCGCCAGCGCAGCTCTCAAGGCGCCTATAGGCGCGCAGGGCTCAGGCCGCCAACGGTTTGATTTTTTTTGACTTTTTGCGGCCATAAAATTCTTCATGGCTCAATTGCCCGGTTCATCGCTGCGAAATCCTGCACGTTCTCGAACTCCCGCAGCACCAGATCATCATGGCTCACGAGCAGCAGCGCCGCGCCGGCTTCGCGGCAGGCCTTGCGGACAAGCTGGAGCGCCTCGTGCGCATTCCGGCGGTCGAGGTTGCCCGTTGGCTCGTCGGCCAGCACCAGCTTCGGCTGGTTGGCGAGCGCCCGGGCCACGGCGACGCGCTGCTGCTGACCGGACGAAAGCTGGTGCGGATGGTGACGAAGTTTGTCGGTCAGTCCGACCTGTTGCAGCAGCGCCACGGCTCGCGCCCGGTCGGCCCCGCGGCCAAACGCCATGCCGAGCAGCACGTTTTCGAGCACCGTGTGGCCCTGGAGCAGGTTGAACGTCTGAAAGATGTAGCCGATGGTCTCGGCCCGGAGCCGGTCGCGTCCCGCCTCGCCGAGTGTTACGATTTCGCGTCCATCCAGCACGATAGAACCGCTGTCCGCCGCGAGAATTCCCGCTATCAGGTTGAGAAAGGTCGTCTTGCCCGAGCCGCTTTCGCCGCGCAGGGCCAGTTGTTCGCCCGCGGCCAGCGAAAAGCCCGCCACCTCCACCACCCGGTGCACCCCGCCGCCGGGCTGGGCGTAGGTCTTCACTAAGTTACTGATTTGCAGCAGTGGCATAAACCGAAGAATTAACCGGTCTCTCAGGGAGGATTAAACCACCTAACACGTCAACGGTTCCGCCGTGGGCGGCGAGATTTAACTGGCCTCGCCCTTGGGCGTTTGGCAGGTTTTCACTCTTAAACACTCACACCCCGTATGCTAAAAAACACTGCCTGGAAACAAATGGGAGCGCTGGTTCTGGCGCTCGCCGCCTTCGCAACCCCCGCCTTCGCCGGCGAAGCCGACATCAAGATCCCCGACCTCACGCACGTGCGCTTTGACGGCCTCGGCGGAGTCAGCGGCCTGACTTTGATGTATCTCGGCATCGTGATGTGTGCCATCGGCGCGGTCTTCGGCCTCGTCCAATACACCCAGACCAAGGCCCTGCAGGTGCATTCCTCCATGGCTGGCGTTTCCAACATGATCTGGGAAACCTGCAAGACCTACCTGTTCACGCAGGGCAAGTTCCTCGC
>CAZBLQ010000004.1:0-72123 GCA_964492635.1 uncultured Oleiharenicola sp.
CCTGGACCTTCACCGGCGCGGCGGGCGCGGCCTTTCAGGCGGGCTGGAGCCTGCCGGTGATGTTCATCGGGACCGTCCTCGCCTTCGCGGCCAACGCGGCGTTCTCCGCCGGCTGGATCCGGCAATTGCGCTGTGTGACGGGCGCCGATCTGATCCGGCTTCGTTTCGGCCCGGGCATGGAGCAGTTCACCGCTGTCCTCAACATGATCATGGGGCCGATCTACGGCGGGGTGCAGCTTTACGGGCTGGCGATCTTCACGTCCACGCTGCTGGGGGTGAACGTCAACCAGACGATTGTGCTGCTGGGCTTCGTCGTGCTGTTTTATGCGGCGCTCAGCGGCGCCTGGGCCGTGCTCGCCGCCGATTTCATCAAGGCGCTGGTGTTGATGCCCATCTCCATCCTGCTGGCCGTGATCTGCCTGTGGAAAATGGGCGGCATCAGCGGCCTGGTCGCCGCGATCGACCACGCCGGACTCACGGCGGCCTTCGCGCCGGTCAAGTCGCCCGAGATCCAGGGCACCATGACCGGGGTCGATGCCAACTGGTTCACGGTGGCGTTCTTCCTCGCGTGGTGGGCCAGCCAGGTGATCAACGGCGTCTCGCTCAACAACGGCGGGAAATTCCTCAGCGCGAAGGACGGTCGCGAGGCGCGCCGGGCGGCGGCCCTGGCCGGCGGCCTGTTCCTGCTGGGCTTGTTCATCTGGTTCGTGCCCCCGATGACCGCGCGGCTGCTCATCGCCGACGAGGTTCGGGGCATGCCGCTGGCCAATCCCATGGAGGGAGCCTATGCCGCGATCGCGATGCACTTTCTCCCCGCGGGCCTGGTCGGACTGGTGCTGGTGGGCATGTGCGCCGCGACGATGAGCGCGCTCGACGTCAGCCTGACCAGCCTCGCCGGCAACATCACGCAAAACATCTATCCCGCGGCCTGCCGCTTGTTCCACGTGACGCCCTGGGAGGGACGGGCGCGGTTTTTCCTCGGCAAGTTCGTCAACACGTTCTGCGCCCTCGTGGTCATCGGGTCCGCCCTGATGATGGCGCGTTTCGGCCGCGGCGGAATTTTCAAGATTCTGATGGATGTGATGGCGACCATCGGGGCGCCTCTCGCCATGCCAATGCTGCTCGGCCTGTTCCTCCACCGCGTGCCGGTGGTGGCGCCATATGCTTCCATCGCCGCGGGCTTCTGCGTCTCGCTCTCGATCTATCTGGCGCCGCTGGTTTCGGACGTGAAGCCGTGGGCCTTCCAAGCCCAGGTGGCAGCCGTAATCGCAGTGAGTACTATCACATTCATGCTGGTCCGCGCCCTCCGCCGGCCCGACGCGGTGATGCTGGAACGAGAGACGGAATTCTTTGCCCGACGTGATCGGCCGGTCGATTTTGCCGCTGAGATCGGCGCGGGCAACGACGGCCGGCAACTGCGCATCGTCGGCGTATTCGGCACCACCATCGGCCTGGCGATCCTGCTGCTGTTGATTCCGGCCAGCAGTGCGGGCCATGCCCGGGAGATCTGGGCGGTCGCGCTCTCGACGCTGGGCATCAGCAGCCTGATGATCTGGGCCGGGCGCAAGCTTCAATCCACCACCGAATGAGCACCGGAATGCCGACCTTCGCCAAACTCGCGCAACAGTATTCCCGCGCGCTGCTCGATGATGTCATCCCGTTTTGGATGCGGCATTCCGCAGACCGCGAGCATGGCGGCTACTTCACCTGTCTCGCGCGCGATGGTTCCGTCTACGACACGGACAAGTTCCTCTGGCTCCAGGCGCGCCAGGTCTGGACATTCTCCATGCTCTGCAACCGGCTGACAAAAAGGGACGAGTGGCTGCAGTTCGCCCGGCAGGGGGCGGAGTTTCTGGCCCGCCACGGCCGGGACGGGGAGGGCGACTGGTATTTCAGCCTGACGCGCGACGGCCGGCCGCTGGTGCAGCCCTACAACATTTTCTCCGATTGTTTTGCGGCCATGGCCTTCAGCCAATACGCGCTGGCGGCGAAGGACGAGCCGGCCCGGGAAATCGCCGGTCGCACCTACCGAAATATTCTCCGCCGCAAGGACCAGCCCAAGGGCAGATACACCAAGGCGGTTCCCGGCACCCGGCCCATGGTCTCACTGGCGTTGCCGATGATCCTGGCCAACCTGACCCTGGAGTTGGAGTGGCTGCTGGAGCCCGCTGTTTTCAACCAGGCAGTCGATACCTGCCTGAAGGAGGTCTTCACGTTGTTTCTTGATGAAAAGACGCAGGTGCTGCGCGAGCAGGTGGCTCCCGACGGCAGCCACCTCGATTGTTTTGAAGGGCGGGTGCTCAACCCCGGTCACGGAATCGAAGCCATGTGGTTCATCATGGACATTGCCGAGCGCCGGAACGACCGATCCTTGATGGAGAGGGCTGTCGACATCGTCTTGCAGACGCTCGAGCTGGGGTGGGACAAACAGTTGGGTGGAATTTTTTATTTTCTGGATGCTCAGGGACACCCGCCGCAACAACTGGAATGGGATCAAAAGCTGTGGTGGGTGCACATCGAGACCCTGGTGGCACTCCTCAAAGGCTACGGGCTGACCGGTCGGAAAACCTGCTGGACGTGGTTTGAGCGAGTGCACGAATATACCTGGAAGCATTTTCCCGATCCAAAATACGGGGAATGGTTCGGCTACCTCAATCGCAGCGGGGAGGTGTTGCTGCCGCTCAAAGGTGGAAAATGGAAAGGCTGTTTTCACATTCCTCGCGGCCTTTATCTATGCATGCGGGAATTGGAAAAGCTGGCGGCGGCCTCTGCTGACAGGCAAGCGGTCCGCCAGCCCGGGGCGTGGCCCGCCGGAAAAAAATCAACTGGTGGTCTGTCGCGAAAGAAGAAAGGCCAGTCATGAAACGCGTCGCCGTTCTGCCGATGGATGATCGTCCGGTTAACTACGATTATCCGCGCTATCTGTCCCGGGCCGCCGGTCTGGAAATCCTGCTGCCTCCGCGCGAGTGGCTTGGCAACCCCTGGCGCGCCAGCCGGCACGCCGAGCTGGTGGACTGGTTGGTGCAGACGGCGTCCCGGGCCGATGCCCTGGTGGTGGCGATTGACACGCTGGGCTACGGCGGCCTCATTCCCTCGCGCACTTCGGCGGAATCGACGAAAGCAGTGCTGGCCCGTCTGGAAGTTTTGCGGGGTCTCCACGCCGCCCGCCCTCAGCAGCCCATCCTCGCCTCCAGTGTGGTCATGCGCATCAACCGGTCGAACTCGAGTGAGGAGGAGAAGCCATATTGCGCGATCTACGGCAGCCGGCTGTTCCGGCTCTCTTTTCTCGAGCACAAGGCCGAGGCGGACGACGCTTCGCTAGAGGAGATAGCCCAGCGGGATTCACTGCGGGCCGAAATTCCCGATGAAGTTTACGACGACTACCGCCACGGACGCGCCCGGAATCACGCCGTCAACCGCGCGATGCTGGATTGGGTGGCCGAGGGGGTTTTCGATTATCTGCTGCTGCCACAGGATGACACCGCGGACTACGGCTGGAATGTGGCGGAGGCGCGCAACCTGCAAAACCAGATCCGCGCCCGTCGCCTGACGGAACGCGCCATCACCTATCCCGGCGCCGACGAAATCGGCTGTCTGCTGCTGGCCCGCTACGTCTGCCGGGAGGCCGGGTTCAAGCCCAGGGTCTGGCCACGGTACTTCGGGGAGACCCCGCCGACTGTTATCACAGCCTATGAGGACCGGCCGCTCCCCGAACTGCTCAAGGCGCACCTCTCACCGCTAGGCGGGATGGTGGCCGATTCACCGTCGGAGGCTGATCTCACTTTATTTTTCAACGCGCCGGTCAAGATTCAGGGCAACGGCGACAGCCAATGGTTGATCCTGCGGGGGCTTGACGCGGTCCGCTCGCGCATGCCGGCCAAGTTCCAACCCTGGCTGGAAAAATTCTTTGAGACCGAGGGTTTCCGCGCCACGCGCCGCGAGATGGAGTCGCCTGCCCGTAATCCCGAGGAATTCGTCCGCGACTTGCTGGCGGCACTGGCCTCGGGTCAACCGGTGGCGGTGGCGGACGTGGCTTATGTGAATGCCGCGGATCTCATCCTGGGCGAACTGCTCCGCCAGCATCCGCCGGTGGCAGGTTTGGCGGCGTTCGGTGGCTGGAACACCGCCGGCAACACTCTGGGCACGGTTCTGGCCCAGGCGGTCATCCGGGTGTGCGCCTTGCGCGCTGAGGCGACCCGCGAGCAACGGTGCGCACAACTTGAGTTCCTGTTCCTGCGTTTCCTCGACGACGATTTGTACCAGGCCCATGAACGCACGCGCTGCATGGTCGAGGACCTGCCCGCCGCCGGCATCTCTCCCAGCATGGAGCGCCTGCCTGACGACCGGGCCGCTGCCATTGAGGCTGGAGTGTGCACTCATCTCAGCCACGCTGCGGTCGGTTTGCGTGAGCTCTTTGTTGCGTCGGGTTTGGTCCGGGACGTTCGTGTCAGCCGGATCCATCTTCCCTGGCAGCGACTATTCGAGGTGGGCTTCGACGTGGAAGTCGAACTCGACTGACGCAAGGAACACGGGGCGGGACTCATACCGGCGTACCTTGATTAAGGGAATTTGGCGCGGCCGCGCCGGTAGGGACGGACCGCTGGGCCGTCCGCGATTGTTCTGACGGCGCGCCCAGCGGTCGCGCCCTACCCATCGGTACACGACAGATTGAAACTGCCGGTCCGGCTTATAGCGCAGTCGCCGCGATTTCCAATAAATTTGGTTTGCCCGCATCGTAGCGCGCCTTGGCCGGGAGCGTGTGCACCTTGGTCGGGCCGAGAGCGTCCACCCACGGCCATACCTGACCGCCGAAAAAGGCCGGCTTGTGCAGCAGATAGAGTGAGTCCGGCAACCTGCCTGCGAATCCGGGCGTCTGGTGCCAGTGCACGGATGAGGTCACGTAGTCGTAGTTGCCATCGCGAATGATCGTCGCGCCGACTTGCGGATCGTAGGATTCCCACCCGTCACTCCAATAGCCGATCCGCCACACGGTGAACGGGGTATCGGGCCACGGCGGCTGGCCCTCGTAAACCCAGCCGTCCGGCGGTACCGGCTGCATGCCGGCGAAGCCGAGCACGTTGCCGACAAAGTTATACCAGCAGTGCCCTTTCATCGCGCCGGCCATGCGCCGGTTGCCCGTATCATGCAGAAACCGCGGGGTGTTGCGTCGGAGGCCGGACGCCTGGTTCCGGAAATAGGTGATGTGGATCGCGTTTCCCTCGGTGAAATCCGCGTCCATGTTGAAGCTGTAGTTGCCTTCGAAGAGCTCGAAATGCGGCGTCGGGTAGTGCGAGGCCTGCAGGCCGGTCTCGACCCAGGTGGGCGCCGAGTTCATCGCGCCGTCGTCCATGTAATTGTAGGCGATCACATTTCCGCCGCCGCTGGCGCGGCAGTTGATGACCTTGTTGAAACGGATCGAGATGTTGTTCTCGATGAGGTTGTCCGAGGACGCGAACGTCAGGTCAAAGCCGTAGCCGGCGCCGCCATTGTTGTAGTAATAGGAGTCGTGCAGGTAACTGTCGCGCACCTCGCAACGGTAGCTCTGGCGAAACGAGACACACGAACCGTACGAATCATCGCTCTCGACGTGCCGCACCCACGAGCCCGCCGCATGGTTGAGCTGGATGTTGCCGTTGCGTCCGCTCGACACGCGCAACTCCTCGACCCCGACATGCCACACCGGTGCAACGTCGAACCGGCTCAACTGCGCCGACTGCTCCTTGCGGAAATCGATGTGAAGCGGCGTGGCGAAGGTGAGGGTGTTTCCGCTGATCCCCGTGATCTCGAGGATCTGTGTGATGGGACGATCCTCGCGGCAATACCAGTTTCGCCCGGCGCCCGGCGGGTGCTTTTTGGGGTTCCATTGCGAGCGCACATTGTCGGTCGTTTCGTCGAGGTAAACGAGCTGGCTTACGGCGAAGCCGGCGGCGTTCGCCACCTGGACGGAATGAGAACCTTTCAGGCCGGTCACCGCGAGGTCGGTACTGCCGACGGTGGGGTGGGGCCAGAGTGAGGTGCCGATCACAATGAGAGGATGCTCGATCCCCGTTGCTATCAGGCGCGTGGATTCCGGGCCCGCACCCCGCAGAACGACGTTGCTCGGGAGGTAGAGCTCGCCCGAAAGGTGAAACGTGCCAGCGGTGAGCTGAACGACCCGGCCGATGCTGTCCTGCGCGGCTGCGGCACCCGCGGTGTTGAGTGCGACCTGGATGGTTTTGCGCGAGTCGTCCGCCTTATCGCCGATGGCCGGGGCCTCGATGGTTGCGTGCACCTTGGTGTAGAGAGGAACGCCGCCCGGCACACCCGGATTCCATGCGGTGACGCGCGAGGCGGGCAAAGTATATATGGCGTCAGGGGCTGGCGGTTGGGCCGGCAAGGTGGAGCCGGCGCCCAGCGCCGCGAACAGCAGGGTAGTAACAGGAATGCGCGAGGTAATTTTCACGGGTGAAGCGACAAACGCGGGTCGGGGAGGAGAGGTTGGGGCCGCCGATACTTACCGCCACTGAAACACGGCCGTCAGCAAACCCGGCTGTGCAGCCCGGAGCGAAGCATAAATTTCCGGCGCGCCGGCCGGTTTCACGACTTTGGTCACCAGGTCGCGGGTCTTCAGCCGGCCGCCGGCTAGCATGCGCAGGACTGCTTCAATATCGCGCGGCTGGTTGTCGCGCGGGAAGTGAACCGACAGTTCGCGAAAAAATGCCTGGTGATAGTCGAAGATCACATTTTCCGCGTAGCTGCCCTGAATGACCAGCCGGGCCGGTTCAGTGATCGTATTGTCCCACGGCTTCATCCGCGCGAGCAGCACCGATTGTTGCAGCACGGATACGGCTCCGGTCGAGTCAACCACGACATCCGCCCCTTGAGGCTGGATTTTTCGGAAGGCGGCGACGAGTCCGTCGCCGGGGACGAGCGCCTCGATGCCAGCGGCCTTCGCCAGCGCGACTCGGCTCGGGTCCAGATCGGCCGCGACTATCCGGGCGCCGGCCAGGGCATGCAACCGGGCTGCGAGCTGGCCAATGGGCCCGAGCCCGACCACCGCGACCTCGTGGTGCGGCCGGGTATCGGCCACCCGCACTCCACGATACGCGATTGCCGCCAGTTTGGTGAGGGCGGCGTCGAGTGGATCCAAGCCGGAGGGCAGGAGGAAAATACGATCCGCGTTGCACAAGGCGTGGGCGATATGCGCCCCCCAAAGCAGGGGCCGGTCGGCTTGCTCGGACCCGGAACAAAAGACAAGGGTGCCCTCGGCCAGCGCAACGCCCGCGCCCCGGGCGGAGATGCGTCCGACCATCGAGTAACCCGGGACAAAGGGGAATGCCGCGCCAAATTGTTTTCCGGCGAGACAGCGCAGCTCGGTTCCGGGGCTGATGGCCGTGTAAAGCGCCTGGACGATGACCTGCCCCGAACCGGGTTCGGGCAGGTTGACGTCGACCAGCTCGACGCGATCGATTCCAGTGAAGAGCAGGGCGGTGGTTTTCATGATAAGAACGGGCCAGGCCCGATGATCGTCGCGAACAAAGACTTTGCGGCAGTGGCAAAACGAACGCAAGCAACGTTGGCCGGAGACAGAGTCCGATCCAGTTGACGATTTCTCCCAGCCCGGGTATTGAGAGAGACATGTTGAGTGTCGCCGAATCGCGCCAGACCTGCTTATAAGTATGCGCATGAGACTCTGCATGATCGGTTGCGGGAGCTTCGCCCGGCAATTCCACGGGCCGGCCCAGCAGCGATGTGCCGCGCAGGATCCGACGCTCGAACTGGCGGCATGCTGCGACGTCGACGAGAACCGGGCCCGCGATTATGGCAGCGCGTTCGGCTACGCGCGGCATTACACGGACCTGCTGGCGATGCTGGCGGCCGAGCGGCCGGATGCAGTGGTGCTCGCGGTTCCGCCCGGGATCACCAGCGTCGCCGCGAGCCTGGTGCTCGCGCGAGGGTTTCCGCTTTTATTGGAAAAGCCGCCCGGAATTTCTCCGGGGGAGTTGGGCACACTGATCGAAGCAGCGGACAAGGGCCGGGCCCGGGCGCAAGTCGGTTTCAACCGCCGTTACATGCCGGTGATGCGGCGGGCGCGGGAAATCCTCGACGGGGAGTTCGCCACGACGCCGGTGGGGCGGATCGACTACGAGATGCTGCGTTTCAATCGGTGGGATTCCGATTTCTCCACGACCGCGGTGCATGCGATCGATGCCGTGCGATTTCTAGCCGGCAGTCCGTTCTGCACCGCTCGCCTTGCCTATCAACCCCTGACCCACGAGGGCCGGGAGGCGGCTGACATCTCCCTCGAAGTGGAATGTGTTTCCGGCACCCGCGTGCGGGTCGGAATTCAACCCGTGGCCGGATGCAATTCGGAATCCGTCAAGATCCATGCCGTGGGCCAGTCCCTGACGATCAGGATTCCGTACCCGGGAAAAACCATGGGAGACGGGCGCCTCGAGCACTGGCGCGGCGACGAGCTCATGACCTCATTTTCCGATGCCGGCGGCGATGCCCTGGAGAAAATGGGCATCGTGGACGAGACAAAGGCGTTCTTGGCCGCAGTGCGATCAGGCGCGGAACCCTCACCCGGCCTGAAGGATTGTCGCCAGCAGGTGGCGCTGATGGAAACCATCCGCCTTCGGCGGACTGTCCCGGCGGATTTTCAAGCGTGATGCGGCCGATGGAAACTTAACCAAGGAAACCCATGAACGGAAAATTTTCTGCAACACTCAGAGCCCTGCTTCTGATCATGATGTTGGCCCTGCTACCGGCCACGGGCCAGGGTGCGGCCGGAAGCTGGCAGGACCAGCATGATCAGCTGGTCGCGCGGCTCCGCGCCCTGGTCACGCAGGAGGGAGCATTCGGCCCGGCTTACCAGCCGCTGTACCATGCGGCCCTGACGTGGTATGAACAATGGGGCGGCCAGCCTCAGCACAAGGTGGATGACTGGATGGTTCCACCGGAGGAATATGCCACCGAACTCGCCGAGGCCCTTGAGCATGGGCGGAACTATTTCGCGGAAAATTCCGGAGCGCTGCTGCCGCTCGCATTTGAGCAACAACTGCCCGGCGGGAAAGTCGCCCGGGCCAACTACTGGCTTACGCTGCCCTCGGGGTTTTCTGAAAAGGGGCGCACGTTTCCCTTGGTCATCGGCCTCCACGGCACGGGTTGGTGGGGGCACAAAATCTCCTTCGTGCGGAAACCAAGGAAGGATGCGTCCGCGGGAAGAGTTTTTACCGTGACCCCCATCAATGAGGGCGGACTGTGGCAGATCGACATGCTGAATGCCTACCTCGACGAATTGCTCCGGATGCTGCCGGTCGACCGGGACCACGTTTATCTCGAAGGCCACAGCTTGGGCGCGATGGCGACCTGGGAATGGGCTCTGGACAATCCCGAGCGATTCGCCGCCATCTCACCGCGCGCCGGCCGGGGCGAGCCCTTCCGGGCTTCGCGCCTGAAGAACGTGCCATCCTGGGTGATCCATGGGGCCAACGACGACTCTGTTCCAACGGGCTTCTCCGACCAGATGGTCATCGCTCTGCAATCATGCGGCGCGAGCGTCAAATACTCGGTCCTCGCCGAGGTCGGCCACAATATGCCCGAGGATCTCGATGAGAATCAGGTCGTGGATTGGTATTTGCAGCAGACGCGAAGCCATGAGCCGGCTCCCGCTGATCCGCGGGACGGCCTGGGCCTGACCGACGCCGGTTTCTCTCCCTGGGAAATTGTCACGCTGCCGGCTACACATCTCTGGAGCTCGGCCGGTCCGGTGCTGCTCTCCGACCGCGATGCCGCCGTCAAGGCCGTGCTGGCGCTCTTTCGAAAAGCGCACGACATGGGGCAGATGGCCGATTCCCCGGTCCTGGAAAAAATGGACCGCAAGACGAACGTCACGACCCTGTGGATGGCCACGCCGAAAACGTTGCGGACGGGCGGCAAAACCGAAGGCTCGGCGATTGAACAGCCGGGTGCGCAATTCGTGCGTTTCTACTGTCGCGGCACCACCCAGCAGGCCCTGGCGCACCTCGCCGGGATCACCGCCGAGATCGAGGCGGCGGGTCATCACCTGTCGAATGAGCTTTGGATCACTCCGTTGACCCTGTGGCCGGAAACGCCGGGCGCTATCGCCGAGTATAGGGTAAGACTGAACTGATGAATCAATCCAGCAACGGGCCGGCTTCATGAAGGCCCGGCCCACAACCCGGGCAATACGAGCCATCACAATGAAACGACTGAGTCTGGCCCTGGTTGTTGTTCCGGTCCTGCTCATGGCGGACCCGGAGAACCCGACAATCGCAACATTGCGCGCCAAGGCCGAACAAGGTGTTGCCGGCGCCCAGTTCAACCTCGCGGGCCTGTATGCCCGTGGCTACGGCGTGCCCAAGGATCTTGTCGTGGCGGTCGATTGGTACCGCAAGTCCGCCGAGCAGGGTTTTGGCGAGGCACAGTTCAGCCTGGCGATGGCGTATCTCAACGGCGATGGCGTGCCAAGAAACGAGATTGAAGGTCTGGCTTGGATTGAGGTTGGTGCCCGGACGGGCGGGGCAAGCCTGGTCAGGTTTCGCGACAAACTTGAACAGCAACTCGGTCCCGAGACGACCGCGGCGGCACGCAAACGCAGTGAAGAGCTGCACGCTGTGATCGAGGCCCGGAAACGCGCCAAGGCTGACGCCAGATAGTCCGCCACTCCGCATCCGGTTGCTTTTTATGAATAAGAACATTCGCCATCTGCTCTTGGTCAATTTGATCCTTTTCTTCTGGCACCAGCTGCCGGCGGAGGATCTCTTTCGCATGGTCCCGGGAGTGGAGGCTCGTTGGGCGAGCGCGGAAAATCCCCAAGGTCAGAAGGGCGCCGGTGGGATGACGCAGGCAGGCCGCAAAGGGCGGCCCTCGGTTTCTCTCAAATCGGGCGCCACCCAGGTGCTCGCCGAAGCCGGTGGCACGAGCGGAACGATACGTCGCATCTGGCTTACGATCAATCAACGCACGCCGCAGACCTTGCGCGAGTTACGGATCGAATTCTACTGGGACGGGGCGAAAAGACCCGCCATCAGCGTCCCGTTGGGAGATTTTTTCGGCGTGGGACTCGGCCAGACGGCCGCGTTTCAATCGGCGCTGTTTTCAAATCCGGAAGGACGCAGTTTCAACTGTGCGGTTCCGATGCCGTTTCGCACCGGGATGAAGGTGCTGCTGGTCAACGAATCAAACGTCGACATCGATATGCTCTTTTATGAAGTCGATTACACGATCGGTGACCGGCACGGCGATGATGTGCTGTATTTCCATGCCTGGTTCAACCGCGAGAGTCCCACGCACCTCCGCCAGGATTACACCATCCTGCCCAAAGTATCAGGACGCGGACGCTTCCTGGGCGTCAACATCGGTGTGATTGCGGACCAGAAGCAGTTTTTCCAGAGCTGGTGGGGCGAGGGCGAGGTGAAGGTGTATCTCGATGGCGATACCGCGAACCCCACTCTTTGCGGCACCGGTTCCGAGGATTACACCGGTTCGGGCTGGGGACTCGGCACCTTCTCCCATCTCTGCCAAGGCTGCACCTACGCCAATCCCGACCGGCAGAGCTTCTGCTTTTATCGCTATCATGTGCCCGATCCAATCTTCTATCATTCCAACCTCCGGGTGACCCTTCAACAGATCGGGTGTTGGGACCCCAAATCCATCCTAAACTTTCGCGCCGCCGGGAAATCGCTCTGTTCAATCGAGCCGGACAAAATCGTGAATTGGGAGGATCCGAAGCTGGCCCCTTACGGGCTTTTTGAACGGCAGGATGATGTTTCCAGCTGCGCCTATTTCTACCTTGATCGACCGGACAATGATCTTCCGGACCTGATGCCGGCACCGGAGCGGTCCCGTGGGCTGATGGGGCCATAAGAGGTATGCTGCGGTCCCGGAGAAGCGGCGGCCTCTCCCGGTCAAATCATCTCCGCCTCCACCGGGCTGGGAGGCCCGGCGGAAGATTTGCGCTAGTGTGCCCGGGTCGCCGGTTCGGGCCCTCGCAATCCTCCACGCCCATGCGGCCGGCCGGCCGATGCACGAGGTTGTGACTCCCGCGATCTACGATGCCTCGACCTGATCCGCCGCTGGGGTTGGTTTGGTTGTCTAATTCTCCAGCACTTCCACGCCTTGAGCGCTGCACAGGGCGGACAGCACGCGGTAATCGATGCTCTCCTTGTCGTGGGCCTCGAGATCCACCTCGAAACCGGTCACCAGCGCCTTCATCACCTCGCCGTGGGTCTTGGCACCGGCGGTTATCTGGATTCGCTCCAGCGCCCGCGGACCGGAAGTGATGAACGCGGCGGCGGCCGCATAGAGGTCGCGAAACTGGACCTGACCCTGCACGCTGCCGCTTCTGACGGTGACCTCCATCAGGCCGTCCGGGGTGTCGAATTTGAAAGGCATCTGCGGCAGTTTGATTTCCATCCGGCAACCTAATCCACAATGCAACGGTTAGACAGTTTTAATGCGAGGTCACGGGCATGGGGTGAACCACTGAGCCGCCAAGGCCCTGGGCAGGAACCGTACATTTGGAACTTTAAGTCGGAATCATTTGCCTTGCGCGCAGGCGCAGGGACATTCGCGCCGACGCAGGTCGGTGGACGAACCCTGAGAGGCCAGCTCAGCCGCAGCGAAGGCTGCTGGACTGATCCCGTGCACACAGCAGTGTGCAACAGGAGGCATCAACGGGGCACACCGGACCGCGAGCACACGGCAACGGTGCGGATCCCGCCTTACAACTGATACGGTCCCCATCTGACAGTCCGTATCAAGTAACTCCCGCGTTATCTAACTCGTCACATTGAGCTTCACCTGCCAGGTTCGATTCTGATTCCACGCAAGACGTCAACCCCACCGATCCGTTATGTATTCCCCTTTTAAAATGCCATCCCGGTATTTCGCCGCCACGGCCCTTTGTGCCGCCATTTGTCTGGCCTTGCCTGCCGCCGCGCAGATCGGCACGCGATTCCCGTCCGAAAAGAAAATCGTAACGGATCCCGTCACCGGCGTGCCGCTGACCTTTCTGACCAGCACGCCGCACGGGGATTCCAAGATTTACCAGACCCACCACCAATGGACATCCGATGGCAAGTGGGTCATCTTCCGTTCCAACCGCGTGCGGGGCGAGGCGATGGCGGTGAACGAGGAGACCGGCGTGATCGTGCAGGTCACCGAGGGCGGCTACTCCGGCATGCTCTGCCTCGCCGATCACTCGATGAGCCTTTATTTCCTCCGGATCCCGATGGAACGCCCGGCACTTCCCATGACGGGCGCCGAGCCGGCCTACGGCGCGCCCCCGTCGCCGACCACCGAGACCCCGCCAACGACAGCCCCGGGCGCTCGACCCGCCGGTGGCGCTGCCGGACGGGGCCGGCAGACCGGTCCCGCCCAGATCATGAAGGTGGACCTGGCCAAACTTTTCGCCGATAGCGCAGCCGGCAAGATGCAGAAGGCCGACGTCTACCAGCAGGTCTGTGGCACCATCCCGCTGGAGTGGGGCGCGGGCGGTGACATGGCGCTGGATTGCACCGAGGAGTGGGCGTATTTCCGCGTGGGCAAGGACGAGGCCGCCAAACATCTGCCGCCCGACACGAAAATCGAATCTGCCTACGGCCCCCGCAAGATGGGTGCCGGGCCCGCCGGGCTGGGCAAGATGAACCTCAAGACCGGCGAGGTCGGCTTCATCGTCGCCGTGCCGTTCCAGATCGGGCACGTGCAGACCAACCCCTGGATGCCGGGGGAAATCGTTTTCTGCTGGGAAACCGGCGGAAAATCACCCCAGCGCACCTGGACGGTCAGGAGCGACGGCACCGGCCTGCGCCCGCTTTATCCCGAGGCCCCTTACGAATGGATCACGCACGAGGCGGTCATTACCAAGGACGAGGTGGCCATCGCCATCCTGGCCCACCGCCGCGTAAAGATTCCGGGCCAGGATAACTCGGAGAATGACGGACCGGGCCAGGGCGACGCCTGGGGTCCGTCCGGCACGGGCGAGCATCCGTCCGGGCTTGGCGTCGTCAATTTGCGCACGCGCGAGATGCGCATCGTCGGCCAGGTGCCGATGGGCAATCCCGGCCGCTCAGTCTGGCACGTCAACGGCTCGCCCGACGGCCGCTGGGCCGTGGCGGACGACTTCCTATACCGCGTGTGGCTCTATGACCGCACCAACGGCGAGATGATGCTGCTGGCCGACATGGGTCACATGACGACCGCGGCCGACCACATCCACCCGACGTTCAATGCCGACAGCAACAAGATTGAAATCCAGTCCGCCATGTTGTCGGCGGGCGGGGACAAGCGCACCCTGAACATCTGCGTCATCCCGGTGCCCGAGGCCTGGCTCAAGCGGACCTATTCCAACAAGGCGCCCTGAGGGACGGGGAGGGGAGCGTCTTCATGCATGGAGGGCGGACGCCCTCCATGCCATGTCTCGCGGGGTGAGGGCACCCCGCCTCCAAAATCGGCTGGCACTTCCTAATCGCCTAAGCCGGGAGCATTCAGACGAAATTAACCACGGATAGCACGGATGAGCACGGATAGAGGCACTAGGGACGAAGCCTGGAGGTCAAGAAACCGCACAGTCCAATGCGTAATTGTTCTGTTTTTTGATGCGGTCACTACCTCTGGAGAATCCGTGACATCCGTGTAATCCGTGGTTCCAAATGCATCGTTCTGGCTACGGTTTTCTTACCAATAAAAGAAAATCACTCTCCGTTTCGTAAGCGATCGCAAAGTCGCGGCGGATCGGAGCAAACCATTGTGAGTGAAAATCCTCGGGCAGTTGCCCGAAGGTGGGCATCGTCCAGCCGTAGTTCAGTTCCCGGCGTTTGAAGAACGCGAGCAGCGTCACATCCTTTCGCGCGAACCATTCGTCGAGCTGCTCGTGGGTGGTGAGATGCAGCCGCGCGGCCTCGGCGGGCGCCATTTCCACCGTGAATGAGAATGGCCCCATGCGCAGCTCGGGCGGCACGGTCCGGCCCGTCTCGGCGGCGAGAATGATGTTGGACCCGATGAAAGGCGCGTCTGAAGCGAGTGATTGCTTCACGACTTGGCGGGCGGCGGCGAGCTGGGTCGGCAGGGAGCGGTTGTAAGGGGGAGCCTTGGGCGTCAGCCACCAGCTCGCGGTGCCACGGTGCGGCGGCAGATTGCGCGCCAGCGCGGGAGCAATCAACAGCTGTGCGGCGACCAATAGCGTCAGGATGGCAACGATGGCCGGCTTTTTCCAGGTTTTGCTTTCGTCGTAAACCAGCGCGGCGGCGGCGGCGGCCAGCGGCAGCAGGAAGGGCACACCGTATTCCTCATAAACGCCGCCGGGCAGCAGATTGGTTGCGAGCGTCACCATGGCAGCCAGCATCACCCCCATCTCGCGCGTGACGAAACTGCCTCGCACAATTGCAATACCAAACGCCACCACCGTCAGCAGCCAGACGGCTGGAGCGAGGGCGGCGATTTCGTCCCAGCCCAGATTCCAGTCGCGATAGGGCAGGGAAAGCCGGTGCAGATCGAACACCCAGAATTTCACCTGCTCGGGCGCGGCCAGCCAGAAGGGCAGGGCGATGGCGGCACCCGTCAGCCCGGCGCCACCGACAGCGGCCAGAGCCTCCTTCACGGACGGACGCCGGCCCGGCCACAGCGCCAGCAGCCAGAGCAGGCCGAAGAACGGCGCAGTGGGCAGCCTTGTGCCGAGGCCGAGCGCGGTAAGCACACCGAAGACGACATTGCGCCGGACGCCGTTCTGCATCGCGAGGAACGCCCAGGCGGCCAGCATGACCAGCAGGGTGGCGAGGCCATAGGTCTTGCCGAGATGGATGAAATACATCCAGGGCGCGGAGAGCGAAAAGCTCACGGCCAGCATGATGCCCCACGCCGGTCGCGTCCGGCGCGCGAGCCAGCAGGCGGCGATCAACAGCGCCAGCGCCGCCCAGAAACCGTTGACCACCCGCTGGGGAAACAGACCGAAACCGGCGACCTCCATTGGCAGACTGTTTGCATACAACACGAGCGGCGGTTGCGGAAAACCGAAATCGCGATACGGCATCTCGCCGTGCGCGACCGCGCGGGTGGCGACGGCATAAAAACCCTCGTCGGTGTTTTGGGCGCCGTAGAAGACATTCCAGCCTGCAACCGCCAGATGAATGACAACCGCCAGTGCGACGGCGAGCCAGAGAAATGCGGCGGGCTTGGCTGGAGCGTGGGCGTTCATTCAGGCCCGGACTTTATGAACCACAAAGGCACGGAGACACAGAAAAAACTTGGTGATACAGATCAAGGAATTTGGCCACAAAGAGGCACAAAAAACGCAAAGAAACACCTTCAGAAATTTAACCACGGATACCACGGATTCGATCTGGATATGAACCAAAACCAAGAATCATTAGCTGATCCTCATCCCCTGATTTGGGTTTGGATTCTGCATCGGTGTCAATCCGTGTAATCCTTGGTTCAAAATGCAGGTTTCAGTTAGCGGAGACTATGCAATCGAAGCGCGTTTCACTCTGGTAACGCTCGACGGCTGGTGTCGCCGATTTCCACATCGGCGACAGGCGTCGATCGGGGCATCGACGCCCACCCACTGCCCAGCTCCGGCTTAAACCAGAGCACACGCCTCGGCGGGCATCCAATGGGCATCCTTGCCATCCCATTTCACGTTGCAGCCGATGGGATTCGTCTTGGGCTGGTGGACCGGCCGGCCGGCGAGATGGTCCTCGAGGGCGTTGGCGAGATCGTTGACGGTCACCTTCGAGGCATCTTTCGGGTTGTCCACGCCGCGGCCGGTGTAGACGAGATGGCGCGTGGCATCGAACACATAGAAGTGCGGGGTGCGCAGGGCGCCGTAGGCGCGGGCCGTGTCCTGGCTTTCGTCGCGCAGGTAGGTCCACGGGAATTTGTGCTGTTTCATCCGTTCGACCATGTGTTCGAACGAGTCCTCGGCGTAGGTGTTCCTGCTGTTGGCATTGATCCCCACAAATTTGACGCCTGATGGCGCGAATCGCTGGGCCGTCTGACGGGTGGTTTCGTCCGAGCCGGTCACATAAGGGCAGTGGTTACAGGTGAAAAAAACGACGAGCACTTTCGCATCGGCAAAATCGTCGAGGCTGTAGGTCTTCCCATCCGTGGCGGGAAGGCGGAACGCCGGGGCCGCGGCCCCAAGCTCAAGGGTGAAGGTGTTTTTCGATGGGCTGCTCATGCCAGCGACTATGCGGGGGAGGTCCGCAGTCGCAAGAACGGTCCGGTTGAGATTGTGGCTCAATTTGCATTGTCATCGCGAGTCCGGCAGCTCGTTTCGCCGAAGCTTGGCGAAGGCGGGTAGGGACGGACCGCTGGGCCGTCCGCGATTGTCCTGGCGGCACGCCCAGCGGTCGCGCCCTACCCGTCACATGGTCTTTAATGGTCCAAATCAATAGAGGCGCTGGTATAAGCCGCCACCAAATCCGATTGCCAGTTTCGACGCTCCGGCCAAGCTGACGCCGTTGCTGCTCCCTGGTGATTCAAGGGCCCAGTAAAGCGGTGGCGCAGACCTATGCAGAACACCCAGATTCAATATGTGGACGGCTGCCGGAATAAACATAGTTGGACTAAGAAAACAGGGCGCATGCGCTTTTTACTAATTGTGATTTCGCTGTGTGGTTGCGCTGGTCCAGCAAAGCAAGAGTCGCTTGTAGGTTTCTACGCTTCGACATCAAAAGACGGTGTTGCGGTTGAACTGTCGACGGGAGGAGACACAGCGCAGGCGCTTTCAGAATTTGATGGGCCGCTATGGTTGGCGGGTGGAAGGTGGCGCGAAGAAGAAACTAGGGAAGGGAATCATGTTGTTGTTATTTGGTGGGGCGATGAGTCTATTCGTTATTCGATCACCATCCGCGACGGCGTGACTGTCTTGACCAAGCAGAGCAGTTCGCTTCACACGCCTTTTGGGAATGGCATTGAATACGCATCCGAATATAGAAAAGAGCTTCGCCAGTCATCACAGCCGGCGCGGGCTATGAGCCCGCGCGGCTGAGTTCAAACATTGCCCGCCTGGGACGAAACATTGAAACGGCTTACTCGCGAACTGCGGGGCGGCCTGACACGACTCCCGCCTTGATGCTGATCGCGACGTTCTCGAAGGCGATGTGACCGGCATCCTTGATGACGAGGTTGTTTTCGGCGGTGATCTGCACGTTGCGGAGCGTGATGTTGGTGATGAGGCTTTCGGGCAGGCCGACAATCTTGCCGGCGTTTATGGCGCTTTCGATGGTGACGTTGTCGATGAGGATGTCGTGAAAGGCGGGGATTTTGTTCGGGTCGCCCTTGAAGTCCGGGCGGTTGTTGTCGACGTAGTTCATGTCGAGAACGATGGCGTTCGCGACTTCCTTCATCCTGATGTCGGTGTAGCGGACGTTTTCGACCGGACCGCCGGCGCCGCGCATCGACTTGATGCGGATGCCGTTGTCGGCGCCGTCAAGCGTGCAGTGGCGGACGAGCATGTTGTGGATGCCAACGGAAGTGCCTGAGCCGATGGAGATGCCGTGGCCGTGCTTGATGGTGCAGTTCTCGATGAGGACGTTGGTGCCGCCGGATTTGATGACGATGTCGTCGTCCCCGGTGTCGATGTCGCAATCGCGGATAAGGGCATTGGTGACCGGGCCGGGATCGATGGCGTCGGTATTGGGGGCGTCGAAAGGGGCGCGGACCTTGACGCGTTCGATGGTCAGGTCGGTGATGTTGCTGGGAACAAGATGAAACATGGACGAGTTGGTCAGGGTGATGTCGGCGACGTGGAGGCGCTGGCACCCGTTGATGACTACCAGATGGGGGCGGCGGTAGTTGATGCGGTTGGGCTCGGTCTTGGCCACGTTGCGGGCCGCGCGTTCCGACCATGCCCACCAGTGGGCGCCGCTGCCATCAATCGTGCCGGTGCCGGTGAGGGCGACGTCGTGGAGATTCTTGCCGGTGATGAGCGGGTCGGGGGTTTTGACCTTGGCTTTGACTTCGTCCTGAGAGTGCAGAGTGGCGGGGTTGGGCAGGCCCATGGCTTCAAATGTATCGGGGGCCTGGATGACGGCGCCCTCGTCGAGATGAAGGTCGAGATTGGAGCAAAGGGCGAAAGGGAGCGTGCGGAAAATACCCTTCGGCACGACGAGCTTTCCGCCGCCGGCTTTTTCGATGGCGGCAATGGCTTTCTTGAAAGCCTCGGTGTTGAGGGTCTGGCCATCGCCGACAGCGCCGTAGTCGGTGACCGTGAAGGTGACATCAGGAATGACGGGGAGGGCAGGTTTGAAGTTCTCGGTCAGCGAGACCTCGGCGGCCAGTGATCGGGAGAAGAAGCAGCAAGCGGCGATGACAATGGCAGCACGGACCATGGCAGGGTAATGGCGATTCATAGTTTGCACGGATTATGGCTGAAATGCGGGACGAAGCGAGCGCGGCTTCGACAAAAGCTGCAGGAGGGTGGGCGT
Organism: uncultured Oleiharenicola sp.; assembly: GCA_964492635.1. Lineage (GTDB taxonomy): Bacteria > Verrucomicrobiota > Verrucomicrobiia > Opitutales > Opitutaceae > Lacunisphaera. The sequence goes on from CAZBLQ010000004.1 coordinate 19,434, forward strand.
CGATTTCCACATCGACGCCTGTCGCCGAGATGGAAATCGGCGACCACCTTGATGTGCGCGCTCTCTGTAAACTGAGGTACTGGAACGAAGAAGGGCCGTCCACCCAGGACGGCCCTTCACCCTAACACCGAGCAAACCTTCTAACTACTAACTACAAGGCGACAGACGTAGGTACCGGCGAATCGTTCAATTCACCTGACTGTCCGACAGTGAGATTGCCGGAGGTAAGGCCTCATCCCAATTGCGATTCGAAATGAAATTTTACACCAAGGACGCCAAGGAAGCGAAGCAGGTTCACTTTAAACCGGTATGCTCCTTGGTGCGCTTTGCGGCTTCGTGTGAAAAGACCGGTTCCTCAATGGAATTGGTATAACGAATGCCTGCCGGCGCACCGGCCCTTTAAGGCAAGACGGTTACCCAATCCGCAAAGCGTTTGACGCTCAAGCCGGTCAGCATCAGCCTCGCTCCCAGCATGTCCACGGTGCAGGGCTCTGTCCAACCCGCGCAGGCCGACCTCCCCGATTTCGCGGGAGGCCTGGATCTTTTTCTGCATATCGCCGGACGCGCGGGCCAGCTCGCGCGCCCTCCCGTGCAAGCCGCGCTCTGGCAGCAAGTGCAGCGCGGCGCTTTGGATTTCGCGTGGCTCACGGCGGTGATCGGAGCGCTCGCCGGTTTTTTCACCATCGCGACGGTGCAACTGGGCTTTGGGCTCGGGATCACCGTGGGCGTACGGGTGCTACAGGCCCTCGTCCTGGGACAACTCGCGGGATTCGTCTGCGCCCTCCTGCTCGTGGCCGGACCGGGCACCGCGGCGACATTTGAACTCGGACTGATGAGGCACCAAGGGGAACTCCGCACCTTGCGGCTTATCGGCATCGACCCGCGCGACCTGCTCGTGCTCCCGCGCGTGCTGGGCTTTGCATTCGCCCTGTTTGTGCTGGCGTTTGTCTTCCAAGTGGCGGCGGTGCTGGGAGGGTTTGCGCTGGCCGCGCTGTTCACCCAAATCTCCTTCACCCAGCAGATCGACGCGTTGCTCGCCACGCTGGCGCCGTCGGCCCTGGCTGTTTCCGGGGTGAGGAATCTGGTGCTGGGGGCCGCCATCGGCTTGTTGGTATGCGACCAGGGATTGGTCGCGCCATTCTCCCCGGCCCGGATGCCGCAGATTGCCAACCACCTGCTCAGCCGCGCGCTGGTCGCACTCGTGATCGTGCACGGTGGCGCGGCGCTTTTATTGCGATGATCCAGATTCAAGAGCTGGAAGGCACCCATTTCCGTCTGCCCCTAGCCTCGGTGCCGGCGGGCGAACTGGTGGCGGTGGTCGCCCCGACGGTGGCCTGTGCGCGGGAGTTCGTCGATCTGCTGCTCGGGCTGGCCTCGCCCCGCCACGGCGCGGTGCGGTTGTTCGGGCAGGCGCTGGCCGCCATTGATGAGGCCGGCCGGCTGGCGTTGCGCGCGCGGCTTGGATTTGCCGCCCAAACCGAGGGGCTTGTCGGTCATCTCGCCCTGTGGGAAAACATTTTGATCGGGGCGGCGTATCACCACGGACAGGACGCCGCCGCGCTCGATGCGCGCGTCCGCACCCTGCTCGGCTGGTGCGGCTGGTCCGAGGACGAGGCGCGGCAGTCCTTCCTGCGCCAGCCGGGCCAGGCGACGCCTTTCGAGCGGGCCACGGCCGCGTGGTTGCGCGCCTTGCTGGGCGAACCCGAACTGCTGGTCTGCGAGGACCTTTTTGGCGGCCTGGCGGCCGAGCAGCGCCGGCGCCTGATCGAGGCCAGCGTGAACTTCCTGTCCGAGGATCCCGAACGCGGCTCGGTGTTTGTGCTGGTGGGCGACCGCCTGGTGGAGGAATTGCAGCCGACGTCGATGTTTTATCTTTCGCTCCGCGGCGATTTTCGTGCGGAATCCCAGGCATGACGTCGCTGTTGCAACCCGATGCCGCGTGGCTGCGCGCCACCCGCCGCGCGCGCCGGTCGATGGTGCTGACGACGGTCGCGTTGCTGGCCCTGGGATTCTACCTCGGGTGGAAGGAGGGCTATTTCACCCCGGTGGCGCATTTTCATTTTGAAGCCAAGAGCAGCAAATCGCTGAGCAAGGGCATGGCGGTGCATCTGAGCGGCTTCAAGATCGGCCAGGTGAGCAGCGTGGAACTCCAGTCGGACCGCAGTGTGCGCGTCGATCTGGCGATTTTCAAATCATACCTCGACATGATCAGAACCGACTGCGAAGTGCGGCTCGAGGCGGGCAACCCCATCGGGGATCCTTCGCTCGAAATCACCGGCGGCCCGAGCCGGGCGGCCATCGCCGAGCCGGGGACGCAGCTTCGTTACCGCGGCCAGCCGCAGTTGTTTGACCAGCTCGGCGGGGTCGTGGAGCAAATCGAGCCGATGATTGCGAACATCAACGCCCTGCTGGCCCAGGCGCGGCAGCCGCAGGGTGAATTGCAGACCGCCCTGCGCAATCTCGCCGACACCACGGCCCGCCTGCAGGCCTGGACGCCGGGTTTTCTCGAACGGAGCGACGCCACGCTGGCCTCATTCAAACAGACCGGCGGATTGGCCACGGCGGCGCTCACTCCGCTCACCCAGAGCGACGGCGACCTGCAGGCGGCACTGCGTGACCTGCACGCCACCACGGCCGAACTGCGAGCGGCGCTGCCGCCGCTGCTGACCGATTTGAAGGCGCTTTCCACCAGCCTCCGCGCCAGTGCGACCAGTCTTGAGCCGGCGGTCAGCGAAGTCGCCCCCAAGCTCCCGGCCCTGGTCGAGACCGGGCGGCGCACTGCCGCCGGCGCGGGCGAAGTGGTCGACGCCGTGAAGGATTTCAGTTTGATCCGCGCCAAAATCAACCAGCCGGTGCCCCAGCCGTTGCTGCCGACGACACAGCCGTGACCATTTTGCCGGCAAATTTTCCGATTCGCTTGGGGTGGGGCGGAGTACTCACTACGCTGGTCCTGCTCGCCGGGTGCGCGACGCCGGGCGACCCGCCACCACCCCTGTTGCAGGCTGCGGCCGGACAAACCCGCGTGGGCGAGGAGGCATACCTGACGGGACACGCCGGTGAGGCGGTTCCCGCCTTGAACGAGGCGGCCCGCTTGCATTTCGCGGCCGGTGATCTGCCGGGTGCAGCCCGCGCGCTGCTCAACCTCGCCCTGGCCCAACGGGCGGCGGGTGACTCGGTCTCAGCTGCCGCGACCGCGGTGCGCATGCATGACCTCACGCCCGCAGCCCGGCAGCAAGCTCGCGAGCAAGGAGGGAAAGAGGAATTTTCTGCGGAACTCGCCGCCGCTTCCGTCTGGCTCGATGCCTTGCTCGCGCTGGACCGCGGTGACTCCGCCACGGCGGCCAGCCTGCTCGCATCGGCGACGGAAAAACTCTCCGGATCATCGCCATGGCCCGGCCGCCTCGAAACATTGCGGGCCGAGATTGCACTCGGCGAGGGTCGTTTTCAGGAAGCCCTCGGCCACGCTCGTGCCGGACAGGCTGACAGCGCCGCCACCAAGGACCGGGCCGAGGAGGCCCGGGCACGGCAGTTCGCCGGCACCGCACACCTGCGTCTCGGCCAATGGCTGGAAGCGCGGGCGGATTTTCTCGCGGCGATCAAAATCGAGGAGAGCCTCGGCGGCGGGGCCCGCATGACCAACGATCTCAACCAGCTTGCCGCCATCGCGGAGCATTTGGGCGACAGTGCCGCCGCGCAGCTTTACACTGAACGCGCCCGGGCGATTGCCGCCGCGCGCGCCCGCTGACCGCCCCACACCATGCCCGCTTCAGGAGATTCGCTGCCTCCCTCTGCCGCGTGGATCGAGCTGCCCGACAAACGCACCTTCATCCTCACCGGCGACTGTCATATCGGGCGGATTGAAGGGAACGAGATCGTGAACCCCGACAACCGGATTTCACGCCGGAACTCGGTCGTGCAGCGCCAGGGGAACGGTTACGTGCTGGTGGATCTGGGCAGCACCAACGGCACGTTTCTCAACGACAGCCGGATCTTCAAGCCCACCCGGCTGAAGGATGGCGACGTGATCCTCATCGGGACGGAGCGTTACACTTTTTGCCAGCCGGTTGATCCGGCAGGCGCCGACAGCGGCCCGAATGATTCCGTGATAGGCCGCACCGTCGTGGTCGTGGGCAAGATTTTCTGCTGGATGCTGCTGGTGGTTCCGCCGGAAGCTTCGGATGCGCGGGCCACGGCCTGGGCGGAGCAGGTGAGGGAGGCGCTTGCACTCGGTGGCGCCGGAGTGAAACGCCTGCGGGGCTCGGCGATCTTCGCCCACTGGCGCGACCGGAGGATGCCGCCGGAAAAGATGCGCGCCATCGTCCTCGATCTCGCCCATCAGCCCCGGCCATCCGGCGCGCGGCTGATTCTGCATTATGGGGCGGTCCGGGTGGGGCCGGCCGCAACTCCCGCGGAGGAAAACCTCCTGGGCGCCGAGGTCACTTTCACCCACAAGCTGGAAACGACCGCCGCCGAGCTTGGGGTGAGCATCCTGCTCAGCGAATCCGCGGTCCAATCCCTCGGCCTGGTTTCGCAGGTGTCGCCGCTCGGCGCCAAGGCGGTCCGCGACATCCCCGGGACGCATCCGCTTTTCACGATAAAGTGAACTTACTCGGGCAAACCCCTGGCGCTTGCCGCCGGGCCGCTTTTAGCCTGCAGAACGGCTCGCCGACAAGCGGCGGCCCTACAAGCAAACCTCAATCCGCGGGACTGGCGCCGTTGCCGCGTACACGCGACCCGGTGTTTGTCCGCGCGCCTGCGCGCGAGGCAAATAGTTCCGCCTCCAGAACATGGATCCTTCGCTGCGCTCAGGAGGACAATCCAATCTGCGGACGCGCCCTAGTGCTTGGCAAATGATTCGCGCAGGGCCTTGGCGACATTGGGCGGGACAAACTTCCTGACGTCGCCGCCGAGCTTGGCGATCTGCTTGACGAGCGAGGAGCTGGTGTAGCTGTAGGCCTCGTTGGGCATCACGAAAATCGTCTCCACCCCGGGGTCGAGGTGGCGGTTCATCAACGCCATGTTGAACTCAAACTCGAAGTCCGACAGGGCACGCAGCCCGCGGATGATGGCCTGAGCCTTTTGCTGGCGGGCGAACTCAACCAGCAGGCCCTCGAAGCTCACCACGTCGACGTTGGGCAGGCCGTGGAGGTTGGCCTTGATCAGCGCAACGCGCCGGGCCGGGGAAAACAGGGGGGCCTTGGTCGAGTCGATGGCGATGGCAACCCGGACGTGGCCAAAGAGCTTGGCCGCGCGCTCCAGCACGTCGAGATGCCCGTTGGTGAAGGGGTCGAAGGTTCCGGGATAGATGCAGAGTTTCATGGGACGGGAACGCCGGTAGGATTGCACAGTGCCCCGGGATGGCGAGGAAGTTTTGTGTCAAACCAAGGGATTGCCAACCGCACGGCGGATGTCTCGACTGCGGGCCATGCGTTTTACCGTGGCCAACTGGATGACCGTTTCCCGGGTGCCGGCCATGTTCGCGATCGTCTGGCTGATGGACCACAAGTTTGAATGGGCGGCGACGTTTGCCTTCTGGCTCTTCATCGCCGCCGCGCTGACCGACTGGTTCGACGGGATGATCGCACGGGCGCGCGGCGAGGTCTCCTCCTTCGGCCGGTTCATGGATGCGGTCGTCGACAAGGTGATGGTCATCGGCCTGATGATCGCGCTGGTGAACGACGATTATTTCATGGGCTATGATGCCTTCGCCCTGATGCTGCTGCTTTGCATTCTCGGCCGGGAGTTTGCCGTGTCGGGCATGCGGATGGCGGCGGCCACCAAGGGTCTGGTGATCGAGGCTGATCTCGGCGGCAAGGTGAAGACGTTCGTGCAGCTCAATTCGATCGGCTGGCTCCTCGGCGCGCGAATGATGCAGCAGGACTACGGCCATCTTTTCACGGACAGCGACCGCTGGATCATCGCGATCATCCACTATGCCGGCATGGGTCTCTACTTGCTGGCGGCGGTGCTGACCATCACCTCCGGCATCTCCTATTTCCGGCGCCACGGGCATGTGGTGCTGGAGTGAAGCATGACCTTGCCGGAACCACGGTGGCCGCGGATTTTTTCCACCCGCATCGTGTGCGCGGTCGCCACACTGGGTCCGCTGGGCCGTCGGCTGCCGGCCCCGGGGACGTGGGGTTCGCTCGCCGGCCTGTTATATTTTCTGGTGTTTTTCCGCCACGTGCGCTGGGAGGTCATTTTCGCCTGGACGGTGCTGGCGGGCTACGTGGCCGTGGCATTTTGCGGCGAGGCGGCGCGCCGGCTGGGCAAGACCGACCCCGGTGAAGTGATCCTCGACGAGTTTGTGGTGATGCCGCTGGTTTTTTTCGGCTGGCGGGCGGGTTACCTCGCCGGACTGCCGGACTGGGCGGTGCTGCTCGCCGGCTTCGGGCTGTTCCGGTTCTATGACATCCTGAAGCCGCTGGGCATCCGCCGGCTCGAGAAATGGCCGGGCGGCTGGGGGATCGTGGCGGACGATGTCGCGGCGGCGCTGGTTGCCTGCGGCACGCTGCACGTGGGCGCCTGGCTCTGGGCCTTGCGCTGAAGCTTTCCCCCACTCAAATTGAAGGCGGACACTTGCTCTCAGGACGCAAGCTACGCACGTTCAGGGCTGGCTGTTGCGGCTGGTAGTCAGCCGGAGTTTGTCCATGACCTGGCGGAAGGTGATTTCCGCGCGCAGCCGGGAACTCAGGCTGAAATCCAAGCCGTCCGGTCCCCACGTAGTGCGGGCACTCAAACCGACAATCCATTGGGTCTTGGAATGGAGGGTGAATTTTTTGGGTACATACCACAAAACACCCGGCTGCAGATAGAAAAAGGCCGAGTCATGATGGCTGATCAACGCCGTGGTCCCCAGGGTGCTGGTCAGGGTCCACTTGAGCTGGCCGGCGTCATACACGCCGCCACCGGTGAATGAAAAGGAGTCCTGATGAGGCTGGTTCATGCCAAACGTGCCGGCCACGCGGCTTTTGCTGATGAGATCAACCCCCACGCCGCCAAACGTCGTCAGGCGCGGTTTGCTGGTCCAGAGATGCTGGACCACCAGGGTCGGTGTCACATGATCGTAGCCGTCGGTCATGTCGATCGGGGCATGCCCGACGGGTAGCGAGACATCCACACCGAAAGTTGTCTCATAGCCCCGTTCCGGCCATTCCTCGAAGACATATTTTGAACCGAACTGGAGGAGGCCGATGCCGTAGCCATCCTGGGTGCCGCGGAGGCCGTGCGTGAAGTAGACCAGGGCTCCGGAGCTGAGGTTGAAATGATCGTTCAGGGCCCAGTCCAGGCCGGTATCAACACGCAGATAGTCGCGTCGCACAAAATCTCCCAGATGCGGACGCAGGATGACTTTTACCGTGTCCGGCAGGTCCAGTTGGGGCAGGTCGCCGCCAAAAAGACCGCTGATGCGGGAAAAAAACGGCCGGTCCTCCTGCGGGGCGGAGGTGCTTTGGGCCGGCGTGGTCTGGGCCCAAGCGGAGCCGGCGGCGAGGCTGAGGGTAAAAATTTTGATCAGACGACGGACCATTAATATCAGGGAAGGAGTTGAAGGCTTTCGAGGGGGAGCCGGACGAGCAATCCCTGCTGCAGCACATCGACTGACACCACAATTCCCTGCGGGTTCACCGGGTCGTCCACATAGCCTTCCAGCCCGTGCAAGGGGCCGCCCCGCACCCGGACATGGGTGCCTTTTTTCATCAGGGGATGAAGCGCCGCCTCCAGCCCCGACGCGCAGACGGCCTTCACGTCCTCCAACTGCCTCAGGAACTGCGCCTCGTTCTCCACCATCATCGCCCGCACCAGCAGGTCCTGCTGGTAGATGCGCGTTTTGCGTTCCGGTTCCAGCCGGGCGAAGGCATAGCCGGGAAACAGCGGTTTGGTGAAGGTCTTCTTCTGCGTGCCGTAGCGCCGCACGCTCTGGATCAACGGGAGGTAATGGGCGAATTCCTCCCGGGCCAGCAGGTCGTCGAATTTCTTTTCGCAGCGCGGCTTGGTGTGGCAGACGAACCAGCGGGGTTCGACAAAGTCGGGCAGATGCTGGCCCATGCGGTCAGATTTTCGCCAGCAGGCGCAGGGCCTCGACGTAGCCCGGGAAGCCTTTTCCCGAGATCATCGCCGCGCACGCGCCGGCCGTCATTGATTTCCGCCGGAATTTTTCCCGCTGCTTGATGTCGGAAATGTGGACCTCGATCGCCGGCCGGTCGGTACTGGCGAGCGCGTCGCGCAAGGCGATGCTGGTATGCGAATACGCGCCGAAGTTGACAATGAACGCGTCGGTGCCTCCGTCGGTGAGGGCGTGGATCTTGTCGACCAGCGCGCCCTCATGGGCCGATTGGAAGAAGGTGACGGCAAAGCCGAGCCGTTTCGCCTCGGCCCGGATCAGCTTCTCCAGATCCTTGAGGGTGGCGGTGCCGTAGATTTCCGGCTGGCGCCGGCCGAGCCGGTCGAGGTTGGGGCCGTGGAGGATGGCGATTTTTTTCATCGGGAAACTGCCCGCGAATGCACGCGAATTGACCCCGTTTGCCAAGGATTCATTCGCGTGAATTCGGGTGATTGGCGGGAGATCAAAGGGGGTTGTTCGTTTCGATGAATTCCCATTGCAGGCGGAATTTTTTTGCCAGTTCGGCGGCGAGGGCCTTCACCCCGTGCATTTCCGTCGCGTAGTGGCCGCAGCAGATGAGGTTGAGGTGGTGCTCCTGGGCATAGTTGAACCATTCCTCGCGAAGCTCGCCGGTGAGGAGCGTGTCCACGCCGGCGGCCAGCAGTTGCGGCACGGCGCTGTTGCCGCTGCCGCTGCAAAAGGCGATCTGCTTCGGGGCCGCCGCGCCGCAGTCCACCGTCACCACCCGCGGGTAGAGTTCCTCCAGCCGCGCCTGGAGCTGGGAGCGCTTGAGTTTGTTCGGGGCGATCCAGCCGACCGGCTCGTTTTCTTGGAAGAGAAACGGCCGCCGGACTTTCAGGCCGAGCTGGCGGGCCAGCAGCGCGTTGTTGCCGATCTCCTCGTGGGCATCGAGCGGCAGGTGGCTGGAGTAGACTGCGCAGTTGCCCCGCACCAGCGCGGCAAAACGGCCGTAGACCGGCCCGGTCAGCGGTTGCACGCCGCCCCAGAACAGGCCGTGATGGACGATGAGAAAATCGATGCCGCGCTCCACTGCCAGTTCGAACGGGACCAGCCCCGCGTCCACGGCCGCGCCGATCTTGGTCACGCGGCCGTCATTGGCGACCTGCAGGCCGTTGACCGCGCCAGGATAATCCTTGAACGCGGTCCGGTGGGTGCGCTGGTCGCAGTAGGCAACGAGGTCGTCAAGTTTGGGCATCAGGGGAAAGGCCGATCCGGCAACTATGTGCGCTAAAGCCTGCGCCGAAACTCACGAGCCAAAAATCTCCCTCCGTCCCGGGCGGGGAGTGTTTCAGAGTTTCCTCCAGCGCAAACAGGACGGAAGGACTGCTCATGTTGCCATAATCGCGCAGCACGCGGCGGCTAGCGTCGAGCGAGTGGGGCGCGAGCACCGGCGCCAAGGCATCCAGCACATCCCGTCCGCCGGGATGCGTGACCACCTGGGCCACCGGCCGCGGCCCGCGTTCCTGCCACAGCCGGCCGACGGCCCCCGCGGCGAGCTCGGGCACCGACCGGTGCAGCAGGTTGCGGAGTTTGCCGTTGCGCTGCTCAAAGCGCAGTTTGTCGCGCTCCGCCGGAAGATGCAGCGTGTTGAAATCGAAGCAGGACAGGCCGGTCGGTCCGGGCGTGGCCCGCCACAGGGTCGCCGCGGCGCCGTCGCTGAAAAGGCAGGCGCTGATGAGCACACCGGGATCGTCGTCGAGGTAGAACGCCGCCGAGCAAATCTCAAGGGCCACGCACGCCACGGTTGCGTCCGGTTGTGCCGCCAGGACGTTGCGGGCGGCACGCAGCGTGGGGATGGCCGCGCCGCAGCCGAGACCGACCAGATCCTGAAGGTAAGTGTTGGGCGGCAAACCGAGCAGCTCGGCGACATAGCTGGTGAGGCCGGGGCAGAGATAGCCGGTGCAGGTGCACATGAGCAACGCGTCGAGCCCGGCGGGCTGGACGCCCGCTTGCGCAAGGGCCGCTGTGAGCGCCCGCGCGGCGAGTTTCGGCCCTTCGGTGCGGAACGCGGCATTCAACTGGTCGGGGGTGAGGTCAAACACCTGCGCGACATCCGGCATGGCAAAATGCCGCGTGGCGATTCCGTGATCGCTGCGCAAAATCGATTGCGCGATCAGCATCGAGCGCCGTTTCAACCGCAGGCGCACGGGGGAATTCTGCAGAATTTCCCAGCATCCGGCCTGGGTATGGGTCGCGGGAGGCACCGCGGTGGCGAGGGCTTGGAGATACATTGTTGAGTCTTGGATCAAGAAGTGACCGCGATACCAAAATGTTTGCGATGGGCACACCACCACCCCCGCCCTGACGGGCACCCCTCTTCCACCGTCGCCAAGGCTATGGTGGACCGGCCAGAGGGGATCTTCCCTGAGCGCAGTTTGAAAACCCTTCCGTCAAGAGGGGTGGCGCGGAGCGACGGGGTGTGTTTCTTCATTTGGTTATGCTTATTGATTAGTGCAAGGCGGCGTAGAGGGGCCGGAACGGGAGCAAGTGGGCGCGGTTCAGCGCGGCCAGCCAGTGCTGGCGGGCCGGTTGCAGCAACCAGGGATGCAGCAGGTGGGCCGAAGCCAGACGCAACCGGAAGCGGCGGCCCTGTGCCTGGTGGATGGCGCGACAAACATCCGGCCAGCCGCTTTTCCCGTGCACGTAGGCGATCAACGGATCAAGGGCGAGCTCGGCGCTTTGAAACGCCATCGCCATGCCGTTGCCGGTGAAGGGCGGAATCATCGCACAGGTGTCGCCGAGGGTGACGCGGTCAAAATCGGGCACGCTCCGGTCGAAGCTCACTGCGGCGACCGCGCAAAAAGAGGCGGGGTCGGTCGTCGCCGCGCGGATCCGCGCGGCGAGCGAGTCGAGGCCCGCCGCCCCCAGGTAGGCGATGAGCAGGTCCGCCCCCCGCGCCGAAAGCTCGCGGCGGCGAAACAGCCCGCAGATATTCACCCGATTGTCCTCCACCCGGGCCAGACCGACATACGCTTGGGCACCGAGGTGAACTTCCAACTCGCGTTTGAGCGGCAGATCAACGGCATGGATTTTCAATCCCAGCCAGGGCGAGCGTCCGCGCCGGCGGCCGGTGGCAAAAACCCGGCCGGGTCGTGGTGCCAGCTCCGTGACCCGGGTGCCTTTGCGGAGGTCGCCGCCCTCTGCCTGGAATGCCTCGGCCAGACGGGCGTCGAGCACATGCCGGCTCAAACCGAGCGCCGGCGCGGGGAGACGCTGCAGGCGCGGGGCGTGCCCGCCGATGAACCAGGCAACTTCGCGGTGGCGCAGGGCGTCGGCCAGCAACGGGGCCAGGCCCAGCCTTGCCATGGTCGCCGCCGAGAGGCCGCTGATGAATTCTCCGCAGACACGGTGGCGGGGATAATCACCCGCTTCAAACAAGGTGACCGGCACACCCGCGCGGTGCAGGGCCAGGCCAAGCGAAAGGCCGGCCAGCCCGCCACCGATGATTTCCAGCGGAGGTTTCATCCTAAAAGACGCAGTTGGACCCAGAGTACGCAGAGACAAGTAGCGAGAGCACTGAGGATTGCTCCGGAAAGAACGCGGTTTCGGCCTTCACCTGGCAGGGGAACTCCCGACTGCCCAGGGGCATTGCCCGAAGTCTTTCTCCGTGAACTCCCCTTCGGGCTCTGTGGTCTCTGTGACAGGATCGGTCCACGGATTTTAGACTTCATTGGCGGCGGACAGCAATCATCTGGTATGCGCCCAGCGTCGTGGTTGTGCAGTGGCAATCCCATTCCGCCGGTTCCAGCTCCAGCATCTCGGGCAATTCCTGAGCGCAAAAACCCGCGGCAATGCTCACATGGCCGTCGTGCAGGCTGACATGATTGGCGCCGAGCAGGGGAGCGATGCGCGCGAAGAAAACCTGGGAAAGCCGCCGCCGCAGCGGTTCGCAGGCGATGATGACCCGGGCGGTGCGGCGAAGCTTCCGGCCGAGCGCGCGAAGATCGGCGGCGGTGAATTGATGGAAGATGAGATTGCCGATGATCGCGGGGTAGCGGTCGTAGCCGTCAAAGGCCAGCAGATCGGTGCGATGCCAGGAGCGGTCAGCGGGCCAGCCGGCGGGGCGCGGCCAGAGGTCGAGCCCGTCCAGCATGACACCCCTGGCTGCCAGCCGCGCGCCCAGCTCGCCGGTGCCGGCACCGAGTTCGAGCACCTGCTCGCCGGGACGCAGCAGCGCGGGCAGAGTGCGGATCAACCATCGGTGGTTGCCCATGAAGCGGTTGGTCAGACGCAGATCCCGACGGTTGTGCAATGCGTCCGGATGGTCAGGTGGCAGGGAATCGAGAAGCTCGGGTTGTAGCTCGCGCCGCATTAATCAGAGGAAGGTTGCCCATGTCACCGGAGTTGTCCAGTGTGGCGGCGTAACAACATGGAAAAACCCGCCTGCCCCATCGACCTGATCGCCCAAGCCACGGAGGCCTTTCCGCATCGTCCGAGCTGGGACGAGTATTTCATGGCGACGGCCAAGCTCATCGCTTCGCGGTCTAACTGCGAACGGCTCAACGTGGGGTGCGTCATCGTCACCGGGGGCGAGCGGAAAAACCGCCTGGTCGCCGCCGGCTACAACGGTTTTTTGCCGGGCACGCCCCATGCCTCCCGCCTTCGCGACGGCCATGAGCAGGCGACGGTGCATGCCGAGCAAAACGCCATTGCCGATGCCGCCCGCCGCGGCTCCAGCGTGGAAAACTGCGTGGCCTATGTGACGCACTTCCCGTGCATCAATTGCGCCAAGATTCTCGCGGCCTCCGGCCTCTCCGAGATCAAATATCACGAGGATTACAACAACGACCCGCTGGTCGCGCCCATTCTGGCCGACGCGGGTGTCAAGATCAGCAAGCTATGAAGACCTGGGGTCATCGCGAGCCCGGGACGCAGGCGTGGCGATCCAGCTGGATTGCTTCGTCGCGATGCTCCTCGCAATGACGAACCCATGAAGGAACGCCGCACAGCGCGCAAAACCGTGACCCTCGCCGGGCAGTTGCTGCTCGCCCATCCCGTGATGCGCGATCCGAATTTCAAGCGCACGGTCATCCTCATGTCGGTCCACAACGCCGAGGGCGCCATGGGGGTGGTGCTCAACCGCCCGCTCGACAAGCAACTGGGCGAGCTGAACACCGAGTTTGCGTTCGGACCGCTGGCCGGGGTGCCGCTGTACTCCGGCGGCCCGGTTGCCCCCGAGCAGTTGATCCTGGTTTGCTGGCAGTGGCTCAAACCCGAGAGTGCGTTCCAACTGCAATTTGGCCTCGAGCCGGAAAAGGCGGCCGAGCTGATCGGCACGCCGGGGGTGACCCTCCGGGCCTTTCTCGGCTACTCCGGCTGGGGGCAGGGGCAGTTGGAAAACGAGATGAATCACGACACCTGGTTTGTCACGCCGGTCGAAGGCGGCCTGCTGGAGCAATCAGACGGCCTCGCGCTCTGGCGTTCGATTCTTGGTTCCATCAACCCCGATCTGAAGCTCCTCGCCAACGAGCCCGAGGACCCGACGGTAAACTAGCGCGGTGCTCCAGACGTAGAAAAGCCGCCCATGCCTGAGCGGCTTTTCAGCTTACACACACAATGCACTACTTGGACCCAAGGACAGGGTAAGCATCTAAGGGAATGCGATAGTTCAACGAACTCCAAAAACGTAACAGTTTCGTCTCATTTGTTGGGCGCACTGGCTTAACGCCGGAAAACCAACCTCTCTGGAGACGGTTATTCCTCGTGCACAAATCCATCCGCTGCACGCCGGCCATGCGGCTGGTGTTTCGAGTCGCATCTGGTCAGTGCGTGACCTAGTAGAATTGGTCAATTAAACCACGCCATGGATTACCGTTCGGAAATAATCGTCGCCATCAACCAGCTTCACGGCTGCGCGGCGAGGTATGCGGCTACAGTCCCGGTTACTGAGATTTTCCAAGGCAAGATTTTGTGGGAAGGTGACGTGGAGATATTCGATCTAGCGGGGCATCCCAAAGCTAAGAAAGCCTACGCATGGGGGCATCCAGTCGCGGAGATAGAGGGCGTCCAACGGGAGATTACGACGGTGCTAGAGATTCCCCCGGTGGAGTCGCCAGAGACGGCGGTGAAGGCGGCGATTGCCGCGACGGAGAAGAAGTGACGGGCCAATAATCCACGAGGTTAGAAATCCCCAGTAGGAGGGGAGACCAACGGGCAGTATTCTGTTCTTGATAACGCCGGGCATTTACTGATGCGCCGTTTGTTATCCAAAACACACCGCTCCCGAAGCGGTTTGCTACATGCAGACCATGCCATGAGTGGGTAAATTCAACCAATGCATGGCCAGTAGGTGCAGTGCCCTGCCGGGGGAAAATCCACAAGTTCATCACCACCCGGCAGGGTTTCCTCGTCTTCAAGCAAGACCACGTACCTTAGGTTGGAATATGGGGAGGGCGAAACCCGCGGGACTGACCTGTCATCCGTAACCTTGGCGGAGGATGATAGTCCCCGCCTCCAGCCAAGCTGAACCAACGGGCTGTGGCGGGCCAGCGCGCCAATAAATTCGTAACGGGATTTGGAGGTCATTCCCTGAGTCTAGCGGACTTGGGGTAAACACGCAAAAGGTTGTGCGGGAGAGGGAGATTCAAATCAGGACACCACCGGAAAATCTTTTGCTTTGACAGGGGTGAAGCCGGCCATCTTCTTTCTCGTTTTTATGAAAGTCGTTTCCTCCATCAAATCCGCCAAACTGCGTCACCCGGCCTGCCAGGTCGTCCGCCGCAAGGGGCGCATCTACGTCATCAACAAGACCGAGCCGCGCTACAAGGCGCGCCAAGGTTGATCAAATCTTCCTTTACCGTGAAAGAAAAAGTCCATCCCGCCCTCAACAACGTCTGCTTCCTCGACATTGGGACAGGCAAGAAATTCCTCACCCGGTCCACGATGAAGTCCGCCCGCACCGAGAAGATCGACGGCCAGGACTACTTCGTCATCCTGCGTGATGTGACCATGGACTCGCATCCCGCCTACACGGGTGAGAAGCGCCTGGTCGACACCGCCGGCCGCGTGGAGAAGTTCACCACGAAGTTCAAGCGCGCGACCAAGGTCAAGTAACACCGGACGCAGTCCGGATTTCGCAGCCCTCCCACCGCGGAGGGCTTTTTTGTGGGTACTTTCCGCGGATGACGCGAATTATCGCAGATACTGATAATCAACCTAGTCCCGACTCCACTCAGCAGAAGTCCCGGATCTTTATTGCCAGAATCCTGATACGTTTTGACCACGGATCACGCGGATCAAACCGGGATAGATTGAAGGCTTATCCGTGCCCATCCGGGTACCGAGCGAAGCGACATCTGCTAATCCGTGATCAAAACCTTTTCCGACCCATTCCGTGACTATCCGCGTCATCTGCGGGCAAAAAACCTTTCCTCCGGCGGTTTCGTGTGTTTCGTCTGTGCTTCCCCTTTCAAACTAATCCACGTTCATGCGTATCCGCGCTTTTCAAGGTCTGGTTCCTGTGCCGCAACACGCGCCCGAGGTGGCGTGCGTGCCCTACGACGTCGTCGACACCGCCGAGGCGGTCGCGCTGGCCGCGGGCCGGCCGCGCAGCCTGCTGCATGTGGATCGCGCCGAGATCGACCTCCCGCCCCAGACCGATCCCCACAGCGAGGCGGTTTACACGAAGGCCCGGGAGAATTTCCTGAAACTCCAGCGCGAGGGCGTGCTGGTGCGCGAGTCCGGCCCATGTCTCTATCTTTACCAGCAGCAGATGGGCCCGCACATCCAACGCGGGCTGGTGGCGGTGTGCCATGTGGAGGACTACGACGCGGAGCTCATCAAGAAGCACGAGAAGACGCGGAAGGACAAGGAGGACGACCGCACGCGCCTGATCGACACGCTCGGGGCGAACACCGGCCCGATTTTCCTGACGTATCGCGACGAGGCGGCGGTGTCCGCGCTCGTGAACGTCAAAGTCAAAGAAAAGCCGCAGCATGACTTCACCGCGCCCGACGGCATCCGGCACACCGTGTGGCGCATCGCTGGCGGGGCGGATTTCATCTCGGCGTTCGACCGGGTGCCGGTGACCTATATCGCGGATGGCCACCACCGGGCGGCGAGCGCGGCACGCGTCGCCCGGCTGCGGCGCGACCGCAATCCGAAGCACACCGGGGCGGAGGACTACAACTGGTTCCTGTGCGTCATTTTTCCGGCCAGTGAATTGAAAATTCTCCCTTACAACCGGCATGTCTTCAATCTCAACGGCCACACGCCCGAAGAGTTTCTCGCGAAGGTGAAGGCGGTTTTCGGTCTGGAAGAAAACGCCGCGTCGTCGCCCGCGATGGGGGGACGCGTGAGCATGTATCTCGCGGGCAAATGGCATGGCTTGCGCTGCCCGGTGGACGCCAAGGCCGATCCCGTGGCGCGGCTCGATGTGAGCGTGCTGCAGGACAAGCTGCTCGCTCCGCTGCTGGGCATCGATGATCCGCGCACGAGCAAGCGCGTCGACTTTGTCGGCGGCATCCGCGGCACCGGCGACCTGGTGAAGCGCGTCGACGCGCAAGGCGGCGTGGCGTTTTCGCTGTATCCCGTGACGGTGGCGCAGTTGATGGACATTGCCGATGCCGGGCAGATCATGCCGCCGAAGAGTACGTGGTTCGAGCCAAAGCTGCGCTCAGGACTGTTCATACACACGTTCGAGTAAGCGGTTTCACTTTGATTGATTGTAGGGCGGGATCAGCGATCCCGCCCTACATTTTGCAAACACGTCCTACCGGCCCGGCGCAAGCGCCGGCCCTACTGGAAGAGAATATTACGGGAACAGCCCGCGCTTGGCCTTGGCCTCGGCGACGCGCGAGATGCCCAGCACGAGCGCGGCGGTGCGGCGGCTGCAGCCGTATTTCTTCTGTGTCTCGTCCACCGAGGCCTTCGCCTTGGCGAGCATGCGGTAAAGCTTGTCGAAGACCTCGCCCTTGCTCCAATAATAGTTCTGCTGGTTCTGCAGCCATTCGAAGTAGGAGACGATCACGCCGCCGGAATTGCAGAGCACATCGGGGATGAGCTCGATGTCGCCGCGCTTCGTGATGATCAGGTCGGCCTCGTTGGTCGTCGGGCCGTTGGCCCCCTCGGCGAGCATGCGGCATTTCAGCTTGCCGGCGTTTTTCTCAGTGATGACGCGCTCCAGCGCCGCCGGGATGAGGACGGTGCAGGGCATTTCCAGCAACTCGTCGTTGGTCAAAGCCTCCCCGCCAGTGTAACCCAGCAGCGATTTGTTGGCGGCCGTATAGACAAGGGCTTCCTTGAGATTGATGCCGTTGGTATTGTAGATGCCGCCAGTGAAATCGGAAATGCCAATGACTTCGGCGCCCCAGTCGTAGAGGGCGAGGGCGGCTTCGCTGCCGACATTGCCGAAGCCCTGGATGATGACAGTAGTTTTTTCAGGCGTGATGCCGATGTCTTGCAGGTAAGACTTCACGAACCAAGCTACGCCTTCGCCCGTCGCCTCGCGTCGCCCGAGCGAGCCGCCCAACGCGATGGGCTTGCCGGTGATCACGCCCGGGTCGTAGTGCCCCACGTGGTTGGAATAGGTGTCCATCATCCAGGCCATGACCTGATCATTGGTGCCGACATCAGGTGCCGGGATATCGACGTTCGGTCCGATGAACGGCGTGATTTCCTGCATGTAACGGCGGGAGAGGCGCTCGAGTTCGGTCGGCGACATGTCGCGGGCATTGACGATCACGCCGCCCTTGGCGCCGCCGAAGGGCAGGCCGACCAGCGAGCATTTCCAGCTCATCCACATGGCGAGGGCGGCGACTTCGCCGAGCGTCACATCCTGATGGAAACGGATGCCGCCCTTGGCAGGACCGGTCGAGAGGTTGTGCTGCACGCGGTAGCCCTCGAAGATTTCAACTTTGCCGCTATCCATGCGGACGGGCATGGAAACGATGACGCACCGTTTGGGGCGCTTGGTGCGGTCGCGCAGGCCGGCATCCATGCCGAGGATGTCGGCGGCGATGTCGAACTGGTTGCAGGCCTGCGAGAATACGGGCGAGTTATAGACGGAATGGGTAAGAGCCATGGGGGAGAGGGCCGGAGCCCGGGGTTTGTTTTGTTGCAGCTTGGTCCATCGGCAGGCGCTTGGCAATTGGCATTGATGGTAGGGCGCGACCGCTGGGCGCGCCGCAAGGACATTCGCGGACGGCCCAGCGGTCCGTCCCTACCCGTCAGCACACCGCACGTGTCGCGATAGGCTGCATCGCTCCCGAACAGGAGTTGCCGAACGCGGGTGATTGGGTAGGGGTGGGAGATGCTTTTCAAGCTGCACGCGGAATACCAGCCGACCGGCGACCAACCCCAGGCCATCGCGGCCCTGGTGCAGTCTCTGCGGTCCGGCAACCGCCACCAGACCCTGCTGGGCGTGACGGGTTCGGGCAAGACGTTCACCATGGCCAACGTCATCGCGCAGCTCGACCGGCCGGCGCTGATCGTGTCGCATAACAAGACCCTGGCGGCGCAGCTTTATTCCGAGTTCAAAAGCTTCTTTCCCGAAAACGCTGTCGAATATTTTGTCAGCTACTACGACTACTACCAGCCCGAGGCCTATGTGCCGACGAGCGACACCTTCATCGAGAAGGATTCGTCGATCAACGAGGAGCTGGAGCGGCTGCGCATCGCCACCACCAGCTCGCTCGTCAGCCGGCGCGACGTGATCGTGGTGGCGAGCGTCTCGTGCATCTACGGCCTCGGTTCCCCCGAGGACTTCTCGTCGATGCGCATCCAGATCCGCGTGGGCGGGTCTTTCAGCCGCAACAAGTTTCTCGAACGGCTGGTCGAGAACCTCTACGAACGGAACGACTACGACCTGAAGCGCGGCTGCTTCCGGGTGCGCGGCGACGTGGTGGACGTGATGCCGGCCTACCTGGAGCACGGACTGCGCGTCGAGTTTTTTGGCGACGAGATCGAGTCGTTGACGGAGTTCGAGCCGGTCAGCGGGAACGTTCTCCGCAAGACCGACCAATTTGATCTCTATCCCGCCAACCAATACGTGACGACCAAGGGCCGGCTGGAGTCGGCCATCAGCGGCATCAAGGCCGAGTTGGAGGAGCGCGTGGCGTTCTTTGAGCGCAACCAGCAATACCTCGAGGCCCAGCGCATCCGGATGCGCACCAACTACGACCTCGAGATGCTGCAGGAGATGGGCTTCTGCAGCGGCATCGAGAATTACTCGCTGCATCTGACCGGCCGCAAGACCGGCGACCGGCCGTTCTGCCTGATCGATTTTTTCCCGAAGGATTTTCTGACCATGGTGGACGAGAGCCATGTGACCATCCCTCAGATCGGCGGCATGTACAACGGCGACATCGCCCGCAAGAAGACGCTCGTGAACTTTGGGTTCCGGCTGCCGTCGGCCCTCGACAACCGGCCGCAGAGTTTTGCGGAATTCCAACAGATCACCGGCCAGACCATCTACGTGTCGGCGACCCCGGCCAAGTTTGAACTGGAAATTTCCAGCGTGGTCGCGGAGCAGCTCATCCGACCGACCGGCCTCCTCGACCCCGAGATCACGCTGCGCCCGACCAAGGGGCAGGTGGAGGATTTGATCGGTGAGGTACGCAAAGCCGCGGAGCAGGGTGAGCGCGTGCTCGTGACGACCCTGACCAAACGGCTTTCCGAGGATCTGACCACCTACCTGCGCGAGGCCAAGGTACGCGTTGAATATCTGCACTCGGACATCGATGCGCTGGAGCGCGTGGAAATCCTGCGCAATCTCCGGCAGGGTAACTTTGACGTGCTCATCGGCATCAATCTGCTCCGCGAAGGACTCGACCTGCCCGAGGTGGCGCTTGTGGCCATCCTCGATGCCGACAAGGAGGGCTTCCTGCGCAGCGCGACCAGTCTCATGCAGACGGCGGGCCGCGCGGCCCGGCACAAGAAGGGCCGGGTTATTTTTTATGCCGACGTCGTCACCGAATCCATCCGGCGGACGATGGAGGCGGTGACGCACCGCCGCGAGAAGCAGCTCGCCTACAACCAGGCGCATGGCATCACGCCCCGCAGCGTGAAGCGGGGAGTGCAGGCCAGCCTGCATGTTTACGACGGCACCGAGAGGGACGAGAACGCAGCGGTGGCCGAGGCCGGCACCGAGGACGTGGCGGCGGTCATCGCCGAACTGGAAGACGAGATGCAGGAGGCGGCCAACAAACTGGAGTTCGAACGTGCCGCACTGTTGCGCGACCAGATCAATTCACTCAAGTCAGGCGATTACAAAAAGACCAGCCGGACGCCAGCAGCGTATCCATCCGGCAGGAAGCGCCGGCGGAACTAGGTCCAAAACCTTGGTGTTATTCCGGCGCGATGTCGTCGCCGAGGCTCTGGCGGCACTCGTTCATGACGCGCAGCCAGATTTCCCGCAGATCAAAAAGGCGGGGCAGGGCGTATTCGCGGTAACGCACGGCGAGCGGGGTTGCGGCGACATCCGGCTGGCCGAGGCGGGCGAGGGTGACATTGAGTTCGCGCAGCGCCAGTTTGAAGAGGCACACGGCCAGGGTGTAGTCGCCCATCTCGAGCGCCTGCACGGCCTGCATCACCTGCTCGTTGCCACGGTAGAGTGACGCCTGCAAGGTGATGCCGAGCGCGGCGGGCACCCGGCCGGGTTGAGCCGCCACGCGCTCCCAGTGGGCAATGAGGCTTACATACAGCGCGCGAGTGGCGATATAGACCGGATTGCGGTGCAAAGTGTAGGGATCCCAGTCGCCGTCAAAGGTCTCTTCATCTTCCTCGGTTTCGTCGTCCAGTTCCTCGCCGGCCGGGTCTTCCGCCAGTTCCCAACTCATGCGGCGCGCCACTTCATCAATGCGGTCGGGGGCCTCGCCCAACTGGTCGTAGTGCTTGATGTATTCCCGGACGGCGGCCTCCTGCTCACCGAGATATTTCTGCCAATCCTTCTCGGTCCAGGAAAGCTCCCCGCGGTCTTCCCAGTCGTTTTCGAACAACCCGTCGGAGTCAGAATTGGTCATGTAATGAAGGGCGCCGGGTGGCGTCGGCGAGAACTGTGCGCAGCCGGTTGCCGCTGGCAAATAAAATTCTGCTCGTATCCGCGGGTAGAAGATATTGTCTCACAGGCGCGGGCCGTTTCCTTTTTTATGACAGAAGTGCAACACGTCACGGCCTTTTTCAGCGGACACGTGCAGGGTGTGGGTTTTCGCTACCTCACGCTGCAGGTTGCAAAGGAGTTTGAGGTGTCGGGCTTTGTGAAAAACCTGCCCGATGGCCGCGTGCTGCTTGAGTCCGAAGGCACGGCCGCCGAGGTGCGCGATTTCATTGCCGCAGTTCAGGAACGGATGACGGGCTACATCCGCCAGGTGGAACAGAAGGAAGCGCAGCGGGTGCCGCAATTCCAAGGATTTTCCATCCGATGAGCCCGGTCGTTGACCTGCCATGGGCGGTTGAACTCACCGGCGTGGCAAAAAATTATTCCACGGGCTGGGGCAACAGACCGGTTTATGCCTTGGAATCGCTCACCCTGCGGCTCGCCCCGGGCCAGGTGCTTGGTCTGCTTGGTCCCAACGGTTCCGGCAAAAGCACCACCCTCAAGCTGCTGGCCGGGCTGCTCGTGCCCACGGCGGGAGAGGCCCGGGTTTTCGGCCACCGCGCCGGCAGCATTGCGGCGCGGGCCTTGATCGGATACCTGCCCGATTCGCCCCACTTTTCCCCTCATCTCACCGGGTATGAGTTTTTGCAGTATTGTGCCGGGCTGAGT
The DNA here is from genome assembly GCA_964492635.1 of uncultured Oleiharenicola sp. Classification (GTDB taxonomy): domain Bacteria; phylum Verrucomicrobiota; class Verrucomicrobiia; order Opitutales; family Opitutaceae; genus Lacunisphaera. Next base: position 41,258 of record CAZBLQ010000004.1, read on the forward strand.
TCACTCGGTGGTGACCCCGCTGCGCAACGCGTGGATGAGGTTCTGGAATGGAGCGGTCTGGGCCACGCGGCGGGACAAAGGCTGGCGACTTATTCCAAAGGCATGCGGCAGCGGCTCGGTCTGGCCCAGGCCATCCTGCACGACCCGCCGCTGGTGCTGCTGGACGAGCCCGCCGGCGGGCTCGATCCACGGGGCCGGTTGACGCTCAACCAACTCATCCGTGATCTCGCGGCGCGGGGCAAAGCGGTTGTATTCAGCTCTCATCTGCTGGCGCAGGCCGAGGAGTTGTGCGACCGGCTCGCGATTCTCGGACGGGGCCGGCTGCTGGCCGTGGGCACGCCGGTTGAGCTGCTCGGAACCGTGGGTCAGGCGGCCCCGCAGCCGTCGCGATTGGAGGAGCTCTATCTGGCAAGGCTTTCCGGGCATGAATGAATCGCGGCACAATGGAGCGATGGCCTCGCTGCGCCGCATCAGACTGATTGCGCTGCACACGCTGGGCGAGGCGCTGCGCATGCGGCTGACGCTTTTGCTGGGGCTGGTCGGTGCGGCGCTGGTCTTCGCCGCCCTGTGGCTGCGGGAGTTCAACTTCGGCGCGGCCGAATTGAAATTCATCGGCGACTTCGGCCTGGGGGCGCTGGGGTTTTTCGGCATGCTGCTGGCGGCTCTGGCCACGGCCCAGTTGTTCTTCAATGAAATAGCGGGTGGAGCGATCTGCTGTGTGCTGGCGCGTCCGGTGCGACGCGGAGAATATATCTGGGGGCAATTCATCGGGGTGGCCGCGTTGCTGGCCCTGTTCACGGCGGCGTTGGGCGCGTTGGTCGCACTCCTGCTCGTGTGGCGTGGCACCCAGCTTGGTGCGGCTTCGCTTGCGCTGCCCGTTTTTCTCGGCGCGTGCGCCGTGCAATGGTTGAAGATGACCCTGGTCGCTGCCCTGACACTGCTGGTCTGCACTTATGCCGGCTCAGCGCTGTTCTCCAGCTGTGCGGGGTTGTTGCTGACGCTGATCGCGCACATGCGGCCGTTTGTCGGTGAGAGTGGGCGGATGGCCTGGCTGCGGCTTTGGCCGAATCTCGCGCTGTTTGACGCCGAGGCGCTGCTCGCGTCAGGCCAATCGTCCTCGGGAGCGGTGTTGCTGGGTCTGGTCGCCTATTGGGCGGCCTATGTGTTCGTCCTCGGTGTGCTGGCTTCTTATGTTTTCAAACACCGCGAGTTCTAGGCCGGCGGTGTTTGGCGTATCGCTCGCGACTCTGGGCGCGGCAGTCTTTTTGTTGCGACCGTTTGAACACCGGGCCGGGACACCCGCGGTTCCGATGGAAATGCGAGTCGAGCAAATGACCGCGATGGCCGGCCATGGGGGCACTCTCGGTCTGCTGGGTGGAATGCGTTCGAGTGTGGCCAGCGGCTGCTGGTTGCGGGCCAACCTGGCCTGGGAGCGTCGCGATCTGGTGGCCACCACGGCTTTGATCGAGCTGACGGTCGCCGCGGATGAGCGTCCGCTTTGTTTCTGGCTGAACGGGGCGCGCATGCTGGCCTGTGATATGCCCGAATGGCGTCTGACCGACCGCGCTCCGGCAGCTTTGCGGGTGCGGGTAAACGAGGAACAGGCGCAACTGGCCCTGCACTTTCTCGAAAAGGGACTGCGTTGGCACGGCGCGGACCCGGCGCTCTACATTGAGATGGCCAATATTCACCTGCGCCGGCGGGGTGACGCCGGCAACGCGGCGCGATGCTACCGGCTGGCCGCGAAGCAACCGGGCGCACCTTATTATGCCGCGCGCATTTATGCCGAGTTGTTGCATGAAATGAACCAGCCGCAGGAAGCGCTGGCCTGGTTGCGAGAGATCCTGCCGGTCCTCCCCGCGGATGATCCGCTGGCTCGGCGCGACGTGGTGGCCGAGCGAATCAAAGCACTTGAGCAGGAGCTGGCCGCGCAGTAAATGGGAAGCCTCAGTAGATTGTTTACACCAAGCACGCAAAGGAGCGAAGTTATCAAACCATCCCTTTGCTTTCTTTGCTTGCTTCGTGTGAAAAGAAAAATTGTCCCACAGGACCGGATGTCTTTTGACATGAAGAATTGAAACGCTTGCACTGCCAGCGTCTTGTCCAATACCCATTCAGCGACAAATTCCTGGCGCATCTGGATCGAAGCTGCGCGCCTGCGAACGCTGCCGGCGGCAGTGATTCCCGTGATGGTTGCCACGGCGTTGGCGTTGGCACATCATCAGCCGAACTACCTGAAGGCGACCATCTGTCTCGGGTTTGCCCTGTCGGTGCAGATCGGCACCAACTTTGCGAACGACTACTTCGATTTCATCAAGGGTGCCGATACGGTCAAAAGAGTCGGACCGCGCCGGGCCGTCGCGGCCGGACTGATCGCTCCGCGCCGGATGCTGGCCGCGACGTGGCTGGTGCTGGGCCTGGCGTTTGCGATCGGATTGTTGCTGGTGCGGGAAGGCGGCTGGCTTTTGCTGCCCATCGGCATCGTGAGCATCCTGTGCGCCCTGGCCTATACCGGCGGGCCTTTTCCGCTTGGTTACAACGGTCTGGGCGACCTGTTCGTCTTTATTTTTTTCGGCCTCGTGGCGGTGGACACGACATTTTACGTGCAGACCGGCCATATCACCCCGGACGTGACCCCGTGTGCTGCGGCGATCGGTCTGCTGGCCGCCAATATTCTCGTCGCGAATAATTACCGTGATGCCGAAACCGACGCGGGCGCGGGCAAGAAGACCCTGGTCGTGCGTTTTGGACGCAGGTTTGCCGTGTGGCAATACGCCCTGTCTGATGCGGTCGGTTTGCTCTGCCCGCCGGCGCTGATGCTTTATGGCTGTCGCTGGCCGGTGCTCTTGCCGCTGGTGCTGGTGCCATGGGCGGTCGTGCTGACCCGCCGGCTGGCCGGTTCGCACGACCCCGGGGAGCAGATTGCACTGCTCGGATCCACCGCGAAGTTCCTGGCCGCTTACGGGGTGCTTCTATCCGCGGGAGTGATTTTGGGGAGCAGGTAGGGCGAAAGATAGGGTGGGGGCGCTTGCCCTCAAGCGCCCCGGCTGTTGTGGGCAACAGCCCCGGCCAAAGCGGCACGGCGGCAAGGGCGTCGGTCGCATGGGCATGAAAAAGGCGGGATCAGCGATCCCGCCCTGCAGAGCAAGACTGCGGGAAGCCTCAGATTTTCCCGGCCAGCTTTGCCTTCAACGACGCCTTGTCCATCATGCCGACGAATTGTTCGGCCAACTGGCCGCCTTTGAACAGCAGCATGGTGGGGATGGCGCGGACGCCGTATTGCGCGGCAAGTTCGCCGTTGTCGTCCACGTTGACCTTGGCGATCTTGAGCTTGCCGTCGAGTTCGGTGGCGAGCTCATCGAGGATGGGGGCGATGGCCTTGCACGGTCCGCACCACGGCGCCCAGAAGTCCACGAGGACGGGAGTGGCGCCGGCGACAGCCGCCTTGAAAGTGTTGTTGTCGAGGTGGGCGATTTTTTCGGACATGGGGGCAGTTTAGTCAGGGTTGGGGGAAAGGCAAGCCGCGCTCAGTGCGGAGTGGATTTATGGATGATCTCGGCCAGTTCCTTGGGCTCGACGACCTCCAGGGGTTTGCCGCGGGTCTTCAATTCCTCGAAGGTCTTGATGACGGTTTCCGTCAGGCGGCCATGGGTTTCGTCGGAACCGCCCACGATGGTGAACTGCTCGGCGGTGGTCAGGCGCTTGTGGCCGTCCTCATTGTCGAGGCCGACGCCCAGCAGATGGGCGGACTTAGCTTTGCGGCGGCGGGTGGCTTTCTTCATCGTACGCCGCCAAAGTGCTGGTCCCGGCCGGTGTTTCAAGCGTGTTTTCCTCCACGGCGGTGCACAAGATATCCGTGAAATCTCCCGTCTGCTCCAGTTGCAGTTTCCGCAGGCGGGTCAGCTCGAGGATGGCGAGAAAGGTGGCCACGAGCCGGCGGAGTGAAATCTTCCCCGGAAAGAGCTGGGAAAAAACAAAGGACTTCTGGGTCTTGATGCGTTCCAGCACGTATTCCATCTGGTCGGCGACGGTCACCTGCTCGGCGTGGATCTGGCCGATGACCAGTTTCTCCGCCAGCCGGCGGAGGACGAAGTTGAAGGAATTCCAGAGGTCGATCCGGTCCACGTGTTTCAACGGGCGCTCCGAAGCCGGGGCAAAGGCCGAGCCGGGCCGGGCCAGCATGTTCTGGGCGTCGTATGACATCTGTCGGAGGTTGCCGGCGGCTTCCTTGAATTTCTTGTATTGGAGCAACTGGTGGACGAGTTCCCAGCGCGGGTCGAGATCGTCCTCCTCGGCGTTGGGATCCACGGCCTGCTGGTGCTTGGGCAGCAGCAGCCGGCTTTTGATCTCCATGAGGGTCGCGGCCATGACAAAAAACTCCCCGGCCACCTCAAGGGACAGCTCTTTCATCGCGTAGATGACCTCCAGATACTGGCGGGTCACCTGATCGATGGGGATGTCGTAGATATCCAGCTCGTTTTTCCGGATGAGGAAAAGGAGGAGGTCCAGCGGACCCTCGAACACGGGAAGTTTGATGCGATAATCGGCTTCGGCAACCACGGACGGAGTCGAGGGGACGCCAGCCCGGCCTGCAACCGGAAAAACCGCTAATTTACTACGCCTGATTTTGCTTGTCCGGTTACCCTCAGGTGTTGGATCGACTCCGTGGTTTTCATTTCATGATACCCACATACGATGGGAGTCTTGATCTACCTGAGTCCATTTCCCATTCTGCTTCTTTAGATTAAAATAGCGACCGCCGCCATCTAGCGGACAATAAGGATTCAACATCTGAGTTTGCTGGGTTGAGCTTTTGGCGGTAGTTTTTCTATACGGCTAAAGCGCAATCTGGTTTTCCTCTCACCCGTTTTGCAATGTAGCCACATAGAAACCGTCGGTGTTGCGAGTACCAGGAAGAAGCGAAGTCCCGAAGCCGTCGAATTCCCCAAAGTTCTTTGCCGGTGTCTGGACGGTGAATTGTGGTTGGGCTTTCAGGAACGCGGCGACTACATCGTGGTTTTCGCAATGACTGAGTGAACAGGTGGCGTAGATGAGCCGGCCGCCGGGACGGACGAGCGGGGCGCTGGCGGTCAGGATTTCCAGCTGCGTCTTTGCGAATGAGGCAATTGTCTCGGGATGCCCATACCATTTGAGGTGCGGCTGGCGCCGCCACGTGCCGGAGCCCGAGCAGGGCGCGTCTACCAGCACGCCGTCATAGGCGTCAGCTCGTTTTTGGACGATGGCGATGTTGTCGAGCCGTGCGCGTTTGGCCCGGTCACGAAGCTCCTCGAGAATCTCAGGGCGGAGGTCGGTGGCGTCGACGTGCCCGCCGGGACCGACCAGCCGGGCGAGTTGCAGGGTTTTGCCGCCGGCACCGGCGCAGGCGTCGAGCCAGCGACAACCGGGAGCAATGCCCGCGCAGGCGAGCACCATTTGCGAACCGAGGTCCTGGATTTCAATAAAACCGCGGCGATATGCGTCCGTGCCGGCGACGTCGGCGTTGGGCGGCAGGCAGACCGCGTCCGGGAATTCCCCGGCGATGGTGAAGCTGCAGCCTTGGGCGCGAAATTCATCGAGCACGAGGTTGCGGTCATTGCATTGCACGCGGACCCAGATGCTGGCCCGGCTATTGAGCGCATCGAGATGCGGTGACTCGAAAGCGGCGGGGCAATGTTCGCGGAACCAGGCCGGAAGGAGGTCAGTCGGAAAGAAGCTAGGGTCTGGGTTCTTGGTTCTTGGGCTGGTGGCAGAAGGTTGCTCACCACACCCCGCTCGTTGGGCACCCCTCTCAAGAGGTGATTTCCGGTCTGAGTCCCCAATATCAAGAGGGGTGGCGCTTTGCGCCGGGGTGTGTTGGTCCGACTGAAACAGCTGCGTTAGGACGGTCGCTTTTTCAGCGAGCGTATCAGGCACCGCCGGCCAGTCGCCGCAGAGCGCCGCACGGTAATGCGCGGTGGGCTTCAGGTGCGGCGCCAACCAGGCGACGATTTTGGCGGCGATCACAGGGTCCTTGTCCAGCCATGGGGTAATCCATGGCAGAAAACGCAGCCAGGTGTAGATGAGTTCGCGGTAGAGTTTGCGGTCGCGCGAGCCGATCGCACGATGACGGGCGAGGATCTCCTTGATGCGGCGGGGAAGGGCGCTGTCCCGGTGGAGATACGGCCTCAACTCCACCACGAATTCCAGGAACAGGCGCTGCTGGTTGGCGGCGATGTTGGGGTTCATGGAATGAAATCAGCCACGATGAAAGGAAGAGGATTGGCCACAAAAAGCACAAAAGGAAAGTTTGGCCCGCGAATGACGCGAATAGACGCGAATAAAGAGATTTAGAAGCAGTCACTTAAAACTGAAGCCTTTGAATTCGAATGTCGGTCCCCTTTCGCGTGATTCGTGTGATTCGCGGGCACCTTTATCTTGGCATCAGAACTTCAGCAGATCGACCTCGACGTTGAGGGCGAAGGCGCTTTCCCGGCGCGGGCCTTTGAAAAAGGAGACTTCGTATTTGACGGCCCAAGTCTGGCCGAGCCGCTGCCAGACGCCATAACTCTGTTCGTTGAAGCGGTTGTTGCGGGCGTCATAACGCCAGAGTCCGGTGACGTCGAAGACCTCGTTGAGCCGCTGGCGGTATTCGAGGTAGTATTCCTCATAGTTGTCTTTGAGAAAATGGGAGGCCACGCGCAGCGTCCACCAATCCTGATCCTTGATTTCGAGCGCGGTGTTGAGTTCCTGCTGGCTGGGCGTATGCGGGTCGAAACGGTTGAACACTTCCCAGCGGAGCCAGGACGCAGGCGTGAGGGCGAATTCGGTGTAGATGTCCGAGAGCGGCTTCTGGCCGGCGACCCGGTCGAAACGGTAGTCGGCGGCAAAGTTCAACGAGGCGAGGTTGCGCGAGCCATAAACGGAATCGCGGGTCTGGAGGGTGTTGTTAAACTGCAGGCGCAGGGTGTTGAGCGCGGTGAGGTCGTCGAGGTTGCGCGAATCGGCGATGGAGAGCGGCTGCAGGTAGGTGGAAAAGACGCGGCTATCAATGGGTGGGATATAGGGCCGTCCGTTCCCGGCCTCGGGTGCGTAACGGTACGAAAGCTTGGGCTCAAAAATATGGCGCAGGCCGTCGACCTCCCATACCGGATTCTTGTAATCGAAGGTACCGCTGCTGAGCAAGTGGGCGTCGAAACCGATCTCCCCGATGGTCCGCGTGTAGGTGTCCCGGCCACCCGTGGCGTCGGTATAGTAGGTGACGCGGCCGCCGGCGACCGGGGTGAAGGCAAACCACGGCACCGGGGCGATGGGGCGTTCGAGGCCGTAGTAGGCGTCAAGCCGGTCGGTCCGCAGAGTGGGGGTGGTGCCGAAAGCCGGGGCTTCCAGCACCGCAAAACTGGCGTTGAAACGTTCGTAGAAACCGAGAGACAGGGCCGACGGGAGGACATCAAAGCGCACTTCCGGCAGCCGCTCCTGCATCCGGAAGTAGGGATTGGGATTTACCCGCGTGAAAGCACTGAGGGAATAGTTGTCCCCGGTATAGGCGGCTTCGAGGAAGGAATCGGGCTGCTGGTTCGTGTCGAACTGCCGGTGGTTGAAGTCGCGCAGGACTTCGGAATCGCTCCAGTAGTTGAACTCGCCGTTGAGCGTGAAGTGATCGCCGATCTTCTGCTGGTGCTGCCATTCGAAGTAAGAGCGATTGGGTGGCACCGGGTTCCCGAGCACATCAGTCTTGCGGTCGCCGCTGTCGTAGATGTAACCCGAACGGAAATAGCCGTCCACCGAGCTGTCAGCGTCGGCCTGGTGGTAGCGGCCCGAGGGACCGACCATGACCCCGCGCGAGGAGTAGAGGCCGAGATCGGCGCCGAGTTTGACTCCGTCGGCCACGGGTACGTGAACACCAAGTTCGGCGAAGGCTCCAAGATTGCCGCGGTAGCCGACCCGGGCGCTGAGGTAGGAGACGAAGGCGGCGTCCAGCGTCTGTTCAAAATGCGGGAACGAGATGAAATGTCCGCCGAGCAGGCCGATGCGCAGGCCCTCGGCGCGGATGATCTTGCCTCGGGCATAGGTGAGGCGCTGGGCGTGGATGGAAGGGGTGTAGCCGGCGTTCTCGCGGAAAAAGACCGTGGCGTTGGTGAATACCATCTCGTCCAGCGTGCCATCGACGGTGTCGCCGGAGAGATAAACCGGAAACTCGCCGAGACGGAGGTTGCGGACATGAATGGCCTTGGTGGCAAGATTGTAGGTGCCACCGTCGGCGACGAGGCGGCGCTTGCCATAGGTCAGGACGAAATTGCCGGTGGCGGTGACAAGGTTGGTGGCGGCGTTGTAGCGGATTTCGTCGGCGGTGAGCAGGACTTCGCCGTAAGTGAGGCGGGCGTCGCCGGTGACGACCGACTCTTTGGTTGCGTCGTTGTAGTCGAACTTTTTGCCGGTTACTTCGGGGGGGGCAACCTGGGCGTGTGCGAGCGGCCCGAGCAGGGGCAGGATGGCCCCGGCAAGAGCGAGCAGGCGGCGGACAGGGACGGGAAGCATGATTCTGAAGTGGCGGGCGGTGGCGGTTGGCGCAACGAGATTTCGGTAGCGGGAGGGAACCCAGTTTCGCCCGATCGTGTTCTTGCTGACACCAACCGGTGTATTAGGTTTCCCGTTGTCGCCCGCCAGCGACCCGGGATGCCCTGTTGACGCTTGCTAGCTCCCAGGTATCGTTCACCGGCCGTCGCCGAGGCGATTGTCCCCGGTTCTCGCTATGCACCGTTGCCGGCTGCTGCCAGCCCGGTGTGCGTCCGGGCCAGTCACCGGGCGAATGCCAAATCGGGGCAAACCGTTTCGGCTAGACGCAGTAAAAGACCTCGGCACTGTTGAGTGACTCATCCCGTGATCATACCTGTCAACGAGCTGAACGCTTTTCTCGGCAATCATCAGGCCAACCCGCATGGCTGGCTCGGCATGCATCCGCTGACCCACGACGATGAGCCGGGCGTGGTGGTACGGGCTTTCGTGCGCGCGGCGGTGAAGTGCGCCGTGGTCGAACTCGACTCGCCGGGCGCGCCGGCGCATGCGATGGAGCGGCTCGCTCCCGAGGGATTCTTCGAGGTGTTCATTCCGGGCAAGCAGGTATTCCGCTACCAGATTCGCTATGAGACCTCCTGGGGCGACATCCACCAGGTCTACAACGCCTATTCGTTTCTGCCGTCGCTGTCGGCCCAGGATCTCTATCTCTTCAACGAGGGCAACGAGCACCGCATCTACGAAAAGCTCGGGGCACACCCGCACCGGATGGGAGACGTGCCCGGGGTGGCCTTTGCGGTGTGGGCCCCGGCCGCCTCGCGCGTTTCGCTCGTCGGCAATTTCAACGGCTGGGATGCCCGCTTTCACCCGATGCGGCCGCTCGGGGGCTCGGGGGTATGGGAGCTGTTTGTCCCCGACCTGCACGAAGGAGAGATCTACAAGTTCGCCATCTGGGACCAGCAGGGGCACATGCGGATGAAGACCGATCCGTACGGCACTGCCTTCGAGGCTCCACCCAACAATGCCGCCATTGTCTGCGACACCAGCCGGTATCAATGGGGCGACAGCGATTGGATGGCCCGGCGGCGCGCCCAAGCGGGCCAACTGGACCGGCCGATCTCGATTTACGAAGTGCACCTGGGATCGTGGCGGCGGCACGCGGAGGAGGCCAACCGGCCGCTGAACTATCGCGAGCTCGCGCCGCTGCTGGCGGATTATGCGGTGGAAATGGGTTTCACGCACATCGAGGTGATGCCGGTCAGCGAATTTCCCTACACGGGTTCCTGGGGTTACCAAGTGTCGGGTTATTTCGCGCCGACGCACCGCTGGGGCACGCCGTCGGATTTTCAATTCTTCGTGGACCACCTGCACCAGCGGGGCATCGGCCTGATCGTGGACTGGGTGCCGGCGCATTTTCCCCGCGACAACTTTGCGCTGGCGCAGTTCGATGGTTCGCACCTCTACGAACATGCCGATCCGCGGGAAGGCGCCCACATGGACTGGGGCACGCTGATTTTCAACTACGGCCGGCACGAGGTGCGGTGCTTTCTCATTGCCAGCGCGCTCTCGTGGCTGGAGCGCTACCATATCGACGGCCTGCGGGTGGACGCCGTCGCCTCGATGCTTTACCGCGATTACTCGCGCAAGGAAGGCGAATGGATTCCCAACCAATATGGCGGACGGGAAAACCTTGAGGCGATCAACTTCCTCAAGCAGGTGAATGACCTGGTGCATCATTACTATCCCGGCGCCCTCACCATTGCCGAGGAATCGACGGCCTATCCGATGGTCAGCCGGCCGACGAAGGACGGCGGCCTGGGCTTCGACTACAAGTGGAACATGGGCATGATGCACGACACGCTGGCCTATTTTCAAAAGGACCCCATCCACCGCAAGTGGTCGCACGACAAGCTGACCTTCGGGATGATCTACCAGTATTCGGAGAATTTCATCTCGGTTTATTCGCACGACGAGGTGGTGCACCTGAAGGGATCGATGCTGGGCAAGATGGGCGCCGGCAGTGTCGCGGAAAAAGCGGCCAATTTACGGACCCTCTATGGTTACATCTGGCTTTATCCCGGCAAGAAACTGCTCTTCATGGGCGGCGAATTCGGCCAGCGGAGTGAATGGAGTCACGACACCGGTCTGGAATGGCAGCTGTGCCAGCAACCGGAGCACGGGGGACTTCGCCAGCTGGTGCGCGACCTCAACCGGCTCTATACTGGTGACCCGGTGCTGGGGGGCAGTGATTACCGGCCGTCAGGTTTCCGCTGGGTGAATTGTACCGACGGTGATCACAGCGTGATCAGTTTTCTCCGACTGGACGAAGCCCAGAAGAAAGCCTACCTCGTTGTGTGCAACTTCACCCCGATGACGCGCACTCGCTATGTCGTTGGCGTGCCTCAGCGGGGCTACTGGCACGAGGTGTTGAACACCAACTCCCAATATTATGGTGGCACGGGTTTCGGCAACCACGGTGGGCGCCAGTCCACCACCGCCCTGGCGGACGGTTACGAGCAATCGCTGAGCCTGACTCTGCCCGGCCTGTCCACACTGGTGTTCAAGTGGACGGCGAAGGAGTAAGCTGATCAGGCGGCGGAAGCCGAGGCGCACCCGGCAGGGCAGGTTAATCACTCCATGGGGCGATTTTTCTGGAATAAGGCGCAGACAGGCAGACTCTTATCCCCACATGGCCGGCGAGATCTTCAGTCAATTGGTGGACGCGTATTATACGCCGCTCTTTCGCTTTGCCCTCAGCCTGACGAAGAATTCCTCGGACGCCGGTGATCTGACGCAGCAGACGTTTTTCATTTGGGCGAAACAAGGACACGCTTTGCGCGATGCCGGCAAGGCCAAGTCATGGCTGTTCACCACGCTCTATCGTGAATTTCTGCGTGGACGCCGCCGGGCCGACCGGGTGACCGCCCTCGAAGACTTGGGGCCAGTCGAGGCCGACCCACCGGCCCCGGATATTGATGTCATCACCGGCATGGATGCCGGACTGGTAGTGGAGGCGTTGCAGGAAGTCGACGAGGTCTACCGTGCCCCGCTCACCCTTTTCTATATGCAGGATCTCTCGTATAAGGAAATCGCCGGCATGCTTGAGGTTCCAATCGGCACCGTCATGTCCCGCCTGTCGCGCGGCAAGGCTCAACTGCGCGCGGCGCTGGCCCGCAAGGAATCAGGCGCGCGCAGCAAGGTCATCCCGTTCCAGTCAACTCCAGCCAGAAAATTCCCATGAACACCCAGCAGGCAAAATTCATTCTCCAAGGCTACCGGCCAAATGGTGCGGATGCCGGAGACGCGACCTTTTGCGACGCCTTGGAGCAGGTCAGGCATGACCAGCCACTCGGCGATTGGTTCGCCCGCGAGCAGTCGTTCGATTCTGCCATCAGCGCCAAACTCGGCGAGGTGCAGGCGCCTGCCGGCCTGCGTGAAGCAATTCTGGCTGGGGCCCGGGTCACGGCATCAGGGGCGACCCGCCGCAACTGGTGGCGTCAACCCGTCTGGCTGGCCATGGCGGCCAGCATCGCGCTGATTGGTGCAGTTACGGTGGCGCTGTGGCCCAAGCAGGCTGCGGCGGAAAATGCGCTGGCCGAATTTGCCCTGGCCGATGCACGGCACAGCGAAACCCACGGCGGGCGCGGCGAGGAGACCGGCACGCTGCAAGCGATGCTCAGCCAGACCACCACGCGGCTGGGCGACCGGCTACCGGTGGATTTTGCAGCCCTGCGCAAAGCCGGCTGCCGCACCGTGAATTTCGGGGAGCACGAAGTGCTGGAAGTATGCTTCAAGCGCAACGGCGCGTGGTTCCATTGCTACATCGCCCAACGCGGAGATTTCCCGGCCCTGGCGGCATCGGTTGCTCCGGCGTTGGTGGACAGAAATGGGGCGGGCATCGCCTCGTGGGCGGACCCGGCGCATCTTTATGTGGTGATCAGCAAGACGGGCCGCGGGGCTCTGGAAAAGCTGTTGTGAACCCGGCGCGCGCGGCGCACCCAGTTTTGCCGTGCCAAGCCGGGCGGGGCGTATAGCGTTTGCCCAATGAAGAAGCCGGCTCCGACCACCGCTGAGCATCCGCCGGCGCGACACTCCGGCGACACAGCTGAACACAGGCGTTTGGCGGAGGACGCCAGTCGCACGAAAAACTGGAAAAGGTGGGGGCCGTACCTGGCCGAACGGCAGTGGGGCACGGTGCGCGAGGATTATTCCGCCGACGGTGATGCGTGGAAGTATTTTACCTTTGAGCAATCGCACAGCCGTGCCTACCGCTGGGGCGAGGACGGCCTGCTCGGCATCACGGATCGCGAGTGCCGCTTGTGCCTGGCCCTGGCGCTGTGGAACGGGCGCGACCCGATCTTGAAGGAACGGCTCTTCGGCCTGACCGGGCCGGAGGGCAACCACGGCGAAGATGTGAAGGAGGCGTATTTCTACACGGCGAGCACCCCGACGCATAGCCACATGCGGGCGGTTTATCATTACTCGCAGGCTGCGTTTCCGTATGAGAGGTTGCGGGCAGAGAACGGCCGGCGCAGCCGCCATGAACCGGAGTTTGAGTTGAATGACACGGGGGTTTTTGCCGAAGGACGCTATTTTGAGTTGGCGGTCGAATACGCCAAGGCCGGGCCCAACGACATTCTGGTCGAAATCACCGCCACCAACTGCGGACCCGAGCGCGCCACGCTGCATCTTCTGCCCACGCTGTGGTTTCGCAACACCTGGTCCTGGGGTTGCAAGCACGAAGGCTGTGAAGTCAAACCGCGCCTGCAGCAGGTGCAGCCGGGGCGGGTGCAGGCCGACCATGCATCGCTGGGGCGTTTTTTCTGGGACATCGAAGAGCCAGCGGACGGCACGACGTCGCTGTTGTTCACGGATAACGAGACCAACGTGCAGCGGTTGTTCAAGGCCGGGAACCCAAATCCAAACGTGAAGGACGCGTTTCATGATTGCGTGGTGCACGGGCAGGTTGCGGCGATCAACGCGAAGCAAAGGGGCACCAAGGTCGCGGCCCATCGGGTATTGGACCTTGCTCCGGGGGAAACTGCGGTCATGCGGACGCGGCTGTATGCCGGGGACGAAGCGCCGACCAAAGTCTTTGGTGGCGGATTCGATCAGGTCCTCGCCGCCCGGCGTCGGGAAGCGGAGGAGTTTTACGCCGTGGTGCTGCCCGAGGGCGTGAGTGACGAGGAGCGGAACGTGGCGCGGCAGGCGTTTGCGGGCCTGCTCTGGTCGAAACAGTTTTATCATTTCATAGTCGAGGACTGGCTGGAGGGCGATCCGGCACAACCGCCGCCGCCCGCCGCGCGACGGACGGGCCGCGACAGCGACTGGCCGCACCTGTTCAACCGGGACATCATCTCCATGCCTGACAAATGGGAATATCCGTGGTTTGCGGCGTGGGATCTGGCTTTCCACATGATTCCGTTTGCGCGGATCGACCCTCATTTTGCGAAGGAGCAGCTCAACCTGTTTCTGCGTGAGTGGTACATGCACCCCAGCGGGCAGATCCCGGCCTACGAGTGGAATTTTTCCGACGTAAACCCGCCGGTGCATGCGTGGGCCTGCTGGCGGGTCTACAAGATGACCGGGCCGCGCGGCGGACGTGACCGGCTCTTCCTGGCGCGGGTGTTCCAGAAACTGGTGGTCAACTTCACCTGGTGGGTGAATCGCAAGGATCCCAGCGGACGCCACCTGTTTTCGGGCGGCTTCCTTGGCCTCGACAACATCGGCGTGTTTGACCGCTCGAAGCCGCTGCCGACAGGCGGGCAGTTGGAGCAGGCGGATGGCACTGCCTGGATGGCTTTTTATTGCAGCACGATGCTGGCCATCGCGCTGGAATTGGCGGAGGAGGATCCGGCCTATGAGGATATCGCCTCGAAATTCTTCGAACACTTCGTGGCCATCACCGACGCGATGAACCATCTCGGCGGCACGGGGCTGTGGCACGAGGAGGACGGTTTTTACTACGACCAGCTGTTGATCGACGGGAAGGCATTCCCGTTACGCCTGCGCTCTCTGGTGGGTATCATCCCACTGTTTGCAGTGGAGTTTATCGAGGAGGCCCGGCTGGACCGGTTGCCGGGCTTCGCGAAGCGCACGCGGTGGTTTTTGGAAAACCGCAAGGATCTCGCCTCGCAAATCTCCTACATGGCCGAGGGTAAATCGGCGGTGGGCCGGCGGCTGCTGGCGATTCCCTCGCGCGAGCGGCTCGAGCGGGTGCTCAAGTATGTATTCGATGAGCGCGAATTCCTGTCGCCTTACGGAGTGCGGTCGCTCTCGCGGATTTATCAGGGGCAGCCGTTCGTGTTGCAGGCAGGTGGACAGGAGTACCGGGTGGATTATGTGCCGGGCGAATCGGACACGGGCTTGTTTGGCGGCAACTCGAACTGGCGCGGCCCCGTCTGGTTTCCGACGAATTTCCTCCTGATTGAAGCGTTGGAACGCTACCACCATTTCTATGGCGACAGCTTCACGGTGGAGTTTCCGACGGGCAGCGGGCGGCGGGTGAACTTGCAGGTGGCGGCGCGAGAACTGGCCAAGCGATTGGTAAGAATCTTCCTGCCGGAAACCGGCGGACAGCGGGCCTGCCATGGAAAACAGCCGGGCGTGACCCAAGACCGCCAAGGCAAGGACATGGTGCTGTTTCATGAATACTTCCATGGTGAAACGGGACAAGGGCTGGGGGCCAGCCACCAGACCGGCTGGACGGCATTGGTTGCACGGTTGATCGAGGGATTTTGTACCGAAAAGCGTTTGGATTGAGCAAAAATATTTGAGTAAGAACGGCGCGTAAAAACCCTATTTTCCAACGGGTTGCGAAATTCTCCGGTAAAATCTGGGACAGTCCGTCTCGTGTAAAATAATTGGGATAAAATACTACTTGTCGGGGTCCTAGAATTGGCCTTTGTCGCGGCCACTAGGGATATGAAAATACAGCTCACAAAGTTCCTGCTACTGGTCAGTGTCCTCGGCTTTGTCATCAATGCCGGGGCAGCCGATCGTTGGGAGACCTTGCGCGCCATCAATTGGGTGGAAAACCCGACCAACCAGACCCAGACTGGCCGCTATGGTGAATTGGGCCCTTATCAATTCCGACCGGCGACCTGGCGGATGCATACCAACAAGCCCTTCAGCCTCGCGACGCAACGGGCCGTGGCCGACGAGGTTGCGGTCAAGCATTACGAATGGATCAAACGGAACCTGGAGCAGGCGGGCATGGAGGCCAACAGCTTCAACATCGCCATGGCATGGAATTGTGGGCTGGACGCGGTAGTGTCTGGTCGTGCCCCGAGTGCCAGTTTCAACTATGCCAAGCGAGTGTCCAACCTGGTGGAGTCTTTTAAAGATCATCAGCGCACTGTTATCTTTCCCGAAGCGCAACCGGATGAGCCCAGACCTGAGCCCAGCGTCAACGAGTCAGGGGAGACACTCCGTTTCCGGATCCTGCAGGATACGCCAAGCTTTGTGATCGCGGCCCGCTGAGCTGGCGCCGCGTTTATTCCAGGAAGGAGGTCTGCTTGGGCGGCGGGGCTGCTTTCCTCGCCGCCTCTTCTTCCGGTGAGGCATTCAAGTGCCGGGGCGGTCGCGTGACGCGGACAGCCATGGCGGCTTCGCGGTCGGTAACGATGCGGTCACAGATTTTGTCAATCTGCAGGTGGAGCCAGTTGGCCGTGGCACTGTTCTCGGTGTAATCGGCCGGTCCATAGTGATCAATGCGCCCCGTCTGCCGGAGCCGGTCGTTTTGCTCGAATTCGGCCTTCACGGCGGGGTTGTAGACCGCATAGGTTTTGCCGCCGCCTTTCTTGACCACGGAGAAGCTGGGCACGTCGCTCGGCCCGTCGGCGATATAGATCATGTTGGTCAGAGGAATCCGGCGGTCCTCGGGTGTGATCTTGGCGTTTACGTCGATGGCCGGGTTCCGGTTCGTCCCCTTGTTGATTTCAAAAATCGCGCGGGTCTTGGCCGTATTGTCGATCATGACACCAATCTGCGCGATTTCAGCCGCGGCTTCGATCGAGAATTCCTTTTGCCGGAGGAAACCGGGCTGCAGGGGATTCTCTATGAACTCGCAGGCCCAGATGGCATCGATGAAGGGCGCGAGGGCGCTGCCGCGGATCATTTCGGCCAGTCCCGTGCTGACCACATAATGTTCGAGGACGATCTCGTGCTTGGCGTACTCCGGCCGGGTCTTCACCCAGGCGCGGGAGGTCGCAAAAAACTCCGGCAGTCCGGGATAGAATTTGATTTCGGCGCCGCACTCGCGCAGCACCTTGTTGCTGAGGCCGGGCATCCGGCCCGCCAGCACATACGTCAGCAGATGGTTGATGTAACTGATCTCGGGGGCGATGTGGTAGCCGCGCTTGCGGTAGTTTTCCGCGAGGGCGTTGGTCTCCGCCCAAAAGTCAGCCTCGTCCACACCGAAGCGGCGGAAAAGCGGTGCCTGCATGTAACCAGGGATCAAAGTCTTGTCAAAATCCCAGACACAGGCGATAATGTTCTGATTGAAGAGCGTTGAGGCCATCGCGGATATTTTCTACTAGACGGCGGGATCCCGCCGTTGATTTCTGCCTTTGATAAAGCCGCGGCCCGCGGCTGACGCAATTCGCAATTTCCCCTCTTCACTTCCTGCATGGACATTCTTCCCGATCTCGCCCCGTTTCAACGCCGCCTCGACGAACTCGATGCGCAGATGGCGGAGCCTTCCTTCTACGCGAATCCGCGCCTCGCGACGGAGGTCTCGCGCGAGCAGCAGGGGCTCCGTCTGTTGGTGGAAAATTACCAGGCTTACGAACGCCTGGGCCGCGAGCTCGCCGAGCATGCCGCGTTGATCAAGGATGGATCCGCCGATCCCGAGTTGCGGGCGCTGGCCCAGCAGGAAATGCCGGAACTGTCGGACCGGCGCGAAGCCTTGAAGCAGTTGGTGCTGCTGGCCATGGTCCCGCCCGAGCCATCCGATTCGCGCAACACCGTGCTGGAAATCCGCGCGGGCACGGGGGGAGACGAGGCCAGCCTGTTTGCGGCCGAGCTTTACCGCCTGTATGTGCGGTATGCCGAGGGGCGCGGCTGGAAGGTCCAGTCCATGAGTTCGAGCGGATCCGACCGGGGTGGCTACAAGGAGGTCATCTTTCTCATCACCGGCGAACAGGTTTACAAGCGGTTGAAATACGAGAGCGGCGTGCACCGCGTGCAGCGCATTCCCGTGACCGAGGCGAACGGCCGCATTCACACTTCCACGGTCACGGTGGCCGTCCTGCCGGAAGCCGAGGAAGTGGATGTTCAGATCGACCCGCAGGATCTGGACATCACCGTGCAGCGCGCGAGCGGGCCGGGCGGGCAGGGGGTGAATACGACCGATTCCGCCGTGCGGATCGTACACAAACCGAGCGGGCTCACCGTTTATTGCGCGGACGACCGTTCCCAGCAGAAGAACAAGGCCCGCGCCATGGCCGTGTTGCGCTCACGCCTGCTGAAGTTGAAAGAAGACGAGGAGCACGCCAAATATGCGGCCCAGCGTCGCACCCAGATCGGCACGGGTGACCGCAGCGAGCGGATCCGCACCTACAATTTTCCACAAAACCGCCTGACCGACCATCGCGTCGGCCTGACGCTTTACAACCTGCCGGCGGTGATGGAGGGCAACATCGACCCCATCATCCAGGCGCTCCAGCGCGCCGAGTTTGAGGAGAAACTGGCCGCCCTGACCGGCGGTCCGCTGCCCGTGCGGTCGCGCGGTGGCTCCGACGAAAACTGACCATGCTGACGGTGCTGGAGATCATCAAGCGGACCACCGAATTTTTCGAAAAACGCGGGGTGGAATCAAGCCGGCTCAATGCTGAACTGCTCATCGGGCACGCCCTCGGGTTGAAACGCATGCAGCTTTATCTCCAGTTCGAGCGGCCGTTGAGCGAAGCTGAACTGGAGAAGATCCGTCCACTGGTGAAACGACGCGGCAACCGCGAGCCGCTGCAATACATCGTGGGCGAAACGGAATTCTCGGGATTGAAACTCAAGGTGGACCGGCGGGCGCTGATTCCGCGACCGGAAACGGAGCACTTGATCGAGGTGGTGACGCAGCGGCTCACGGTGCCGCCCGCGGGCATTCTCGACCTTGGCACCGGCAGCGGCGCCATTGCACTGGCTTTGGCGAAAATTTATCCGGAGGCCGCGGTCACCGCCGTTGACAAGAGCGAGGAAGCCCTGTCTCTGGCGCGGGAGAACACAGAGGTGTGCGGCCTGGCCGGGCGCGTCCGCTTCATCCGGTCCGATTGGTTTTCAGCGCTGCCCGCCGGGGCACAGTTTCAATTGATTGTGGCCAATCCGCCCTATCTTTCGGATGAGGAAATGCAGGCCGCCCAGCCCGAGGTGAAGGAATTCGAGCCGGCGATGGCGCTCTCGGCCGGGGCTAAAAGCGCAACGGCACTGGAGCAGATAATTTCCGGAGCCCGGCCGTGGCTGACCGCGGGTGGGATGCTGGCCTGCGAAACGGGTATCGCGCAGCACGGACAATTGCTGGAACTGGCCGCCAAGGCCGGTTACGGACGGACCGAAGCGCTGCACGATCTGACCGGGCGTGATCGCTACCTGCTAGCCTTTGGGTAGGCTGGTGGCGGCGGTGATTGGAGCGCGGCCATCGGCCCAGTATTGGGGATCCTTGTCCAGGCGCAGGGCATCAGTGACGACCCTGAGTGTTTCGCGCAAATGAACGTCCAGTTTGCTTTTGCTTTCGGCATCGGGCGCATCGGTGTCACCGTCATCCACGGTGGCGGCGGCTTCCTTGGGACCGCCGGCTTCCGCCTTCAGCACGGAATCGAGCTTGATCTCCCGGGTGGCGTAATTCGCCTTGGCGAGCAGGTCGCGCTCGGCATCCATTTTTTTCTTAAATTCGTCGTCGGCCAGTTTCAGGGCCTGACGTTCCTCCAGGTTCAACGAGATGGTTTTCTGCTCCTGCCGTTCCTTGAACCAGTCGATGTTTTTCTTCAGGTAGGCGAATTCCTCGAGGGAGTCCTGCCGTTCGCGGCTGGCTTCCACGAGCGGTTTGACAAAGGTCTGGGCGAGGGCCCGGCCTTCAAACGGAGTGGCCTTGATTTCGTCCCAGATGAGGGCATGGGGCAGGCTGGATTCGCCGATCGGCAGATAGTCGTCGATGGAGGGCAGAACGACATCGGGGATCACGCCTTTCTTTTGGGTGGAGGAGCCGTTGGGCAGATAGAATTTCTGGACGGTAAGCTTGGCCGCGCCGGTGTTCGTGATGCTCTGGCTCATGCGCGGCAGATAATTTTTCATCTCCAGCACCGCTTGCACCGTGCCTTTGCCATGGGTGGAACTGTCCCCGATGATGACCGCACGGCCGTAGTTCTGGAGGGCACCGGCGAAAATCTCCGAGGCCGAGGCGCTGAAACGCGACGTCAAAACCGCCAGCGGACCATCATACGTGACGGCGTTATTGTTGTCGCTGTCCACCGTGAGTTTGCCGAGCGAGTCGCGCACCTGCACCACCGGGCCGTGATCGATGAAAAGACCGGTCAGGTCGACGGCCTCCGAGAGCAGCCCGCCACCGTTGCGCCGCAGGTCGATGACCAGCGCCTTGATGCCTTGCAGCTTCAGTTTGCCGATGAGCTCGGCGACGTCCTTGGTCGCCGTGCTCTTGGCGTCATTGTCCGTTGAGTCATCCGACGGGCCGTAGAAGGAGTTCAAGGAGATGACGCCGACGGGCACGGTCTGGTTGTTTTCGCCCGGCACATCGAAAATGGAAGCCGAGGCCCGCGCGGAATTGAGCTTGATGATATCGCGGGTGATGAAGACCTCCTTGGTCTTGGTCGCATCCGGTGCGTCATGCGGCAGGATGGTGAGGGTGACTTTGGAATCCTTGTCACCCCGGATCATCTCAACGATGCGGCGCAGCTTCATGCCGACCACCTCGATGGTTTCGCCGCCCTGCTGTTTGACGGCGATGATCTTGTCGTTGACGTGGATCTGTCCGCTGTTGAACGCGGGCCCGCCGGGCACCACCTCGCGCACGACGCAGTTGCCATCATCCTCGATGCTGAGCACCGCGCCAATGCCGACCAGCGACAGTTTCATCTGGATGCTGAAATCCTGCAGTGTGTCGGAGGAGAAATAGGCGGAATGGGGGTCATACATCCGCGTCAGGCTGGAAAGGAACATTTCTTGTACATCGAAGGATTCGATATCCCCGAGGTTTTTTAGCATGCGCTCATACCGCTTGCGTACCGTGGTTTTGGCGTCGTCCGGTGTCTTCTTGGCCAGGATGTCCGTGAGAATCTCGTATTTGATCCGGCGGCGCCAGATGTCGTCCGCTTCGGCGGCGTTGACCGGGAAGGGGCTTTTACTGCGGTCAGGGATGTAGGATTCCTTCACCGTGAAATCGAAATCCTGCTTCAGTTGCTGGAAGACCCACGAGGTGCGGGCCTGCACCCGCCGCTCATAAACCCGGTAAATATCAAAGGCGGTGTCAATGTTGCCCAGATAGGCGAGATCGGTCTCGATGCGGGGGCCGTATTGCCGGCGAAAGCCCTGCTCGTCCTCCGTCGTGAAGAACAGGCGCTGCGGGTCGAGTTCCGTCATGTAATCCGAAATGAGCTGGGGATAGTCGGCGGCGGTGACGGCATCCTTGTTGTAGTGAAAAAACTCCAGCATTTGCACCAGGGTTTTCGTTTCCAGGCGCATGACCGGTGTGGTCTTGAATTCACGGTCTGGCGCCGCAAACGCGGAGGCCAACAGCGCCAGCGAAAGCGCGACTAACTGGACAAGGGGGCGTGGATGTAATTTCACAAATTTAGTCTAAGTGGACAGGGGTTAGTCGGGTTGAAAAGGGATTTGTTTCGTAAATCTATCAATCGGGATGAAGTTCACTGCAACCAAAGGTATATTTGCGGCAATCTCAAGGTCGGCTGAGGAGGTCCTTGGCCTCGTCTAGGATGCGTTTCTCCTCCTCGGTCAGTGCGCCGAAGCCCTGGCTGTTGATTTTGTCGAGAATCCGGTCCACCTCGGCGCGAAAACTGCCGGAGGGTTTGCCCAGATTTACCTTGTACGACGCGGCGTCGGCACCGGTCTTCCGCCGCCGGCGCAACCAGGCGGGCAGCTCAATGCTCGGGGCGCGATCCCAGCCGTTGTTCGCATGAAAATAACGGAAGTAGATCCAGCCGGCGAGCATGCCGCCGAGATGCGAGGAGTAGGCAATGCCACTGTCATACGATCCGCCGGGAAGTTCGCTGAACAGAAAGCCCAGCAGATCAATACCCACGAGGATCCATGCGAGGTACTTTGGCTTGATCGTGACGGGCAGCACGAAAAACAGCAGAAAAGTTATTTCGCGTTCCGGATAAAAACATGCGAAAAGGATGAACAGCATCATCACACAACTCGAGGCGCCGACCAGGGCCGTGCCTCCAGCGAAATAATGCACGGCCAGCCAGGCGAGGCCGCCCAACCCCGCAGCCGAGAGGTAAACGGTTAGGAACCGCCGGGCGCCGAGCAAGGGCACCAACTCACGACCCAGGAGGAATATTCCCAAGCCGTTAAAGAGCAGGTGAAGGATGCTCCCATGGAGCAGAGTGTAGCTGAGCAACGTCCAGAAAAAACCCTGATTCAAGCCGCCGGGACTCAGGGCAAAAAGCCGCTCGAACGCATTGCTCTCGAGCCACCGGCCAAAAATGTTTTGCAGTACGAAGCCGGAGAGAATGGCTGCGAGGATCCAGGTCAGCACGGAGGCCGGCGGCCGGGAGTAATCACTGCGCATGTAAGTGCGGTCCGATAACATCGGGATAAATTATGCGGCTGCGGACCAAAGACAAGCATGGCCATGGCAAGCCGTTGGCCTGAGTTGGCCCGCCGATTCGACTTCTTGACACAGATGGGAATTCACATTGATGTCTCCCGACAATGGCCAACAAAGCAGAAAAATGGAAAGACAATGCTGGCGGTAAATTTTACGTCGATCAGCAGTGCATCGATTGCGACCTCTGTCGCGAGACTGCCCCCGCTTTTTTCAAGCGACATGAGGAGGGTGGCTATTCATTCGTCCACACCCAGCCAAGCACTGACGATGATGTGGCACTATGCATGGAAGCCCTTGAGGGGTGCCCGGTTGAGGCCATTGGCAACGACGGCGAAGAGTGATTGTCCGAAGGGCCGCTTTTTAACAGCGGCTTTTTTTGGCCTATCTTGTTAAGTTTATTTTCACTCGGCTTTAACGGATGTGTAAATACATGGATTCCATCATAGCGCTGCGCCGCCTTGGGCATGGCGCTTTTCTGATCGCGTTGCTTGGACTGGAGGCGGGGGCGGACGAAAATGTCTACGAACTTCCGAAGTTTGAGATTTATTCGGAGCAGGTGGCGAACCAGACGCCGGTGGCGGCGTTTGCGATGCCGGTTTCAGGGCTGCGCTTCGAGCCCAGGGTGGACGTGCAGGCGCGCAACCTGCCCGAGGCCGAGGCCGATATCACCATTCGGGGCGGCATTTTTGAAAACACCGGGTTCAAAGTCGGCAGCCTTTCGCTTTTCGATCCGCAAACCGGGCATTACTTTGCCGAGATTCCCATTGCACCGGCGATGCTGGTATCACCCAAGGTGCTGACCGGGGCGGACAATGCTATCGCCGGATTCAACGCCGGGGTCGGTACCGTGGCCTACGGTTGGCGGCCGATTGAGCAGCGGGGCGAGGCTACCGCCGCTTTTGGTGACTACGCCAGCGACCGGCAGAGCCTGTACCAGGGCATCGTCCTGCCCGGCGGTAGCAGCGGGCAGACGATCGCAGCCGACGTTGAATTGTCCCGGTCTGAGTCGGATGGCTCGGTGCCGTTTGGTGATCACAATTTCAAGCGCGCCTCCGGCCGCATCCAGTTGCGCGGAGCCGGGAGCCAGACGGATCTTTTTGCCGGCACGCAGCAAAAGTTCTTTGGCTGGCCCAATCTCTACACCCCGTTTGGCGTCAATGAAACCGAGGACCTGCATACCCAGCTGTATGTCCTAAACCATCGCGAGTGGACTTCGCCCGACAGCTATTGGCAGGTGGGCGCCTACTACCGCCGGAACTATGACGATTATGAATTCGACCGGTTTGTGCCCGGTGAATTCAATCCCTATCAGCACACCACGCAGGTGCGGTCGCTTTCCCTCGAGGGGCACCAGGATTTCGAGGGTATCGCCGTCGCCTACAACGCCGAGGTTATGCGGGACAGCCTCGAATCCACGGCGCTGACGTTCGGACGCTTCAATACCCGCACTTATCTCAAGCTGGGCGCCGTGCCGGAATACAATTTTTCGACCTCGGAAGGGAAACTCAAGCTGCGTGCGGGAGCGACATACGACTACACCAACCGCGACGCCTCGGCAGTCTCGCCCATCGTTGCCGTGGAGTTAAACCAGCCGGGCGGCCAGCGCCTCTATGCCCAATACGCTGAGAGTACGCAGGTGCCGACGTACACGGCGTTGAATTCGAATCCCTCCGCCGGTTTGTTTCGCGGCAACCCCAACCTGGGCCGTGAGATCAGCCGCAACCTGGAACTGGGGACTACATTCAAGCAGGCCGGATGGACGGTCGAGACCGCGTTGTTCTACCGGTGGGACGACAACCTGGTTGATTGGACATTCCAGGAGGGCGTTACAGCGCGCACGGCCAACCCGGTAGATACTGGCACCTTGGGCTGCGAGATTGTCGCCGTGAGGAAGACGCCACGTTGCGACCTTGTGCTCGGCTATACCTATCTAAACAAGAGTGCCGATTATGGCACGGCGACCGTGGATGCGAGTTTCTATGCGTTGAATTTTGCCCGGCACCGGCTCACCGCGGCGGTCGTGGCCCGGCTGGGCGCCGGCTTTGAGCTGCGGCTGGACAACGAATTTCGCGTGCAGGAGAAAAATTTGCTGCGCGTCACCGGGGGCAACGAGGCGGCGCTGTCGTCGTTGGGCTTGTATTACCTGCCGTCGCGGTTGCCGGGGATCGAGTTCTCACTGCTGGTGGATAATTTATGGGACAGCAGCTTTCAGGAAGTTCCCGCGGTGCCCGCAGCCCGGCGTCAGTTTTCCGTCGGTGCGGCCCGGCGCTGGTAGCAGCCGTCAATTCGTTTGACAGGAACGCGGGCGGCGCGGTCATTACGCCACTGATGGAAAATCCCTTTCTTGATCGTTCCTTTCACATCCGCTGGTCGCAACTCACGCCGGACAAGGTGGTGCCGGCCATCGACCACTGTCTGGCCGGGGCTGATGGAGCCATCGCCCGGATCACCAGCCAGGAGCTGGCAGCGGTTGATTTTCGCAGCACCTTTCTGGCTTTGGAGGAGGCAACCGACCTGCTCAATGAAACCTGGAGCAAGGTTTCCCACCTGAGCTCGGTGGCGGACACGCCGGAATTGCGCACAGCGCACAATGCGATGCTGGCGAAGGTCACGGCTTTCCAGGCCGGGATTCCATTGAATCAGGCGCTCTGGCTGCGGTTGAAAACAGCCGCAGCTTTTTCATCTTCGGTGGCACTTTCGGCCGGACACCGGCGTTTTCTCGACGAGACCATGGCGGATTTTTGCCAGCAAGGCGCCGATTTGCCCGCGGACGAAAAGCCGCGGCTGGAAGCATTGCAGTCTGAACTCGCGCAGCTCACCCAGAAATACTCGGAGAACGTTCTCGATGCGACCAATGCCTGGGAACTGCTGGTGCGGGACGAAAACACTTTGCGCGGGCTGCCCGCCCACGCCCGGGAGGCCGCGCGGCAAAGCGCTCTCAGCAAGGGGCACGGCACCGAGGCCAGCCCGGTGTGGCGCTTTACCTTGCAGGCGCCGTCCCAGGAGCCGGTCATGCTGTATGCGGAAGACGCGGAACTGCGCCGCCAGGTCTGGCAGGCGGCGATCGCAGTCGGTTCGCAGCCGGCGCACGACAACCGCGGGTTGATCAAGCGGATTCTGGCCTTGAGGCAGGAGAAGGCGTCGATGCTTGGCAAGGCGCACTTTGCCGACCTCGTGCTGCAGCGCCGCATGGCCAAAAGCGGCGCACAAGCCCTGGCCTTCATCGAGGATTTGCACCGGCGTGTGCTGGATGCGTTCAAGCGCGAATGCCGCGAGTTGGAAGTGTTCAAGGCCGCGCAGACCAAAACCCCGGCCGCGCCGCTGGCTCCGTGGGAAGTGGCTTTTTGGGCCGAGAAGCTCCGCCGGTCGCGTTACGATTTTGATGAGGAGCAGTTGCGCCCCTATTTCCCGGTTTCCGGCGTCCTCGCCGGCATGTTCGAGGTCACCCGGCGCGTTTTCGGCATCAGTGTGACAGAGCTGCCCGCGGGCCGGGTCGAAACCTGGCACCCGGAGGTGAAATTCTACGAGATCCGGAACCGTGCCGGCCGTCACCTTGGATCCTTTTACGCGGACTGGCATCCGCGTGAAGCCAAGCGGGGAGGGGCCTGGATGAATTACCTGATCACCGGCGGGCCGAAGGCCGATGGCTCGCGTGCACCCCACCTCGGTTTGATCTGCGGAAACCTCACGCCGCCCACGCCCGCCAAGCCGGCGCTGCTGACGCATCGCGAGGTCGAGACTGTCTTCCATGAATTCGGCCACCTGTTGCATCACCTGTTTGGCGAGGTCGAGGTCAAGTCGCTCAACGGGGTGAATGTGGCCTGGGATTTTGTCGAGCTGCCCTCGCAGATCATGGAAAACTGGTGCTGGGAACGCGAGAGCCTCGACCTGTTTGCGCGGCATCATGTGACGGGCGAAACCATTCCCGAAGTGCTTTTCCAGCGGATGATGGCGGCGAGGAATTTCCGCAGTGCCTCCGTCACGATGCGCCAGCTCGCCTTCGCCCGGCTGGACTTGGAACTGCATTCCAGCGCACAGCCCTATTTGTCCGGGGATCTGCCGGCGCGACTGAAAGAGCTGCTGCGGGACTATCAGGTGCCGACCGAGCCGCCGGCTCCGACCGTGGAAAACCGGTTCACGCACATTTTCTCCGAGCCGGTGGGATATGCCGCCGGTTACTATTCCTACAAATGGGCGGAGGTGCTGGATGCCGACGCGTTCACCCGGTTCAAGCGGGAGGGCATCTTCAACAGCCGGGTGGGCGATGAATTTGTCGCCCGGATACTCAGCCGGGGCAACTCCGCGGATCCCCTGCAGCTGTATCTCGATTTCATGGGCCGGCCGCCCGATTTGCAGCCACTGCTGGTGCGCGCCGGGCTGGCTTGATCTTTCCGGGGAGATGTCACACCGGTGTGACACCGCTGCACGTTACAACAGCCCCCGCTTTTTCCAGCGCCGCATTTTTCACTCGCAAACTGACACAGGCTGATAACTTGTGCTGGTACTCCTTTGCCGGCAGCCGGCGCCCGGAATTGGCCGGCCACCTGCTGGCTAACTTCAATAATTTTCTACCATGCTTATCTGGATTATTCTCATCATCGTGCCACTCCTGTTCGGCCTGTATGCGCAGATGCGCGTATCGAGTGCCTACAGCAAGAATCTGCAGATCCCCTCGCGGGGTCACATCACCGGCCGGGAGGCGGCGGCGGCGGTCATGGAAAGCGCCGGCATTCATGACGTTGAAATCGTCGAGGTGGAAGGCCAGTTGTCCGATCACTTCGACCCCGTCCAGAAGCGTCTGGCGCTTTCGAGCAGCAACTATCGTGGCGACAGTCTGGCCGCCGTGGGTGTCTCCGCCCACGAAGCCGGCCATGCCATCCAGCAGAAGGTCGGCTACACCATGATGAAATTCCGCCAGACCCTTGTGCCGGCGGTGCAGATCGCCTCACCCATCGCCTGGGGTGTGCTGAGCTTCGGCATCTTCCTCGCCGCGGTACTCGGGGCGAAGGCTTTCGGCATCATCATGCTGCAGCTCGGCGTGGCAGCGCTGACGGTGATCGCCCTGTTCCAACTGGTGACCCTGCCGGTCGAGTTCGACGCAAGCCGCCGGGCCAAGGTGCAGTTGGTAAACCTCGGCATTTTGCAATCGGACGAAATGGCCGGGGTCAATGAGACCCTTGATGCCGCCGCACTGACTTATGTCGCGGCCTTTGTCTCCACGCTCGGCAACCTGCTTTACCTGCTGCTCATGCTTACCGGCGGACGGCGCGACGACTGAGCCTCACGGCTCAATTGCGTTCCGGCCGGAGGGCGGCACTGCTGAACTGACGTCTGCCGCCGGGGAACTTGATTTCTTTGATTTCCGCGGGCGTGGAATCAAGCAAGGTGCTGATGGCGGTCAGTTGCAGTTGCACCTCGGCGGCGCAGCGTTCCAGCTGTGGCCGGCTCAGGCGGAGCGGTTGGAGGAGCCAGGCATCCGGGGCGGGCGGGAAAACCGTATGCGCCGGGGTGCAGACAACGGAGCGCACCCATTTGGCGGCATGCAGCAGGCAGGCCATGCGCTGATGCCCGGCCGTGCTGCGCGGAAAATACTGCCAGCGAACCGGCTCGGACATCGACACCGGAAAATCCCAATGGCGCAGCAGGGAGGCTCCGGCTTCCGCCTGGGTGAAGCCGAGCAGGGCCCGCTCGTTTTCGCAGGCTTCTCCGGGAAAGCCATGACTGGCCAATTGCACGGAAGGATGATTGTGCAGGACCCATTCATCAATCGCGAGCATCCCAACACAGTGGAGCAAGCCGACCGTGTAGGCGACGTCGCGCTCCTCACCGGTGATGCCGGCGAGCATCTCGGCCGCCAGGCCGCAGGCCACCGAGGATCGCCACAGTTCGTCGGGCTCCATGCCGTAGGCGAGGAGCGGACGGACCAGTACCTGGGAGGCCACCGCGTAGGCGACCAGCTCATAGACCTGGTCATATCCGACCCGGTTGACCGCTTCATCCACGGTGAAGCACCGCGTGCCTTTGCTGTAGTAGGCACTGTTGGCGGTTTGCAGCACACGGGCTGCGATGCCCGGATCGATGCGGATGAGTGCCACGATGTCCGGCATGGACGAATTGCCATCGGCCAGCAGGCGCTTGAGGCGCGGCAGCACTTTCGGCGCCGAAGGCAAATGACGCAGCTCCCGCACCACCTGTTCGGGGGTGAATTGAAAAGCCGGGAGGGTGGCAAAGGAAGAATGCATGCGAACCGCCATAACATCGGCGCGTATTCACCAAACTTTTGCAAAAATCGGTTCCGCGGCGCGTAGACCGGGAACTTGGGCAAACCGCTCGAACCAAGCCGCCAACCTTCCCCGCCAGCCGCCCCCTTGAACAGGGGCTTTCCAGCCATCGTCAGTGTTATCGGCCCGCCGGATAAATTCTTTAGGCGGAAAGTCATGTGACAGGTCGCAACAATTCTCCCTCAGCCCGGTGGTGGGCCTAAATTAAGGGGCGGTTTGAACCGATAGACCCAAGTGTGATTGCTATCTTCCCTTTACGTCCTGTGAACCGGCACGGGCAGGCTCGCCGCATCGCCCTGTTTTGTGTCTGGCTCGTGGTGTTTATTGCCGGCGGCACCTTGGCAGGATGGTGGGGCAATGTGGCTTGGCTCAAGTTTTCGCTGCCAGGTTTCCCTCCGCTCCGACCCAACACGGCGTTGGGAATGCTGCTGAGTGCCGTTGCGATTGTGCTGCTTTGGCCCGAGAATATCTCGGATCAGCAACGCCAGGCCGCCCGCGGGCTGGCGGGGATTGTCGGTGCAATCAGCCTGCTGACCCTCGTCCAGCATGCCACGGGGTTCAACCTCGGGATTGATCGCCTCTTGGTCAGGGACAACCCGGAAGCCGTGGCGGGGCATTTGGTCCGCACCAGTGTGCTCTCGGCAGTTGGACTCGCGCTGCTTTCCTCCGCCCTGCTGCTTTTGTCGCACCGGCATTCGCGGATTCGCTCCAGACACCAATGGATGGCAGTGGGAATGATCGTGGCGACGATGCCCTCCACCCTGGCTTATCTTTTGAGTGTGGCGGATGGCAGGAATTACAACGGCCCGATGCTGATGGGGCTCAATGCCACCTTGTGCGTGCAATTGCTCGCATTCGGCTTGCTGGGTGTGCGGCCGGCGGAAGGACTGGTAAGATTTCTGCTGGCCGATGAGGCGGCCGGCCTGCTCTGCCGGCGGATGGTGCTCGCGCTGCTGGTCGTGCTGCCGTTGTTCGGCTGGCTGGGGTTGCACCTGGGTCGCCTGGACAGTTGGCCGGTTGAATTCAGTGTCACCGTGCTGGTTGTGCTCGGCATGGCCTTGATGCTGGTCATCACCGTCATCACCGCGCGGGCGCTGCACCTGATCGATGTGCGCCGCGAGGAGGCCGAACAGGACAAGGAAAGGGCCTTTGCCCGATTGCAGCAGCAGGCGGCTACCCTGCAGGAGCAGGTGGTCAACCGCACCATGGAACTGGCTGAGGCCGTCACCCGGGCCGAGCGTCTGGCTCTCGTGGCCAAACATACCACCAATGCGGTGGTCATCACCGACGCCCGGGATCGCATCGAGTGGGTGAATGACGCCTTCGTCAGCATGATGGGCTATGCGGCCGGGGAAGTGCTGGGCCGCAATCCCTGGGATTTTCGGACCGGTCCCTCCACGGATCCCACGGTGGTCGGAACCATCCGGTCGCGCCTGCTGGCCGGTCAGAGTTACAAAGGCGAGATTTTCAGTTACGCCAAGGACGGTCGTGGTTTCTGGCTGCGGCTGGATGTCCAGCCGGTGCGCGATCCGGCCGGCGCCCTCCGGCATTTCATCACCATCGAGACCGACATCACCGAGGAGAAACGCGCCGCGGAGGCCCTGCGGCTCAGCGAGGAGCGCTGGCAGCTCGCGGTCGATGGCAGCGATGACGGTGTCTGGGACTGGGACATCGCGGCGGACACCATGTGGTTTTCCCCCCGCTGGAAGTCGCTCATCGGCTACACCGCGGAGGAATTTGCTGACAACTATGACGCCTGGCGGCAGGCACTGCATCCCGATGACTGGCCGTGGGTGCAGGCAACCCTTGATGCCTACCTGATCCGCCGCACTGAAACTTATGCCGTGGAATTCCGCATGCAGCACAAGAACGGCTCCTGGCGCTGGATCCTGGCGCGCGGCAAGGCGCGTTTCAGTCCCGAGGGCCGGCCGCTGCGGATGATCGGCACGCACACCGACGTCACTTCCTGGCGCGAGACCGAGGTGGCGCTGCGCACCGCGCGCGAACAATCCGAGCAGTTCAACGAGCAGCTTGAATCCGCCATCGCCCGCGCGCAACAGTCCGCCGTCGAGGCCAATCTCGCCAGCCAGGCCAAGAGCGAGTTCCTCGCCGTCATGAGCCACGAGATCCGCACCCCGATGAACGCGGTCATCGGTTTCACCAGCCTGCTGCTCGACACGCAGTTGTCGGCGGAACAGCGCGACTGGGTGCGCACCGTGCGCGGCAGCGGCGAGGCGCTGCTCACCATCATCAACGACATCCTGGATTTCTCGAAGATCGAATCCGGCCGGCTCGAA